>NZ_JBSGBQ010000024.1:0-152335 GCF_053601335.1 Amycolatopsis sp. NPDC004747 | reverse complement strand
GGGTTGCGGGCCCGGCTCAAAGTGATTTGACGGCCTCAGGCGACGGGATGACCACCCAGCTCCATGATTTCTGGGCTTCGCCCGACCACCAACCGGACTCACGCATCACTCGTCTAGGCGCGAGCGGGTTCCCGCAGCCCGTCGATCGTCTCCTTCAGTGCGGCGTCGGTCGGGGTCGGCTCGATGGCGAACGCCGCCGTCGCGGCCGATGAGTCGAGGACGAACGGCCGGCGCAGCTGGTACTGCATCTCCACCGTCTCGCGGGCGATCGGGTCGAAGAGCCCGGCCAGGCGCAGCGCCCAGCCGGGCAGCACGGCGAGGCGGGGCGCCGGTGCGCCCGCCAGTTCCGCGGCGCGCTCGGCGAGCCGGCGGATCGACACCGCCGGTGCGGTCGGCACGTGCCACGGCCGGCCCCAGGCCCGCTCGTCGGCCGCGACCGCGACCAGGGTGCGGGCCACGTCGCCGACGTGGGTCCAGCTGTGCGGCGCGTCCAGGTCGGCCGGCAGCGAGGCCCGCTTGCCGGCGAGCACCTTCGGCAGGACCACGGCGGTGAACAACGACAGCGCGCCCGCGCCGAGGTAGTCGGACCCGCGCACGTCGGCCGTGCGGATGCGGCCGGCTTCGTGCGCGGCCAGCGCGTCCGCCCACAGCTTGGCCCGCACCGCGCCCTTCACCGAGTTCGGCCGCATCGGCAGCTGCTCGGTGATCGGGCCGTCCACGGCACCGTAGGCGTACAGGTTGCCGGTCGTGACGAGCACGGCGCCGCTCACCTCGGCCGCCCGCAAGAGCGCCGCGCCGAGCGGCGGCCAGCCGGTGCTCCAGCGGTGGTAGGCGGGGCCGCCGCAGCTGTACAGCGCGACCGCGCCTTCGGTGTGCCTCGCGAGGGTGGCGGAGTCGGTGGCGTCCGCGGCGACGCGCTCGACGCCGTCGACCTCCGGACCGCGGCCGCTGCGGGTGAGCAGGCGAACTTCTTCGCCGCGGGAAGCGAGCAAGCGGGCGGTGGCCGAACCGACCGGGCCGGCTCCGACGACGACGTGCAGGGACATGACGACCACCTTTCCACCCAGGCGAGAACAGTGTTCTCGAACAAGAACACCGTACTGACCAGGGGAGAGACCTGTCAAGAACACTGTTCTCGGCAAGTTCGGGTGTTCTCGCCTTGTGCGACACTGGGGGCATGTCCGCCTCTTCACTGCGCGCCCGGGTCCGGTCGGAAATGCACCAGGAGATCAAGGAAACGGCCCGCCGCCGCCTCGCCGCGGAGGGCGCGAACCTGTCGCTGCGGGCCGTGGCCAGGGACATGGACATCGTCCCGTCCGCGCTGTACCGGTACTTCCCGAGCCGCGACGCCCTGCTGACCGCGTTGATCCTCGACGCCTACGAGGGGCTGGGCACGGCGGCCGAAGACGCTGAAGCCGCGCTCCCGCGCGACGACCTGCGCGGCCGGTGGCTGGCGGTGTGCCACGCGGTGCGGTCCTGGGCGCTCGCGCACCCGGCCGAATACGGTCTCCTGTACGGGAGTCCGGTGCCCGGCTACGCGGCCCCGCCGGAAACCGTGGCTCCGGCGTCGAAGGTGGTCCTGCTGCTCGCCGCCATCGTCGGCGACCTGCCGGAGAAGGCGAGCCCGCCCGGCGGCCCGCTGCCCGGGCCCGTGCGCGCCGACCTGCGGCGCCTGATCGACGAGGTGGCCACCGAGCTGCCGGAGGAGCGCCTGGACCGGGCGCTGCTCGCGTGGACGCACCTGTTCGGCCAGGTCAACTTCGAGGTCTTCCACCGGCTCGACGACATGGTCCGGGCGCGCGCCGAGTACTTCGACCACCACATGAACCTGCTGGCCGATCTCGCCGGCTTGCCCTGACAGTTGCGGCCCCGGAGGTCACTGACCCGCGCTCAGTGCCGATCGAGCGGGCCCAGCTCCTCGAACCGCCGCCGGACGCGGACCTCGGTGTCCGACAGGTCCAGGTCTTCCCAGGCCACGTACCGGCTGTGCCGGTGCAGCAGGCGGATCAGGGCCACCAGCGGAGCCGGCCCCCGCTGGTCGTGCCGCTGGTAACCGAACAACCGGACCCGCGTGCGCCCGACGATCACCCCGCGCACCACCAGCCGCGGCAGCCCGTCGGCGCCCGGGGCCGGTTCCGCGCGGAGGTCGCGGATCGCGCCGAGGTCGCGGCCGGCCGCGTCGCGGACCGGGCGGCCGATCAGCTCACCGGCTCGCACGGTTCGCTCCCGGGATCCGGCCGATGATGCGGCGGCGCAGCCAGTCCTCCGACGGGCTGTCCGTCGCCTGGGCGACGGCCGTCGTCACCACGATCGTCGGTTCGATGCGGCGGACGGCGTTCAGCGGGATGCGTTGCGGCGCCTGGGCGCGGAAGCCGCGGCCGAGGTGCCGCAGGAGCCTGCCGATCGGGCCGCCGAGGCGGTCGGCCAGAGCTTCGGGACCCACCAGCAGCGCGTCCACGACGTACGTCCCGCCCTCCGCCCGCAATTCGAGGTCGTCGACCTTGCCGACCACCGTGCCGTCTTCGCCGATGATCTGCCGGTCGAGCAGGGCGTCGCCGAGATCGATGGGGCCGAGGTCGGGGTTCATCGGCCGGCTCCGGTGAAGATCATCAGCGGGATCGCCACCAGCGCCGCGACGGCGATGACGACCAGCATGCCGAACCCGACGACGTTGCTGAAGCGACCGTTGGCGTGCTTGCCGAGGTACTCGCGGTCGTTGGCGACGATGAGCACCGGCAGGTACGTCAGCGGCAGCGCCACCGCGGAGAAGATCAGCGAGATCTCGGTCAGGCCGACCGGGTCGAGGCCGGTCTGCACCACCAGCACCGCGACCAGCAGACCGGCTCCGACGGTGAGGTGGAAGCGGGCGGCGTTGCGCGGCGCGCGGCGCTTGCCCCAGTCCCAGCCGAAGTACTGCGCCAGCATGTACCCCGACGACAGCCCGGTCTCCAGCGCCGCGCCGAACGTCGCGGCGAAGATGCCGATCAGGACGATCACCAGGCCCGCGGTGCCCAGCGCGAGCGTCACCGGCAGCACGATCTGGCTGACCTGGCTGACGTCGACCCCGGCCGGGAACAGCACGGTGGCCGCGCACGCCATCACGGCCACGGCGAGCAGCCCGCCCAGGGGGAACCCGAGCAGCACGTTGGCGCGCTGGACGGACAGGTCCTTGACCGTCCAGCCTTCTTCGACGCCGCCGGAGGAGAAGAAGAACACCTCGTACGGCGTCATCGCCGACGCGAACAGCGCCACCGCGTGGTAGGCGTAGGTCGGCAGCGCCTGGTCGGGCGGCGGGGCGAGCCCGGCGACCTGCGCGCCGAGCGACGACCAGTCCGGGTGCAGGAAGAACACCGCCACGGCGAACACGCCGATGGCGAGCCCGCCGAGGCCGAACCCGGTTTCCATCCGCTCGAAGCCGACCCGCCAGACCACCAGCCAGACGAGCACGCCGATCGGCAGCACCCAGACGAGCCGGTCGACCCCGGACGCCAGCTCGATGACGATCGCGACGCCGCCGATCTCCGCGCACACCGTCAGCAGCGTGATGAGGAACGAGCCGGCGAGGTTGAGCAGCGCCATCCGCGGGCCGAGGCGTTCGCGGATCAGGTCGAACACCGGGCGCCCGGACACCGCCACGACCCGCCCGGACATGTCGGCGTAGACGCAGATGCCGAGCACGCCGAGGGCGGTCACCCAGACCATCGCCATCCCGTAGCGGGCGCCGACGACGCCGCTTTCGACGAGGTCGCCGATGTCGACGAACCCGCCGACCGCGGTGAGGATCCCGAGGGTGACAGCGAGGAACTTCTTGCTCACGAGGTCACGCCCCAGCGGGCCAGCTCGCCGATGAGGCCCTGCAGTTCGGCGTCGATCTCGTCGAGCCCCGCGTCGGTGCCGTCGCCGAGGCCGTCGTCGAGCCGGTGGGCCACCGCGACCGCGCGGTCGGTGATCGACGCCAGTGCAGCGCGGGCCCGGTCGTCGGTCAGTGCGCCGACGTCCTGGCCGGCCGCGCCGAGTTCGTCGGCCGCGTCGCGGACGGTGACCGAGAGGCTGGGCACGGGCGGCACCTCGGCCCGGTCGGCGGTCACGACGAGCCGCAGGAGTTCGAGCTGGCCGCGGATTTCCCGCCCGGCGTGCACGGTCTCGGCCCGGGGGTCGGCGCCGCAGGCCGCCGTCAGTGCCGCGACCGCGACGACGGCGGCCACCGCGCAGAGCCGGGTTCGCCGCAGCGCAATCACGACCCGGGTGTACCCGCTCACGGCGCGGACAAACGCCGGGGAAGATCCGCCCGGCGACGGTGGCCGGTTCGCCCGCGCCGAGGCCGCCCCGCACCAACGCCGCGGTGCCTTCAGTCCAGGGGGACGTAGCCGCCGTCGCCGGTCCGGGCCGCGGTGAGGTCGGGGTGCGTCGAAGCCTTCGTCAGGAAGCGGCCCTGGACCACACGGACGTAGGCACCGTCCAACGGGAACACCAGCACGAACTTCGCCCCGTCGGTCCCGCGCAGCACCGCGCCCTTTTCCAGGTTCCCGAGGAATTCGATGATGTCGCGTTCGATCGCCCCGGCGAACTCGCGCTGGTCTTCCCGCGAAATGTCGTACAGATCGGT
This sequence comes from Amycolatopsis sp. NPDC004747, assembly GCF_053601335.1. NCBI lineage: Bacteria > Bacillati > Actinomycetota > Actinomycetes > Pseudonocardiales > Pseudonocardiaceae > Amycolatopsis > Amycolatopsis sp. NPDC004747. The sequence continues at coordinate 147,729 of NZ_JBSGBQ010000024.1, read as the reverse complement.
GTCGATGTCGTAGGTCGCGCGGCGGCCGGTCACCGGGTCGCGAGCCTCGAACTCGACGCCGAGCCAGCGGTCCGGTTCGACGGTCACGATCGCGTGCCAGGTCTTCCCGCTCAGCCGCCACCGGCCCTCGGCCGTGCTTGCCGCCCGAAGGTCGCGGAGGACCTCCAGGAGCCGGTCGCCGGTCACGGTGCCTGCGCTTCGAAGACCGCAGCCGGCTCCGCCGCGTAGCCGTTGAACCGGCCAGGGGTGAACGCCGCGCCCGCTTCGGGGAGGCGGCCGGCCAGGCCCGTGCCGATCTCCGCGTTGGTCAGCCGGTCCGCCGGCGCCGGCAGTACCTCGCGCTGCGAGATCGTCGGCGCGGTCGGCATGGCCCGAGTATGCCCCACCCGTGCCCGATGTCCGTGGTGGATTCCGTGGTCACCACGGATGCCCCCGGACCCCTGCCCGCCCGAAGATCACCTCCGGAACGAAAACCGACCGGAAAGGATCCCCCATGGTGGTCATCGCGAAGGAAGACGACCTGCGCATCGGCAGCGGGCGCACGGCCCGGTTCGAAGGCGAGGCCTACGGCTCCGGCATCTCCTTCTTCCACGTCCACAACACCGAAGGCCAGGGCCCGGACGCCCACGTCCACCCGTACTCCGAGACCTGGGTGGTGCTCGCCGGCCAGGCGCTCTTCCGCACCGCCGACGGCGAGGGCCTGGCGAGCCGGGGCGACGTCGTGGTCGTCGGCGCGGGCACCGCGCACGCGTTCCGGGCCGTCGGCCCCGAGCCGCTGCGGATGATGTGCGTCCACGCCTCCCCGCGCATCGAGCAGGACTTCCTCGACGACGACGCGGCCGCCGAAGCCGGCGTCACCTTCTGAAACCGCCCAAACCGGCCCCGGAAGGACCGGCCTGCCCGGTCTCGGTGACCGCCCGGCCCGGCTCGCGCAGGAAGCGCTTCGCCGGTTCGGCGCCGGCTCCGCGCGCCTGACTTGCCTCGCCCTCGCGGCTCCGCTGTCGGCGCGGTGTCCCGGCTGCTTGCTGCCTACGGCGCCGGGACGGTCGCGGCCGGGCTCCTGCCGGGACCGCGCTCCTGCTCGGCAACGCCTGGGCGATGAGCGGCGGCCGGGCCGGCAGCCTCACCCTCGCCGCCGGCGTGATCACCGCGATGCTGTGGACTTCCGCCGTTGCCCTCCGCTCGCGCCGACCGGTGGGCCCGGCTCGCGCAGGAAGCGCTTCGCCGGTTCGGCGCCGGCTCCGTGCAGCAGCACGCTGCCGAGGACGCACGTCACCGTGATCGTCAGGATGGTGTCCGCGGTCCCGCCCTCCGGCAGGCGGTTGAACGCCAGCAGCCCGAACACGATCGACGTCGTCCCGCGCGGGCCGAGCACGCCCACCAGGAGCCGCTCGCGGGGCGAGAACGCCGAGCCGGCCAGGGACAGGTACACCGGCAGCACGCGGGCCAGGGTGAGGGCCACCGCGCAGAACAGCACCACCTGCCAGGAGACGCCCAGCACGACGATGAGCACGGCCGACACGCCCACCATGAACCACATGACCGTGGTCAGCAGCGTGGTGACGTCCTCCAGCAGCCGCAGGTCCGGACCGAGGACCAGCCCGCCGGTGCGCTGCCCGGCGGGCGCGCTGCGGAGGAAGCGCGCCTGCGCCTGCCGGTGCACGTAGCGGAACGCGATGCCGCAGACGAAGGAGGCGACGAAGCCGTTGCCGTCGATGCCGACGGTGACCGTGTAGGTCAGCAGCGGCGCGAGCAGGACCGCGATGCGCGAGGACTGCCCGGTCATCCAGTTCCGGCGCTGCGCCCGGTCCATCAGCCACGCCAGCAGGGCGCCGATCACCACCCCGGCGACGACGGCCTTCAGCGCGAACGGCACCACGGTCCCCAGCGCCGCCAACGGCGTCCGGTGCTGGTCCTGGTCACCCGCCAGGACGAGGGCGAAGAGGAACAGCGGGGAGACGATCCCGTCGTTGTAGCCGCTCTCGACGTTGACGACGCTGCGCACGCGCGCCGGGACGGCCCGGTCGCGGACCAGCCGTTCGGCCGGGGCGAAGTCGATCGGCATGACGACCCCGGCGATCAGCAGCAGCACCGGCCAGGACAGGCCGGGGAACAGCGCCCAGCCCAGCACCATCGCCAGGCCGAGGCTCAGCGGCAGCGCGATCAGCAGGAGCCGGGCGACCGACCCCGGCGAGCTGCCCCGGAGCCGTCCGCCGCGCACCTCGGTGGCGTCGGTGAACAGCAGCACGGCGAGGATGATCTCGGCGACCTGCTGCACGGCCTGGGTGTTGAGCACGGCGCTGATCGAGTCCTCGATGACGAGGCCGGTCGCGACCCCGGCCAGCACCATGACCAGCGGCGCGCCGAGGTACCAGCGGTCCAGCCGCGTGGCCAGCAGCGACCGGACCACCAGCGCGGCGGCGATCGCGAGGAACAGGGCGTTCATGAGACCTCGGTTTCGGACGGCGGCGGAGAGTCCACACAGGACTGTCCTAAAGAAACTCTGTCCTAAAGAGACTGATGGCGCCGGGCGGGCAGCGGCAGGCGCAGCTGCAGCCGGTAGCCGCCGTCGGGGCGCGGACCCGCCCGGACCGTGCCGCCGAGCAGGGCGGCGCGCTCCTGGAGGCCGACGAGCCCGTGCCGGGCGCTGGGCAGCGGCAGGGTCGGCCGGGTGGGCGCGGTGTTGGCGACGGTCACCGTGAGGTCGGTGTCCTCCTGGGCGAACTCGATGGTCGCCGTGCTGCCCGGGGCGTGCTTGCGGACGTTGGTCAGCGCTTCCTGCACGGTGCGGTAGATGGTGCGCTGGACGGCCGTGTCGATCCCGCTCGGCGCGGTGCCGGCGAGGCGGCATTCGATGCCGCTGCCGTCGATCAGCCGGTCCAGGTCGGACAGGGTCGGCTGCGGGGCCAGTCCGGTGGCCGGGCTGCCGGAGGCGCGCAGCAGGTTGACCATGTGCCGCAGCTCGTCGAGCGTGTCCACCGACAGCCGCCGGACGTTCTCGGCCGCCGCTTTCAGGTCCGGGTCCCGGGTGGACACGCCCATCGCGCCCGCCTGGACCGCGATCAGGCTGACCTGGTGGGAGACGACGTCGTGCATCTCGCGGGCGAGCTGGTTGCGCTCGGCGGCGAGGATCGCCTGGGCGTCCAGCTCCCGCTCGTGCTCGCGCGCCTGGCGGATGTCCTCCAGCCGCAGCGCCAGTTCCTGCCGCGCGTGGACCAGCCTGCCGAAGAAGATCGGGGCCGCCGCGGTCATCGTCGCGTAGATGAGGGTGAGCGCGAGGTCGGTGCGCTGGTACTCGAATTCGAGACCCGGGATGAAGTAGCCGACCGCGGCCAGCAGGCCGCAGGCGGTGAGCAGCGCCCGGTTCGCGTACCGCACGGCGACCACGTAGAGCGCGACGAGCGTCGCGATCACCGACCCCACCAGGACGAGCGCGGGCAGGGTGAGCACGAAGGCGGGCACGGGCCACCGCCGCCGGACGAGCAGCACGCCGACGGCCAGCACCGCCGCGCCGATCTCCCAGGGCGCGGTGGGCTGGTTGAACGCGGCGTCGAGGGCGGCGAGGGCGATCAGCCCGGCGTCGGCGAGCGCGGTCTGCGCCCGGTTCACGACACCGGCCCGCCGTCGGCGAGCAGGCCCGCGCGCTGGGCCACCAGGGCGGCCTGCACCCGGCTGCCGACGTGGAGCTTGGTCAGGATGGCCGAGACGTGGTCCTTGACGGTGCCGACGCTGACGTGGATCTGCTTCGCGATGTCGGTGTTGGACAGCCCGTCGGCGATGAGGACGAGCACCGCGCGTTCGCGCTCGGACAGCGCGCCGACCTGGGCGGCCGCCGAGGAGCCGGCACCGGAGTCGAGGTAGCCGTCCACGACCGTGCGGGTGACCTTCGGCGACAGGACGACGCCGCCGGCGGCCAGCGTGCGGACGAGCTGGGCGAGCTGCTCCGGCGCGGTGTCCTTGAGGATGAAGCCGGCCGCGCCGGAGCGCAGGGCGGTGGCGATGTACTCGTCGGAGTCGAACGTGGTGAGCATGGCCACCACCGGCGGGCTCGCCAGCCCGCGCAGCTGCCGCAGGATGGTCAGGCCGTCGACGTCGGGCATCCGGATGTCGAGCAGCACGACGTCGGGGCGCTGCAGGCCCACCTCCTTGACCGCCTGCGCGCCGGTGACGGTCGCCACGACCTCGATGTCGCCCGCCGCCTGCAGGATCAGCCGGAAGCCCGACCGCACCAGCTCCTCGTCGTCGACGACGACCACTCGCACCATGCGCCCAGTCTCGCCGGGACCGGCCGGGGCCCGCCACCCGGAGCCCGGCGACCGGCGACCGCCGACCGGCTGGAGCGCGCCGGCCGGTCGGCGGGGAGTTCGGGCCGGGTCACCGGTACCGGCGGGCCGCCGGCGGCACCCACGATGGTGGGCAGACGGAAGGAGTCCGCTGTGGACAGGCAAGACCGGGCGCCCGGCCGGCCCGTGCGATGAGCCCGTCGGTGCCGGCCGAGGTGGCCCGCCACGCCAGGGAGGCCGGCCCGCTCGAGTCGCCGTGGACCTGGCTCGCCTGCGCGGCGGTGACGCTCGCGTGCGTGGCGGTCACCTTCCTGGTGCGCCGCCGCACCGGCGCGCGGCGGTGCGGCGTCGCCGTGACCGCGGTGTGCGTCCTGCTGACCACGACCGCCGCGGTCAACGCCCGCGTCGGTTACGTGCGCTCGGGGCCGGACCTGGTGCTGCTGCTGCAGCGCGGCGGCGGCCCCTTCCACGGGATCGGCCGGGTGTTCGAGGACGAAGGGTCGATGCCCGGGACCCAGCGGATCCGGCTCGCCGACCCGGCCGACCCGGACGCCCCGCTCGTGGAGCGGATGGTCATCGCCGACCCGGCCAACGCCGTGCTGTCCGGCCGGAACTTCCTGCTCCTCCCGCCGGGCTACACCGACGCGGTCAACGCGCACCGCCGGTACCCGGTCGTCTACCTGGTCCACGGGAGCCCCGGCGGCCCCGAGGACTGGCTGGCGGCGGGCGACGCCCCGGGGACGCTGCGGCTGTTCTACCGGAACCGGGCGCTCCCGCCGATGATCGTGGTGAGCGTCGACCTCAGCGCGGGCAGACCGGGGCGCAACTGGGAAGGTCTCGACGTCCCGGGCGGGCCGCGGCTGGAGACGTACCTGGCCCGCAGCGTGGTGACCGCGATCGACCGCCGGTACCGGACGCTGGCCGACCGCGGGCACCGCGCGCTCGGCGGCATGTCCGCCGGCGCGTTCGCGGCGTTGAACATCGGCTTGCGGCACAGCTCCGAGTTCGGCTCGCTGCTGCTGAGCATGCCCTACGACACGCCGGAGAACGGGAAGGCGCTCGGCGCGTCGGCGAGCGCCAACACCCCGAGGGAGTACCTGCGCACGATGCCGTTCCCGCGGCCGGTCGCGGCCTTCCTCGCGGCGGGCGCGGGAGCGCCCGGCGACGTGGCCGACGCGCGCCGGATCGGGGAGGCGTTCCGGGCCCGAGGACAGCAGGCGGTGGTGCACACCGAGGACGGCGCCGGCCACACCTGGCGCACCGCCCGGGCGACGCTGCCGCACCTGCTCGCCTTCGCGGCCGGGGTCTTCGGGCAGCCGCGCGGGTCGGCCGGTGTCCAGGGGCCCGCCGGCTCCGGGACACCGGCCGGGACCTCAGCCGCCGATGCGGGCGCCGCCGCGCGGGTCATGCTCATCGCCGGCCGCCCTGGGTGAGCGACCGCTGCCGGCCGGCGGCGGCCAGGACGGCGGCGGCCGGTTCGGCGGTGATCGGTTAGCAGCCGGTCGTTGAGAGGATCCTGAGAACGCCCGGGTGACGGCCGTGAACTCCGCCGGTCCGGCACCCGTGGGTCCGGGCAGACGATCGATTTCCCCGGAGGTCACGGATGACTGACATCATCGAAGCGCGGCGCGCGGCCGTCGTCCGCAGCGAGGGTGAGTACCGGCTGGTCACCAACCAGGCCGTGCCGGCAGGCACCCTGCTGTTCACCCTCGAAGGCGAGCTCACGGCGACGCCGACGCGCTTCACCGTCCAGCTCGACGAGCGGCGCCACGTCGACATGCCGGCCGGCTGTCCGCTGGAGGAGGTGCTGGACCGCTACTACTGGCGGTTCATGAACCACGCCTGCGAGCCGGCCGCGGTGATCCGCGACCGCTCGGTGCTCAGCCTGCGCCCGATCCCCGCCTGGTCGGAGATCACCTTCCACTACGCCACCACCGAGTACGACATGGCCGAACCGTTCGACTGCCGGTGCGGCAGCGACCGCTGCGAACGCGTCGTCCAGGGCTTCCGCTACCTGAAGCCGCAGCGGCGCGAGGACCTGCGCGCGCTGCTCTCGCCGTACCTGCTGGCCGTGCTCGACGGCCACCTCGCCGAACCCGTCGGGGCGTGAGGAGTTGAGCGAGGCACTCCAGCCGGGCGGGACCGTCGAGGCCCCGCTCCTGCACCACTTCTTCGAGCAGTCGGCCCGCCGGTGGCCGGACGCGATCGCCGTCGACCTCCCGCCGTCGGGCGGGCGGCCGCGGCGCACCGTCACCTACCGCGACCTGCACCGCCGGTCCTCGGCCGTCGCCCGCGCGGTGCGGCACGCCGTGCGGCGGCCGGGGATCGTGGCGATCCTGCTGTCCCGCGCCACCGAGGACCTCTACCTGGCGCAGCTCGGCGTGCTGCGGGCCGGCTCGGCCTACGTCTGCGTCGACCCGTCGTTCCCCGACGAACAGCTGGGCCACATCCTCGGCGACGCCACGCCCGCGCTGCTCGTCACCGACCAGGCGGGGCACGAACGGGCGCTGCGGGCCGGCTACACCGGGGCGGTGCAGCGCGTCGACGGCCCGGCCGAGCCCGCCGCGCAGCCCATGATCACGCCCGCCGCACCGCCCGGGCTCGCCTACGTCATCTACACCTCGGGGACCACCGGCAAGCCGAAGGGCGTGCTCATCGGCCACCAGGGCGTGGTCAACCTGATCCGGTCGGACGTCGCCGAGTTCGGCCTCGGGCCGGGGGACCGGGTCGCCCAGGGGTCTTCGCCCGCCTACGACTCCTCGGTCGAGGAGGCGTGGATGGCCTGGGCCTGCGGCGCCACCGTCGTGGTGATGGACGACGAGACCGCGCGGCTCGGCCCCGACCTCGTCCCGTGGCTGCGGCGCGAGCGGGTCACCGTGCTCTGCCCGCCGCCCACCCTGCTGCGCGCCACGGCGTGCGAGGACCCGCGGCGGGAGCTGCCCGACCTGCGCCTGCTCTACGTCGGCGGCGAGGCGCTGCCCGACGACGTCGCCGAGCGCTGGGCCCCGGGCCGCCGGATGGTCAACGGCTACGGGCCGACCGAGTGCACGGTGACCTGCCTGCGCGCCGACGTCGTGCCGGGGCGGCCGGTGGCCGTCGGCAAGCCGGTACCGGGCATGCGGGCCCTGGTCCTCGACGAGCGGCTCGAGCCCGTCGCGCCGGGGGAGAAGGGCGAGCTGTGCATGAGCGGCGCCGGCCTGGCGCTGGGCTACCACGGCAAGCCGGACCTCACCGCCGGGAAGTTCCCGCTCCACCCGCGGTTCGGGCGGCTCTACCGCACCGGCGACCTCGTGCACGCCGCACCCGACGGCACGCTCTACTACCACGGCCGCATCGACTCCCAGGTCAAGCTGCGCGGCTACCGGATCGAGCTCGAGGCCATCGAGGCGTCGCTGGCCCGGTTCCCCGGCGTGCGCGAGGCGGCTTGCCGGGTCCAGGGCGAGGGCGCCGGGCAGGTGATCGCCGCGCACCTGGTGCCGGACGGCCCGATGCCCGGCAGCGCCGCACTGAAGGAGCACCTGCGCAAGGTCCTGCCCGCCTACATGATCCCGGCGGTCTTCGCGGCGGTCGAAACCCTGCCGCGCAGCGCCGGGGGCAAGCTGCGTCGCAACGACCTCCCGGTGGTGGCCACCGGACGGCGGCACCCGGCAGGCCCCACCGCCGAGCCGGCCCCGCCCGCCGGGAACGAGACCGAGGAGTTCATCGCGGCCGCCCTCCGCGAAGTGCTGGAAACGCCGGAAATCGGGCTCGACGAGGACTTCTTCGACGACCTCGGCGGCAGCTCGCTGCAGGCCGCGATGCTCATCTCCAAGCTGCGGGTCAATCCGCTCACCGAAGCCATCGCCGTCCGGGACGTCTACCGCGCCCGCACGGTGTCCGGGCTGGCGCAGCTGGCCGCCCCGGTGAGCCACGACGAGATCGACGCGGTGGCCGCCCCGGCCCGCAGCGCGGTCGCCATCACCCTGGCCCAGGCGGCGTGGCTGGCCGCGGAGCTGGCCATCGCCGCGCCGATCGGCTGGTTCGCCGCGTTCGTCGCCCTGCCGTGGCTGGCCGGGCGGATCGGCCTGGTCCCGCTGATCGTGCTGCTGCCGGTCGCGCTGGTGGCCGTCGCGTTCGGCTGGACGCCGGTCGCGGTGTTCTTCGCCGTGCGCGCGAAACGGCTGCTCATCGGGAAGTTCGAGCCGATGCGGGTACCGGTGTGGAGCGGGTTCCACCTGCGTCTGTGGATCGTGCGGCACCTGCTGCGGTTCGTGCCGTGGGGCACCATCGCCGGCACCGAGTTCCAGAACATGGCCCTGCGGCGGCTCGGCGCCCGGATCGGCAAGCGCGTGCACATCCACCGCGGTGTCGACGTCGTGCAGGGCGGCTGGGACCTCCTGGACATCGGCGACGACGCCACCGTCGCCCAGGACGCCCAGCTCGGCCTGGTCCAGCTGACCGAGGGGCACCTGGTGATCGGCCGGGTCACCGTGGCCGGCGGGGCCACCGTGGACGTCCGCGCGGGGATGTCCCCCAACACGCGCCTCGGCCGCGGCTCCTGGCTGGCCGCGTTGTCGTCGCTGCCGTCGGGGACCGCCGTGCCCGACGGCAGGCGCTGGGACGGTGTCCCGGCGCACGACGCCGGCCCCGCCCCGCAAGCACCGGTTCCGGTCGTCACGGGCAGCATGCTTTCGCCGTTCGTGCACGGGCTCGCCACCGTCGCCGCCCGCGCGCTGTTCACCTGGGTGTTCGCGCTGCCGCTGTCGATCGTCCTGGTGGCACTGGTGCTGGCGTTCGACGTCACCTACCCGGCCCTGCTGGAGGCGGTCACCCGGCCCTGGGCGCACGTGGGGTTCATGCTCGTCTTCGCGCTGGCGAGCTGCCTGTCGCTGCTGATCGGGGTCTGGGCCGAGGCGTTCTGCGCCCGGGCGCTCGGGCGCGTCGAGGAAGGCGTCATCAGCCGCTGGAGCCCGGCCTACATCCGGGTGAGCCTCAAGACCGGCCTGGTCACCACGGCCGGCAACTGGCTCTCCGGCGGCCTGTTCTGGCCGGTGTGGCTGCGCTGGGCCGGGATGAAGGTCGGGCGCGGCTGCGAGATCAGCACGATCATCGACGTCGTCCCGGAACTGGTCGAGATCGGGCCGGACACCTTCTTCGCCGACGGCATCTACCTCGGCGGCCCCCGGATCCAGCAGGGCACGGTCACGCTCGCGCCGGTCCGGCTCGGGCACGACACGTTCCTGGGCAACCACGCCGTCATCCCGGCCGGGCAGAACCTGCCACCGGACATCCTGATCGGCGTCTGCACGGTGGCCGACGACCGCATCATGCGGCAAGGCACGTCGTGGTTCGGCCACCCGCCGATGCTCTTGCCCCGCCGCGAAATCGTGGAGACCGACCGGAGCCTCACCCACGACCCGTCGTTCGCGCGGGTCGTCACGCGGGTGTTCTGGGAGTGGCTGCGGTTCGCGATCCCGGTCGTCCCGCTGGCCGTGACGACCGCCTGGTTCGTCATGATCGCCTACGCCGCGAAGGTGCTGCCGCTCGCCGCGTTCCTCTTCCCGGGTGCCGCCCTGGTGACGGTGGTGACCGGGCTCCTGCCGTGCCTGGTCGTCCTCGCGCTGAAGTGGGGGCTGCTCGGGCGGGTCAAGCCGGGCGTGCACCCGCTGTGGTCCTGCTGGTGCAGCCGGTGGGATTTCCTCTACGTCGCTTGGGGTGTGATCGCCGGCGGCGTGCTCTCGGCGCTGGAGGGCACTCTGATGCTGCCGCTCTACCTGCGCCGCATCGGCATGGACATCGGCAAGCGGGTCGTGCTCGGCGAAGGGTTCGCCCAGGTCGTGGACCCCGACATGCTGCACTTCGGCGACGGCGCGACGGTGAGCGCGATGTTCCAGGCGCACACGTTCGAGGACCGCGTGCTCAAGATCGACCACGTTCACGTCGGGGCGCACTCGACGCTCGCGCACGGCACGGTTCCGTTGTACGGGGCCGAAATCGGCGAGCACACCCACGTGGCCCCGCACAGCGTGATCATGAAGCAGGAACACCTGCGGCCCCGGCTGCGCTACGCGGGCGTGCCGACGAAGGAGCAGAAAGCCCCTTCGCCGCGCACGAACCCGGAACCGCGGACCGAGCCGCTGCGGAAGGCCAGGCACCGGCCGGTGCCTGAGCCGCCGACGCAGGCGTTCTGGCAGGTCGACCGGACCTTCACCGTGCCCGGCGAGCAGCCGGGCCGGCACCACCGGGAGGCTATGGCTCGGTCAAGTCGAACCGCTGGAGGGTGACCGCGCCGCCGAGCGCCTGGGTGGCGTGGTTGAAGACGGCGAAGCGGTAGCCCATGAAGAACTGCCAGGCGTTGTTGAGGGTGAACGCCGAGCCCAGCGGGGTGAACGTCGTTCCGTCGGTGCTGTAGGAGAACCGGGCCTGGCGGCCGGTGCCGGGGCGGATGTCGGCGGTGGCGCGCAGCCAGATCTTGCTGCCCGAGAGGGCGGCGCTCGCGACCTCCGTGCCGGTGCCGGTCGTGTTCCAGTTGCCGTCCATGGTCAGGCCGTTGACCATGACCACCCGGTTGCGGCCGCTGTCGCGCTTGACGCCGATGTAGGCCGAGGAGTCCCGCAGCATCGCCAGCCCGGTGCGGTCGCCGTCGCGCATCGACGTCAGGTCGAGCGTGGCGGTGGCCGTGGAGGACGGCCCCTGGATCCGGTGGGTCAGGGTGTTGCGGGCGGAGTACAGGTCGTTGGTGACCGTGGCCGTCGACAGCTTGAGCCCGTTGCCGACCGAGAACTTCGTGGTGTCGGGGTTGTGGTTCCACTCCCACTGCGGGCTCAGCGCCGGACCGGGGAAGGTGTCGGTGCCGGTCATCGGCTGGACCTGACGCGGTGGCGGCGGCAGGTTCGGCGCCGGGTAGGTCGTGCCCCAGCGGCCGTTGACCGTCTGCAGCTTCGGCCAGCCGTCGGCCGTCCAGGTGACCGGGGCGAGCGCGGGGACGCGGCCGCCCGGGTAGGCGTCGACGAAGGCCAGGTAGTACCAGTCGCCGTTCTGCGTCTGCACCAGGCCGCCCTGGTGCGGGACGCCGCCGCCGGAGATCGGGCCCGGCAGGTCCAGCAGCACCTGCTGGACGGTGTAGGGCCCCCAGGGGCTGCTCGCCTTGAGGATGTACTGGCCGTTGGCCGGGCGGGTCGCGAAGATGTAGTAGCTGCCGTTCCGCTTGTAGAACCGCGACCCTTCCAGGGTGCCGATGTTCGACGGCGTCTGGAAGACCTGCTGCGAACGGACTTCGGTCTTCCCGTCCTTGGAGAGCTGGGCGACGCTGAGGGTGGTGTTGCCGTAGGCGACGTACATGGTGTCGTCGTCGTCCACGAGCATGCCCGCGTCGTAGTAGCACTTGTCGATCGTGGTGTGCTTCGACCAGGTGCCGTCCACCGCGGTGGCGGTGTAGATGTAGGTCTTGGCGAAGTCGATGCAGCCGCCCCAGTAGTACGTGTCGTTGCTGGTGCGGTGGTTGAAGAACGACGCCCAGATGCCGCGCACGTACCCGCGGCCGCCGTCCATGTCGTACTTCGCGCCGAAGTCCAAGGTGGGCACGGAGTGGCCGGCGAACTCCCAGTGCACCAGGTCGTAGGAGCGCAGGATCGGCGCGCCGGGGGAGTAGTGCATCGTCGAGGCCGAGTAGTAGTAGGCGTTGCCGACGCGGATGATGTCGACGTCGGCGAAGTCCTGCCACAGCACCGGGTTCGTGAAGGTGGTGGGCTGGTTCGGGGTCGTCGTGGTGGTCGGCGTCGTCGGGGTGGTGGTGGGGGTGGTCGGGGTCGTCGGCGTGGTCGGAGTCGTGGGTTCGACGCCGCCGGTGCAGAGGGTGCCGTTGAGCCGGAACGCCGACGGGACCGGGTTGGCCGAGGTGAACGAGCCGTTGAAGCCGAACTCGGCCTTGCCGCCGGTGGGGATGTCCGCGTTGTAGGAGACGTTCTTCGCGCTGACGTCCGTGCCGGCCTGGGTGATCGTCGCGTTCCAGTGCTGGCCCACCTGCTGGCCGGACGCGAAGGACCACTCCAGCGTCCACCCGCCGCCGATCGCGTCACCGAGGTTGGTGATCGACACGGACGCGCCGAAGCCGCCCTGCCATTCGGAGGTTTTCGTGTAGGTGACCGAGCACCCGGCCGCGGCGTGCGCGGCCGGGGTCGCCACCAGGACGGCGCCGGCGAGGCCGGTCGCGGCGAGCAGGGCCGAGGCGGCCGCCCGGGATCGTCGGCGTGACACGGGTGTCCTTTCGGGTCGGTGGAGAACTCAGGCGGTGAACTGCCACCAGTTCACGTTGAAGAGGTAGCCGCTGCCGCCGGTGAACCGCAGCACCAGGTCCTGCGTGCCGGTGACACCGCTGACCGGGCAGGACACCGACGTCCACGTCTGCCAGCCGCCGGTGGCGGGCACCGTGCAGCGGCCCACCACGGTGCCGGAGGCGCTGCCGAGGCGGACCTCGATCGTGCCGCCGGAGCTCGCGGAGGCGACGCGGGCGGTGAACGTCTTGGCACCCGCCCCGAACGCGACGTTGCGGACCTTGACGTTGTCCCCGTTCTCGATCCAGCCGATGTTCATGCCGCCTTCGGACGCCGGCTCGGTTTCGATCCCCGATTCCCAGTTGATCGTCTCGGCTTCCTGCCGCACGAAGGGGTTCAGCGTGTCGGCCGGCGGGGGACCGCTCGTGGTCATGTTGATGGTCGGGATGCTGCCGTCGGCGTTGTAGGCGAACTTCTCCACCGAGACCGAGCGGGTGTAGCCGCCCCCGCCCGGCAGAGCGCCGTTGTGGTAGAAGAAGTACGAGCCGCCCTTGTAGTCGATGACGCCGGGGTGGTTGGTGAAGCTGCTGCCCTGCGTGGGCATGACCGTGCCGCGGTAGGTCCACGGCCCGGTCGGGCCGGGCGAGGTCGAGTAGGCGATGAACTCCGAGCAGCACTTGGCCGCGAACACGTTGTAGTACGTGCCGTTGCGCTTGTAGACCCAGGGGCCTTCTTCGTACAGCGTCGGACGGCTGCCGCCGTTCGGGCGGGTGCCGAAGCCGGCCGTGGTGAGCGGGATCTGGTTGATCCCGCCCGAGTACGACGTCATGTCGGTGTTGAGCCGCACGTACGACAGGTTCGGGTTGCCCCAGTACAGGTACGCCTGGCCGTTGTCGTCGATGAAGACGGTCGGGTCGATCTCCCCGTTTTCCACCAAGGGGTGGCCGATCGCGTCGCGGAACGGCCCCGTCGGGCTGTCCGCGACGCCGACGCCGATGGCCATCCGGCCGGTCGACCGGTTGACCACCGGCACGTACCAGTAGAACTTGCCGTTGCGCTCCACGGCCTGCCCGGCCCACGCGTCCTGCTTGGCCCAGCTGAACGTCGCGAGGCTCATCGGCGAGCCGTGGTCGGTCCAGTTGACCATGTCCGCCGACGACCAGACCCGCCAGTCCTTCATGGTGAAGTAGGTCGAGCCGTCCTCGTCGTGCCCGGTGTAGAGGTAGACGCGGCCGTTGTAGACCAGCGGGGCCGGGTCGGCGGTGTAGATGTGCTGCACGATCGGGTTGTCGGCGCGCGCGGTGCCGGGCAGGAGCGCCATCGCGCACAGGGCCGCGGTCATCCAGGCGAGCACGCGCTTTCGGTGGTGCACGATGGTCTCTCCTTCGTCGGGGAGCGGGGTCAGCTCGCTGCGCAGGTCGCCGTGATGCCCTGGGCGTTGCCGGTGCCCTGGAAGCCGAACTCGGTCGACTGCCCGGCCGCGACCGTGCCGTTGTAGGACACGTTGGACCAGGTGACGCTGCCGGTGGTGCCGCTGTTGGTGGCGCTCCAGCCGTTGGTCACGGCCGCGCCGCCGGGCAGGTTCGTCGTCACCCGCCAGCCGCTCAGCGCGGAGGACCCGGCGGTGACCTTCAGGTTGGCCACGAAGCCGCCGTTCCACTGGTTCAGCGAAACCGAGGCGCTGCAGTCACCCGGCGGCGGCGTGGTCGTGGTGGTCGTGGTGGTGGGGGTGGTCGTGGTGGTCGGCGTCGTCGGGGTGGTGGGGGTGGTCGGCGTGGCCGAGTTCAACGCGTCGAGGACGCTGTTGTAGGCGGCCTTCTTGTTCCCGTTGCCGTCGAACAGCAGCGGGTTCTCGCCGGTGCGCCAGGAGTCGGTGTCGCGGATGCCCCACGTGGTGAGGCCGGCGCAGCGGGCGACGGCCAGGCAGGCGCGGGTCACCGTGGCGTAGGCGTTCGCCTGGTTGGAACCGGAGATGTCGAGCTCGGTGATCTGGACTTCGACGCCGAGGTCGGCGAACCGCTGCAGGTTGGCCTGGTAGTCACCGGGCGGGTTGCCGGACAGGTGGGACTGGAAGCCGACGCAGTCGATCGGGACGCCGCGGGACTTGAAGTCGCGCACCATGTTGTAGATGCCGGTGCTCTTGGCGTTGACGCCGTCGGTGTTGTAGTCGTTGTAGCAGAGCTTCGCGGCCGGGTCGGCGGCCCGCGCGGCGCGGAAGGCGGCTTCGATCCAGTCGTTGCCGGTGCGCTGCAGGTTCGAGTCGCGCCGGCCACCGCTGCCGCCGTCGGCGAACGCTTCGTTGACGACGTCCCAGGCGTAGATCTGGCCCTTGTAGTGGGTGGCGACCTGGGTGACGTGGTTCATCATGGCCGAGCGCAGGTCGGAACCCTCCATGCGCTGCGCCCAGCCCGGCTCCTGCTGGTACCACAGCAACGCGTGCCCGCGCACCCGCTTGCCGTTGCTCACGGCCTGGTTGAGGATCCGGTCGCCGCCGCTGTAGTTGAACTGCCCGCGGTTGGGCTCGGTGGCGTCCCACTTCATCTCGTTCTCGGGGGTGACCATGGAGAACTCCCGGTTCAGGATGTTCACGTAGGTCGAGTCGCCGAGCTTGCCGGCCGCCACGGCGGCGCCGAAGTACCGGCCGCTCTGGGCCGCCGCCGCGCCGAGGGTCGAGGCCGCGCCGTCGGCGGAGTTGGCGAGCACCAGCGAAACCCCGAGCGACGCCGCCAGGAAAGCCGAAGCTGCCGCGGCTCGGGAGAACGACCGCGATGTCGTCTTCATGTGTACACCTTCATTTCGTGGGGAACGGGCGCGCGGTCACGGGCTGGTGCAGGTGGCCGCGTCGAGGCTCGCCGCGCCGGGACCGGACACGAGGAAGCCGAAGGTCGTGGTGGCGCCGGGGCCGAGCGCGCCGTTGTAGGCGACGTTCTTCACCGTCACCGGGCTGGTACCGCTGGCCGTGCCGCTCCAGATCTGGCCGAGGGTCTGGCCGCTCGCCAGGGTGAACTGCACGGTCCACCCGTTGAGCGCGGCGGTGCCGGTGTTCGCGACGGTCACTTCGCCCTGGAAACCGCCGTTCCAGCTGCCGACGACCTTCGGGGTCGCGGTGCACGGCCCGCCGCCCGTCGGGGGCTGCGGGTCCCCGCCGACGCTGCCCGGGACCGCCTTGAGCGCGTTGTACCAGGTGGTGGCCATCTTGCTGTAGCCGGCGGCGTTGGGGTGGATGCCGTCGGGCAGGTCCGCGACGGCGACCGAGGGGTACATGTCGACCAGGTGCACGCGTTTGCCGGCGGCGGCCTTGGCCCGCATGTCCGGGGCGATCGCCGCGTTGAAGGTGCGGACCGTCTGGTCGGCGAAGCTGATCGGGATGATGGTGGCGACGAAGAGCTCGGTGCCCGGGGCGAGGTTGGTGATCCGGTCGACCAGGGCCGAAAGCCGCCGCGGTGCGCCGGCCGGGTCGCTGCCGTACATGTCGTTGGTGCCGATGTGGAGCAGGATCGTGTGGGGGTGGTAGGTGTTCAGCCAGCCGGTGACGTTGGCGTCGATCTGGGCGATGGTCCAGCCCGGGTGGCCTTCGTGGTTGCGGTCGGGCATGCTCGCCGGTCCGTCGGCCAGCGAGCCGACGAAGTCGACCGAGTACCCGTCGGCCCGCAGTTTCGCGCCGAGGTCGAGGCGGTAGCCGCCGATCGAGCCGCCCTGCGTGATCGAGTCCCCGAGCGGCATGACCGGCACCGCGGCGGCGGCTTCGGAGGCCACCGCCGCGGTCGCCGGCACGACGGCCAGCGCGGCGCAGGCCGTCAGCACACCGGCGACGATCTTCGCGAGTTTCATCGGGGAATCCTTCGTCTGCCGCGGGGCGGAAATCCATTTCGCGCCGTATTCCGCTCGATTGGCCAGCGTATCCGGGGCCGGTATTCATGGCCACGATCCGGTGTAATTTACAATTCTTCCGCGTTGCGAAACTTTCGGCGCACGGCCGGGCGCCCGCGTGGCGCCCGGCCGTCGGCGAGAACTAGTTGACGTTCGCGGAGAACGAGTTGACCGCGAGGCCGACCCCGCCGCTCCACGGCTCGAACCCGGCCTGGATGCTGGTGAGGTACCAGGACCGGTCGACGCGGGTGCGGTTGTCGACGTCGTTGACGAAGTCCAGCACGTTGAACGACCAGCCCGAAAGGGTCGACTGGGCCACGTAGGACACCACGTCGTTGCCGCCGTTGTTGCCCTGCCACACTTCCCAGCCGCGCCCGCCGATGCTGGTGGTGCCGACCCGGCCGCCGACCGGCTGCACCCCGCCGGTGCGGTTGAACCAGATCATGATCTCCATCTGGTTGACCCCGTTGGTCTTCGGCGTCGGGTCCAGCCAGATGTCGTAGGAGGCGTCGAAGACGCCGCCGGCGTAGGTGTAGGAGATCGACGACGGCGCACTGCCGATCCGGCTGAGCTGCCGGGGCAGGGGCGAGCCGGGGGAGCAGTTCGCGTAGTGGCACCCGACGTAGACCGCCGGGTACGACAACGGCGCGCCGCCGCTGGTGGAGCCCTGCTGGGTCTGGATGCGGAACCCGCTGCCGGTGACGTTGATGCACTGCTGGGCGCTGCTGCCCCACCGGTTGTTCATCACGACGTACCGGCCGCCGATGGTGGTCGTGCCGTACTGGTCGCAGATCAGCGTGTCCGCGTGCGCGGCCGGGGCGACGGCGACCGGCGCCGCGAGCCCGGCCGCGGCGAGCAGCACCGCGGACAAGGCGTTCCTCAGTTTCATCGGTCTCCTCCACGTCGTTGTGGCATTTTCTGGGAGCGCTCTCAATCTGAAGTGGTATCGATGTAACCACAGCGACGGGCCGGTGCAAAGAGGGCCGCCGTGATCAATTTTCGGAGTGCGCCGCTCTGGTGCTACCTTGTTGGGAGCGCTCCCGGTCAGGCGGCCGCACGCAAGGTCCACTTCTGGTTCGCCTGCCCGTTGCAGGTCCACAGGATCAGCTTGGTCCCGGCGGTGGTGCCCTGCCCGGTCGCGTCGAGGCACTTGCCGGACTGCCCGCCGGTGACCGAGCCGTCGGTGTTGACGTTCCACTGCTGGTTGGCCTGGCCGGAACAGGTCCAGATGATCACCGGGGTGCCGTCGGCGGTCCCCTGCCCGGACGCGTCCAGGCACTTGTTCCCCGCGGTCGTCAGCTGCTTGCCGGAGGGCGTCCACGGCGCTCCGGCGCAGTCGGCCAGCTGCACCGCGGTGCCGTCGGCGGAGGACGTGACGTCGGCGCAGCGGCTCGACTGCGTGCCGACGAGCTGCCTCGCCGAGGATTGGCCGGGGGTGCCGATGCTGCCGGGGACCGACTGCAGCGCCGAGTACCAGACCGCGGCCATCTTGTCGTAGCCGGTGGCCGTCGGGTGGACACCGTCGATCAGGTCGGCGGTCGTCAGCGCGTCGTGCATGTTCACCAGGTGCACGTGCTTGCCGGCGTTCTGCTTGCTCTGCACCGTACCGGGGATCGTGGCGTTGAACGTGCGGGCCGCCGCCTCCTGCCCGCTGTTGGCGATCGGGATGATCGTCGCGACGAACACCTCGGCGTCCGGTGCCGTCGCGGTGATGTGGTCGATCAGGGCGGACAGCCGGGCGGGCGCGCCGCCGACGTTGTAGTTCTGCAGGACGTCGTTGGTCCCGATGTGCAGCAGCACCGTGTGCGGGGTGCTGCTGCGCAGCCAGGACACGATGTTCGCGTCGATCTGGTCGATGCGCCAGCCCGGGTGCCCCTCGTGGTCGTGGTCGCCGAGCGAGGCGGGACCGTTGTACTGGGAGCCGACGAAGTCCACCTGGTAGCCACCCGCGGTGACCCGCTGCCAGAGCCCGATCCGGTACCCGCCGGGCACCTGGGTGCCGTCGGTGATGGAATCGCCCAAGGGCATCACCCGGACCCCGCCGTTCGATTCGGCGGCCGCGGTACCCGGCAGCATGGTGCCGGCCAGGACCGCCACGGCGGCAGCGAGCCACCCGAGCCGTGCGCGCATCTCGTCTCCTCGAGGATCGGCCGTCACACGGCGGTGATGGCCCACTGGTTGTTCGTGCTGCTGTTGGGTGTCCAGAGACCCACGCTCGAGCCGGCGGCGGTGCTGCCCATGCCGTCGAGCGCCGTACCGGTGGCCCGGTTGACGACCTGGTACCGGCCGTTGCCGAGGCCGGTCAGCTTCCACTGCTGGCTGGTGGCTCCGGTCCACGCCGTCTGGGCGCAGGTGGCGCCGTTCGCGGTGTTGCCCCGGCTGTCGGCGACCATCCCGTTGGTGCGGTTGACGATCCGGACGTACCCGCCGCCGGCGTCGGTCAGCTGCCACTGGAGGTTGGTGCTGCCGTCCCAGTTCCACTGCTTGAGCGGGGAGCCGGCCGCGACACTGCCGCCGCTGTCCAGCACGAGACCGGTGGCGACGTTGGCGATCCGGGCCCAGCCGGTCGGCAGGGGACCGGAACCGGGCGTGGGGATCTGGCCGGAGAACGTCAGCTTCACCACGTACGCCGGCGCGTCGAACGGCGGGTTGGCCGACGGCAGCTGGACGCGCAGCGCGGAGGCGTCCTGGACCGGAGCGGGCAGGGTGGTGGCGGTGCCGGCGTCCGGGCCGAGCAGCTGGGCCGACACCAGGTTGCCCAGGTTGATCCGGCTCGAACTCAGCGTCGTGATCGGGAAGGTGCTCCCCGGCCAGCCGAGCACGGTCACGTACAGCACCGTGTTGTCCTTGCTGCGGGTGAACCGGACGTCGGTCCTCGTGCCCTCCACCGGCGTGGTGAACGAGCCGCCGCCCATCTTCGTCGGGCCCTCGCCGTAGACCGCCCACGCGCGGGTGCCGTAGACGGATTCGCCGAACCGCTTGAGGTAGCTGCCGAGGCCGAGCAGGATCGTGCGCTGCCCGGACGGGATGGTGCCGTCCGCCATCGGCGCGATGTTCAGCAGCATGGTGCCGTTCTTGCTGACCCGGTCGAGCAGCGAGTGCAGGATGGCCTTCATCGAGTAGTAGCCGATGCCGTTCGTGTAGCACCAGCTGGAGCTGGAAATGCTGTCGTCGGTCATCCAGTACGGGCTCATCAGGTCGCCCGGCCCGCCGCGTTCGAAGTCGAAGACCTCCCCGCGATTGTCGAAGCCGTCCTTGTAGGTGGCGACGACGTCCTTGTTCCAGGCCACCGCCTGGTTGTAGTAGCGCGACAGGAAGTTCAGCCGCTGCGCCTCGGCGACCTGGGTCAGGTTGAAGTCCTGGTAGACGAGGTCGGGCTGGTAGCCGTCGACGACCTCGCGGAGCTTGTCGAACCAGAGCTGGTTCTCCGCCTGCGTGCCGTTCTGGCCGAACAGCCGGCGCAGCGACTCGGTGGACTGGTTCGGCACGTGGTCGTAGTAACCGGTGAAGTGGTAGGCGTGGTGCAGCGCCGCGAGCAGCTTGAGGCCCTTCGCGCGGATCGCGTCCGCGTGCAGCCGCAGCAGGTCCAGCTTGGGCCCGGTCTTGACCGAGTTCCACTCGTTGGCCGTGCTGTTCCACATCGAATAACCGTCGTGGTGCTCGGCGACCGGCCCGGCGAACTTCGCGCCGGCGTCGGCGAAGAGCTGCGCCCACTCGGCCGGGTCGAAGTTCCCGCCCGCCGACTTGAGCTTGGGCGCGAACTGCACCCAGTTGCCCGCCTTGTCGCGGGCACCGTTGATGAAGTTCTGGTACGGCCACGCCGACGGGTCGCCGAACACCTGCTTGTGGTGGTTGTTCTCGTTGGACCCGCCGATGTACATGTTCCGCGGGTACCACTCGTTGCCGAAGGCCGGGACGCTGAACACGCCCCAGTGGTAGTAGATGCCGAACTTGGCGTCCTGGAACCATTCCGGGGCGGGTGGGTGCTGGTCCACCGACGCCCAGCTCGGCGTGTAGCTGCTGGGGCCCTCGGTGGCCCACCCCGCGGGGACGCGGACCAGGCCGGCGGCCGCGGCGGCCCCGGCCACCACGATCAGCCGGCGCCGCGACAGCTCGAACGAAGACATGGGGGAGCGCCTTTCAGCTCAGTGACCACTTCTGGTTGTTCGCGCCGGTGCAGGTGGCCAGCTGCACCCCGGTGCCGTTCGCGGTCCCGGAGCCGGTGACGTCGAGGCAGAGCCCGGACTGGACACCGGTGACGGTCCCGTTCGCGGTGAACGTCCACTGCTGGTTGTTCTGCCCGTTGCAGTTCCAGATGATGACCTTGGTGCCGGGCGTGGTGCCCTTGCCGGAGGCGTCGAGGCAGCGGAGGTTGCCGCCGCTGTAGACGTTCAGCTCGCCGGCGCCGGTGCGCGTCCACGTCTGGTTGGTGCCGCCGTTGCAGTCCCAGATCTGGACCGCGGTGCCGGGCGTGGTGGACACGCCGTTGACGTCGAGGCACTTGTTCGCGCCCACCGCGTGCACCGCACCGGTGTTGGAGCTGCTGCCGCCGCTGCCGTAGCCGGCGGCGATCACGCTGGCCTGCACGGCGTTCTCCGTGGCGTCGGTCGGGAAGCCGCTGGTGACGGCGCCTTCGAAGAACTCGCCGACGCCGGAGTTGCTGTTGTCGCCGCCGGTGCCCAGCAGGATCGACGGCTCCAGCTTCATCGGCGAGTAGCCGCGGGGCAGGCCGCCGGAGTACGGCGTGGTGAGGCTGCCGGTGGTGGCGTCGCCGTACTTCAGGGTGAAGTTGCTGGTGCCGTTGTTCTTCAGCCACGCGCTGACGAACGGGTGGTGCACGCCCGGGTTGTTCGGGTCCTTGTTGGAGCCGGAACCGGTGTGGTACATGCCGTTCTCGAGGTCGGCCTCGACCCACGGGCCGGTGCCGGTGCAGCCGTTGAACCAGCAGGCGGTGCCCCAGTAGATGGCGTTCATCGTGGCGTTGCCGGTGTCGGTGTGGGAGACCTCGCCGCTGCCGTAGTCGAAGCAGCACCACTGGTTGACGTAGTTGGACGAGGTGATCATGTAGACCCCCTCCGGCTGGGCCCCGACCGGAGCGCCCTTGGCGTTGTCGATCCGGTAGCCGACGCCCTGGGTGACCTTGATGCCGTACACGGGGTGCCCGCCGACCGTCACCGGCAGCGCCATCGCGTCCGCGCCGACGTCCGAGCCGTTCGGGCCGGGGCCCTTCCAGAGCCCGCCCCAGGAGATCGGCAGGTCGTTGTGGTTGGCGGTCTGGTCGTAGATCTTCGTGACCGTGCACCGGGTGCCGGCGCAGAAGGAGACCTGCGGGGCCGAGTCCGCGACACCGCCGGCGGCCAGCAGGCCGACGTCGAGGTAGCGCTGGTCCGAGGCCCGCTGGATCTGGTACAGCGGGCCGTTGTACGCGCCGAAGAGGGCACGCGTGGTGCTGTGCGCCGTGACGCACGGCGTGCCGCCGGCGGCGTAGAGGTCGCACGCCTCCTGCGTGGCGGCCTGGGCCGGGGCGCCCGTGGCGGCCACCGCGCCGGTGGCCAGGAGGACGGCCGCCACGGCGGCTTGGAGGGTTCTGAGCAGCTTGCGGGAGGCCATGGCCGAACTCCTCTGTTCGTCAGCCGAGAGTCCACTTCTGGTTGTTCGCGCCGGTGCAGGTGGCCAGCTGGACGAGGGTGCCGTTCGCGGTGGCGGACCCGGTCACGTCCAGGCACAGTCCGGATTGGACACCGGTGATGCTGCCATTCGCGGCGACCTGCCACTGCTGGTTGGCCTGGCCGTTGCAGTTCCAGATGACGACCTTGGTGCCGGGGGTGGTGCCCTGGCCGCTGGCGTCGAGGCACCGCGTGCCGGTGTAGACGGTCAGCTCGCCCGCGGCGGTCCGGGCCCAGGCCTGGTTGGTCCCGCCGTTGCAGTCCCAGAGCTGGACCGCGGCGCCGGGCGTGGTGGAGACGCCGTTGACGTCCAGGCACTTGCCGAGGGCGCGGACCGGGCCCTCGGCCGGGGTGGTGCTCCCGCCGGTGCCGGCGGCGGCGATGACCTGCTGCGCGCCCGACGGCCAGTTCGTGCCGCTGACCTGGACGTTCCCGGTCAGGACGTTGTTGTGCGGCGGGCCGGTGGCCACCTGGGTCGCGCCGCCGTTGTACCAGTTGCCGCTGAAGGTGCTGTCGTTGGTGTTGTTGCTGCCGTTGGCGTTGGTGAAGGCCCAGACCCCGGAGTCCTGGATCACGTTGGCCGACACGGAGACGTACCGCGAACCCTCGTCGAGGTACAGGCCGACCGTGCGGTTGTTGTCGTAGATGTGGTTGTGGTCGATGGAGCTGCCCGGGTTGGCGGAGAGGTTGTAGATGCTGCCGCCGTCGTGCATCAGCTTCTTCGTGCCGTGCACCCGGTTGTAGCTGACGACGGTGTCCCGCAGCGTGGTCGGCGTCGAGTACACCGGCTGGTAGTCGTACAGGCCGCGGTTGCGGTAGTCCTGGCTGCCGCCCTGGTCGTTGGCGCCCCAGCCCCAGCCGACGTCGATGCCGTCGTAGGTCAGGTTCGAGACGTCGTTGTGCGTGATGACGGTGTGCGTCGCGTAGGTCGAGAGGATGCCGGCCATCTCGCGGTAGTCCAGGGCGACCCGGCTCACCGTGTTGTAGGAGATGGTGACGTCCTTGTTCGTCATCGCGG
Organism: Amycolatopsis sp. NPDC004747; assembly: GCF_053601335.1. Lineage (NCBI taxonomy): Bacteria > Bacillati > Actinomycetota > Actinomycetes > Pseudonocardiales > Pseudonocardiaceae > Amycolatopsis > Amycolatopsis sp. NPDC004747. The sequence goes on along the minus strand of NZ_JBSGBQ010000024.1, from coordinate 124,640 downwards.
CGTTCGACGGGTGGTGGGCGTCGGGGCGCACGCCGCCGACGATGATGCCGCCGCCGGAGTTCTCGGTGAAGGTGTTGTGGTCCACGGTGATCGACGACGCGCCGAGGCCGACACCGGAGGCGTGCGCGTTCGCGTCGTTGCCGATGCCCAGTGCCACCTGGCCGAGGTGGGTGAAGGTGTTGCCGCTGAAGGTGATCCCGGTGGCCGCCGAAACCTGGACGGCGGCCGGTGCCTGCGCCCAGGTGTTGCGGGCGCCCTCGAACTGGCGGCAGCCGGACTGGCAGGAGGTCAGGAAGTCGCCCGGCATCGGGGCCGCGGCCGGGAGGAACGTGCCCGTCTGCTGGTTCGCGTACCCGACCGAGGTGCTGGGGGTGAGCCAGGTGGTGTGCTCGAAGTTCAGGCCCTTGAAGGCGAGGCCGCGCACCGGGTTGTCGAGGGTGCCGCCGATCTGCAGCAGTGACTGCAGCCGCGGGAGCTCGACGTCGTGGCTGCCGGGGACCCAGCCGCCGGGCGCCTTGTAGTACAGCTTCCCAGCTTGCGGGTCGAGGTACCACTGGCCGGTGTTCTTGAGGAAGGAGTAGGAGTTCTCGAGGAACAGCTGACCGCCGCCGAACGGCTTCGCGAGGGTGTCGTAGCCCCAGTTGTTGTTGTTCCAGGCGGGTTGCTGCATGACGATCGAGGTGCCGCTGATGCGGTCGACGGGGGCGTACCGGTCGGTGAAGGAGTTCTGGCTCTCCACCTCGATCCGGTTCTGCTGCGGCAGCGTGGCGAGGTAGTTCAGCGCCGAATTGGTGATCGTCATGCCGCTGGTGGTGAACTGCACGTCGTTGCGGGAGATCGGGATCCCCGCGCGCGGGGCGAGCGCGCCGTCGACGAACAGCTGCCTCGAGTCGGCGCCCACCGGCACGGAGGCCACCCAGATGTTCTGGCCGGCGTCCTGCACCGACCAGCCGGTGACCTGGCTGCCGCCGGAGAGGACCGGCTTCTGGCCGGATGCGGCCTGCCAGGTGACGGTGTGGCCGTTCTGCCCCGAGTCCGCGGCGGTGAGCCGCAGCGGGGCGGTCAGCCGGTAGGTGCCGCCGGCGAGCTGCACGACGACGTCGTTGGCCGCCGACTGCGCGCGCGCCAGCTCCTGGGCCTTCGCCGGGGTGGCGACCGGCTGGGCCGGGGTGCCGGGGTTCGAGTCGTTGCCGTCCGGGGCGACGGCGATGGTGACGGTCGCGGCGTGGGCGGCCGGGGTGGCGAGCGCGGTCACCACTAGTGCGGTCACGAGCGCGGCGGCGATGCGCGGCGGCATGGGCGTGCACCTCTCCGGGACGGGGTGGCGCCAACCGTCCACTGTGTACTGGAACCGGGCACCCGGCCGGCCGGGCGCGGGGCCGGACCGGCCTCCGGCCGGTGACGGACCGGGCAGGATGTGTACGACTCATCCGACGCGTCGCGGGGCCGGCGGCTTTCGAAAGTTTCGAGGCTGCCTGACGGGTTTTCCGTTGTGGTGTCGGGGATCCATGAGAACAGCGCGTCTCCCCGGCGTCAAGCGAGGAGCAGGCTCATTGCTCCGTCCTGACCCGGTGGCGGGCGCCCGAGGTGTAACTTTCAGGCCGCCTCGGTCGAGATTGACCGGATGGCGCCCGGAGGAGGTAAGGTGCTGACCGGACTCGCTGAGTCATACTCATTACGTGACCCGTGACGAGGAAGTAGCACCGCCTGTCCCGTACCGCCCCGGCTACGAAGTGGTGGCGGAGCAGATCCTCCGGCTGATCGCCGAACTGGAACTGCGGCCCGGCGACCGGATGCCGACCGAGAACGAGCTGGCGGCGCGGATGGGCACCAGCCGGACCATGGTGCGGGAGGCCGTCAAGATCCTCTCGGCCATCGGCCGGGTGCGAGCGCACAAAGGACGTGGGCTGTATGTCTCCGACGACGAGGGCATGCTCGGCGGTTCCCGCCTGCGCGGGTTCTTCCTGCCCGCCGACCTCGACCACGTCTACATGCTCTTCGAATTCCGCCGGATCCAGGAGACGGCGGCGAGCCGGCTGGCCGCGGCCAACGCCACCCCCGCGGAGCTGCGCGCGATCGAGGCCGCCGCCGACACCTGCCGGCACGGCCACCTGACCGGGCAGACCGCCCTGTTCGACCGGGGCGACGACGACTTCCACGCCGGGATCGCCGCCGCGTCGCACAACCAGTTCCTCGTCGCGGCGGTCGGCGAGGCCCGCCGCCTGCAACGCCAGTCGAACATCATCGGGATGTCCGGCGCGATCGGCGGGCACGCGGTGGGCGCGATCGAGGAGCACGACGCGATCTACCGGGCGATCCGGGACGGCGACCCGGACGCGGCGGCCCACGCCGCCGGCGTCCACCTGGACAACACCCTGGAGGACTACCGCCGGGAGATCCAGCGGCGGCTCTTCGGCCGGTGACCGCATCGGCCGGACGCTCCATTGTGGACCCTTACGCTCCCGGGAGGACCCCCGGACCGGGAGGACGACGACGTCCGTAGACAGTGCTGTTTACAAGCAGAGGGAGCCTTTGTGATGGTGAAGAGATCCCTGTTCGCCTCCGCCGTGATCGGAGCCGTGCTGGCGCTGGGGGTGAGTGGCACCGCGCAGGCCGCCCCCGCCGCCGACCCCGCCGCGGCACCGGCCGTCGCGGCTGCCGGCACCGCGGGGTGCGGGAAGGCACCCGGGCTGGCGAGCGGCAACCACACGATCTCCAGTGGTGGCCAGAACCGCGGCTACATCCTGCGGGTCCCGGCCAACTACGACAACAACCACCAGTACCGCTTGTTCGTCGGTCTCCACTGGCTGGGCGGGACCATGAACGACGTCGACTCGGGCGGGACCGACGGCTACAACTGGTCCTACTACGGGCTCCGCCGGCTGGCCGACAGCTCCGGCAACAACACCATCTTCGTGGCGCCCCAGGGCAACAACAACGGCTGGGCCAACCCGAACGGGCAGGACATCACCTTCATCGACGACCTGCTGAAGCAGCTCGAGGGTGCCCTGTGCGTCGACACCACGCAGGTGTTCGCCGGCGGCTTCAGCTACGGCGGCGCCATGAGCTACGCCCTCGCCTGCGCCCGCGCGAACGTGTTCCGCGCGGTGGCCGTCTACTCCGGGGCCAACCTCAGCGGCTGCAACGGCGGCACCCAGCCGGTCGCCTACATCGGCATGCACGGCATCGGCGACACCGTCCTGAACATCTCGCAGGGCCGGGCCCTGCGCGACACGTTCGTGCGCAACAACGGCTGCACCCCGCAGAACCCGCCGGAGCCCGCCGGTGGCAGCCGGACCCACATCGTCACCGCCTACTCCGGCTGCCGGGCCGGGTACCCGGTCGTCTGGGCCGCCTTCGACGGCGGGCACGACCCGGGCCCGAAGGACGGCGGCGGCAGCGGCTGGCAGACCTGGACCTCGGGCGAGGTGTGGAAGTTCATCACGCAGTTCGGCACCACCACCCCGCCCACGCCGCCGGTCCAGACCGGCGTGAACTACCGGCTGACCGCCCAGCACAGCAACAAGGTCGTCGGGATCACCGGTGCCTCGACGGCGGCCGGCGCGCTCATCGAGCAGGAGTCGGCCAACGGCGGGCTCAGCCAGCAGTTCGACTTCGTCGACTCCGGTGACGGCTACTACCGCGTCCGGGCGCGCCACAGCGGGCTCGTGCTGACCGCGGCGAACGCCAACAGCGGCGCGGACATCAGCCAGCAGGCCGACACGAACGCCACGGCGCAGCAGTGGCGGGTCGTCGACCAGGGCAGCGGCGCGGTGAGCCTGGTCAACCGGTTGAGCGGCCTGGCACTGGACGTCTGGGGCGTTTCCACCGCCGACGGCGCGCGGATCTCCCAGTGGACGTTCACCGGGAACGCCAACCAGCGGTTCCAGCTCCAGCGTGCCTGAGCCCGTGTCCGTGGTCGAATCGCCGGGGTTCCGGCCCACCCTGGCCGACGTCGCGCGGGCGGCCGGGGTGTCGATCGCCACGGCTTCCCGCGTGCTCAACGGTTTCCCGCGGGTGAGCCCGGAACGCCGCAAGCAGGTGGAGTCGGCGATGCTGGCGCTGGGCTACGCCCGGCAGCGGGCGGCGAAGGCCAGCAGCTCCCGGCACACCGGCTCGATCGCGCTGGTGGTCTGCGAGGAAGTGCCGCGGTTGTTCACCGACCCGTACTTCCCGCGGATCGCCGCCGGGGTCGGCCGGGAGCTGACCGCGGTGGGTGTGCAGCTCGTGCTGCTCACCGTGCCGGCCACCGACGACTACCAGTCGCCGGTGGTCCGGTACCTCGACGGCGGGCACGTCGACGGCGCACTCGTCGTCGGCATGCACGGCCGCCGCCCGCTCGACCTGGACTGGCTCGGCATCCCGGTGGTGTTCGGCGGGCGGCCGGGCCAGCCGGGGCGGACGGGACGGCTGCCGTACGTGGACGCCGACAACCAGGGCGGGGCGCGGCTGGCGACCCAGCGGCTGCTCGACGGCGGCCGCCGGGTCGTGGCGACCGTCGCCGGGCCGCAGGACATGACCGCGGGGGTCGACCGGCTGCTCGGGTACCGGCAGGCGATGACGCGGGCCGGCCGGTACGACGAAACCCTCGTGGTGTGCGGCGACTTCGGGCAGGCGTCGGGCGAGTACGCGACGTCCCGGCTGCTGAGCCGCCGTCCGGACGTCGACGGGATCTTCGCCGCCTCCGACATGATGGCGGTCGGGGCACTGCGCGCGCTTCGCCGCGCGGGCCGGAAGGTCCCCGAAGACGTCGCCCTCGTGGGGTTCGACGACCTGCCGATCAGCTGCTGGACGGACCCGCCGCTCACCACCGTGCGCCAGCCGGTCGAGGAGATGGGCGCCCGGATGACGGCCGAGCTGCTGGCGATGATCGACGGCGCGGCCCCGCGCCGGTGCACGGTGCTCGACACCGAACTGGTGCCGCGCAGGTCGGCGTGAGATGTCCGGCAAGGACAGAGGAGGAATCGTGCGGGTGTTCGTGGTGGTGGCCGCGATGCTGGTCACGGCACTGGCCTGGGTGGTACCGGCTTCGGCCGCGCCGTCACCCCTGGTGAGTGCGGCGTCAGGGCGGTGCCTGAACGTCAAGGGCGGCACCGACACGCCGGGAACGGCGTTGGAGATCCAGGACTGCGGCGGCCAGGCCGGGCAGGCGTACGAGTTCACCACCGCGGGCGAGCTGCGGACGATGAACGGCACCCGGTGCGTGGACGCCTACGGCGGGCGGACCGCGCCCGGGACGGCCGTGATCATCTGGTCGTGCAACGGGCAGGCGAACCAGCAGTGGCGGCAGAACGCCGACGGCACGATCACCGGTGTCCAATCGGGACTGTGCCTGGACGTGACCGGCGCCGGCACGGCGAACGGCACGGCGGTCGTGCTGTGGACGTGCCACGGCCAGAGCAACCAGCAGTGGAGCACCGGCAGCACCCCGCCGCCGCCGACCGGGACGGCGCCGTGCGACATCTACGCCTCCGGCGGCACGCCGTGCGTCGCCGCGCACAGCACGGTCCGGGCGCTCTACGGGAACTACGCCGGCAACCTGTATCAGGTGCGGCGCTCGTCCGACAACACGACCCGGAACATCGGCCTCCGGGCGGCGGGCGGCACCGTCGACGCCACCGCACAGGATTCCTTCTGCACGGGCACGAACTGCGTCATCACGGTGGTCTACGACCAGTCCGGACGCGGGAACGACCTGTGGTACCAAGGATCCACCGTGGTCCCGGGGTCCAGCCAGAGCAGCCCGGCGAAGGCCACGTCGGAGTCGCTCACGGTCGGCGGCTCGAAGGCGTATTCGCTGTACATCAACCCCGGCAACAGCTACTGGCGCGACGGGCACCTGACCGGGGTCCCGACCGGCAGCGCGCCCGAGGGCATGTACATGGTGACCAGCGGAACCCACGTCAACAGCGGCTGCTGCTTCGACTACGGCAACAGCGAAACCACCCGGAAGGCCGACGCGGCCGGCGCGATGGACGCGATCAACTTCGGCACCGAGTGCTGGTTCGGCGGGTGCCAGGGCGGCGGCCCGTGGGTGCAGGCGGACCTCGAATGGGGCCTGTACCCGGGCGGCAGCCAGCAGTGGAACCCGAACCAGCGGGCGCTGCCGAGCAAGTTCGTCACGGCGATGCTGAAGAACAACGGCACGTCCCGCTTCGCGCTCAAGGGCAGCAACGCCCAGTCGGGCTCCCTCGCGACCATGTGGGACGGCGGCCTTCCCGGCGGCTACAGCCCGATGAAGAAGCAGGGCGCGATCATCCTCGGCAGCGGTGGTGACTGCTGCAAGCCAGGCGGTGGGGCGAACCTGAGCGCGGGGACGTTCTACGAAGGGGCGATGGTCGCGGGATATCCCTCGGACGCGACGGAAAACGCGGTCCAGGCGAACGTGGTCGCCGCCGGTTACCGCTGAGCCGCCGGGGCGGACGGGAAGGGGCTTTCCCCGCGGGCGACGCGGGGGAAGCCCCTTTTCGACGGCTTCACCACCGATGGCGAACCGGTTCGCCTCCATTTGGCCGATTGTCGGTGAATTCCCTGCGGCGTACGTTCCTTGGAGGTCGAACCGGTTCGATGACCGTCGACCTCCCGCACGTCCACCCGCCAAAGGAGCCGTCCGTGGACACCTCGCGTCAGCGGCCACGCGTCCGCCGTGGCCTGGCCGCCTTCCTGATCACCGGAGCACTGACCGGTGCCGCCGCCGTGGCCCTCCCCGGGCCGGCCCAGGCCGCGGACGAGTCGATCTCGGTCGACTTCTCCGCCGCCGGCGCCTCGCCCGCCCACCGGGCTTCCGGGTGGATCTACGGCATGACCGAAAACGCCGCGAACCCGCCCGACCACTTCTTCCGCGACGTCGACTTCCAGGCGATGCGGGCCGGCGGCGCGCAGCTGGACAGCCCGGGCGGCTGGGTGTCGGGCAAGTACGACCGCCGGTGGAACGCCACCCGCGCCCAGCTCCTGCGCACCCGCTCGCTCGGCGGCCAGTTCGTCCTGCTGGTGCACGACCTCTGGGGCGCGGACGGCTACCCGATCTCCCGCTTCCCCGGCGACAACGGCGACTGGACCGACTACGACGCCTTCCTCACCCGCCTGATCAACGACGTGCGGGCGACGGGCGCCCCGGTGGAGTGGGACATCTGGAACGAACCCAACATCTCGATCTTCTGGAACCGCACGCAGAGCCAGTACTTCGCCATGTGGCAGCGGGCCTACCAGCGCATCCGGGCCGCCTTCCCGGCGCACGCGATCGTCGGCCCCAGCCTGGCCGGGGTGCCGTCCACCGGCACGAGCTGGTGGACGCAGTACCTCGACTTCGTCCGCGGCTCGAGCACCGTGCCGGACATCGTCAGCTGGCACTCGCTGCCGGGCGACCCGGTGGCGAACGTCGCCGCGGCCGACGCGTCGCTCGGCTCGCGCGGCATCCCGCACCCGCGGCCCTACCAGATCAACGAATACGGGGCGTCGAACGAGCAGAACCCCGGTGACGGCGCCTGGTACATCGCCCGGCTCGAGCGGGCCGGCGCCGACGGGCTGCGCGCGAACTGGGCGAGCGGCGGGAACCTGCACAACGACCTGGCCAACCTGCTCGTGCGCAACTCCGCGGGCCGGTACCTGCCCAAGGGCGAGTGGTGGGCCTACCGCTTCTACGCCTCGCAGACCGGCCAGATCGTGGCCTCGAAGCCCAGCTCGGCCTACGACCCGTTCGCCACGAAGGCGGCCGGGGTGGCGAAGGTCCTGGTCGGCGGGGGCAGCACGACCGGCAACGTCAACGTCGCCCTGCAGCGGCTGGACACCACCTCCGGGGTCGTCCAGAACAACCAGGTGCGGGTCGTCGTCCAGCAGCTCCCGGCCAACGGCGGTGCCGCGGTGCAGAGCCCGGTCACCATCCGGGACTCGGTGGTGACCGTCTCCGGCAACGCCGTGACCGTCACCGTCCCGCACACCGGCGTCGACGACGCGCTGAGCGTCACCCTGCTGCCGCCGTCGGACGGCACCTTCCAGACCGTCGCCGTCGCCCAGCATTCCCAGCAGTGCCTGGACAACACCGATCTCGGCACCGCCGACGGCAACCGGCAGCAGCAGGACTCCTGCGAGGGCGGCGCCCAGCAGCAGTGGAGCTTCCGGCCGGTGACCGGGGTCGCGGGCGCGTTCACCGTGGTCAACCAGCAGAGCGGCAAGTGCCTCGAGGTGGCCGGTGCCTCGGCCGACGACGGGGCCGCCGTCCAGCAACGCACGTGCACCGACGGCGCGACGAACCAGCAGTTCTCGCCGCGCCGGGTCACCTACGGCGGCAACGATCCCCACGACTACCAGCTCGTCGCGCGGCACAGCGGCAAGTGCGTCGACGTCAGCGGGGTCTCCACGGCCGCCCGCGGCGCGGTGATCCAGTGGACGTGCAAGCCGGTCACCCAGAACAGCCCGCTCAACCAGACCTGGCGGCTGTGGGGCCGGGGACCGGCCTGACGCTCCGGGCCCGGCGCTTCAGGCGCCGGGCCGGTTGCCGGTCGGGATCGTGATGGGCGTGCTCGTCGGCGACGTGCCCTTGTTGAGGAACAGCATGGCGAGCGCGCGGACGAACTGGTCGAAGAGGTAGAAGCCCGCGGGGGCGATCGGCAGCAGTCCTTCCCGGAAGGCGATGTACGCGGGCCACCCGACGCGGATCAGGGTCGCGGCGGCGTAGTCGCGCGGCAGGCCGAGCCAGTCGCCGACTTCGTCGCTGAGCACGTACCGCACGAACTCGTTCAGGAAGCCGCGGGTGACGCCGAGGTCGATCTGGGCGGTCAGCCCGAGCAGGTCCGCGGCGAGCTCCTTGCCTTCGGGCGTCGGGGCGAGCAGCGGGGTGAGCACCTGGGCCGACTGCGCGTCCGCCGCGGCCCACGTCTGCGGGATGAACTCGTCCCGGACGCCGAGCAGGTGGATGGCGACCTGCCACTGGTGGAGGAACGCCTCCTCGTCCGCGGCCGACATCGGGACGTGCCACTCGCGCAGCTTGCGGTGCACGAACGTGCCGAGGCTGTGGAAGGTGACCAGGATGTCGCCGTTGCTGATCGGCACCCGCTCGTCGGCGGCCGCCCGCCAGTGCGCCGACTGCGGCAGCAGGTGGCGCACCGCGGCGTGCACCAGGCGCGTCTTGTTGGCCGTCACCACGAACTGGCCGGAGGGCTCGAACGCGCCGGCTTCGCTCAGGTCGTAGCCGAAGGTGAACGTCTTGGCCGCGCGGTCCTGCATGTTCGCACCGCCCGCGGACCAGTAGACCGACCGGGCCTCCCGCGGGATGACCGTGCTCATGATGCCGCTGCCCAGGCCGTAGAGCAGGAACAGGTAGGTGTCCTTGCGCCGGTTGAAGTCGGCGGCGCGGCGCAGCTTGGCGGGGTCGGCCCAGGAGGGCAGCCGGTTGACCCGCTGCAGCCAGCCGGTGAGGTCGGCGGGCAGCCCGGCCGGCAGCGGGTCGTCGTTGTCCACCCACGACCGCAGCGCGGTGTTGACCGCGGGCACCCCGCCGCCGTCGACGAGCCCGGCCATCAGCCGGTCGATCTCGTCGTCCCAGACCCACCACGGGTCGGCGCCCGCCGCCGAAGCCGTCGATGCCGTCGCCGCCCAGGCGGGGACGACGCTCGCCGCGCTCACCAGACCCAACGCGACGCCGAGCGAAAGAGCGTTCCTCCTGCTGAGATTGCTCATTTACTTACCTAGCTTCCTTGATAGGTAATGGGCTCGCCGTGAGGAGATTCCTGATTAACATAGAAGGTGTCTCGCGCGTCGGCAAGACCCGGCAGCCTGTGGTTGACTGACACTCATGGCCCGACTCCCGCACAGCTCAGCCCGGTGACCGCCGAGCCGGCCGCGGCCGTCCGGCCCCGCAACCGCCGTCGGCTGGTCGTCGAGGCCGGCGCCGCGGTGTTCAGCGAGCGCGGCTACCACGCGGCGTCGATGGAGGAGATCGCGGCGCGCGTGGGCTTCACCGCCGCCGCCCTGTACCGGCACTTCCCGAACAAGTACGCCCTGTTCGCCGAGTGCGCGAACGTGATGGCCGACCGGCTCGTCGCCGCGCTCGCCGAGGTGCCGTCGGACGCCCCGCTGGCGGAGATCTTCGCTGCGATCACGCAGGTCACCGTCGCCCACCGGGAGACCGGCGGCGTGTACCGCTGGGAGGCCCGGTACCTCGAGCGCGAAGACCGGCGGCTGCTGGCGGCCAAGTTCGCGCACGTCGTCGAGCGCGTGGCCGGCGCGGTGCGGCGCGAGCACCCCTGGCCCGGCGAGCACCTGCGGGCGGTGGGGGCGCTGGGCGCGATCGGGTCGGTCACGACGCACCACAACTCGATCGGACGGCGCCGGGTCGAGGAGCTGCTGCGGGCCGCGGCGCTGCGCGTCGCGGCCACCGACCCCGCCGCCGCTGCGGCGCCCTCCGTGGAGATCCCCGCCCCGCCGGTGCCCCGGACCCGGCGTTCGGAGATCCTCGCGGCCGCCGTCCCGCTGTTCGAGCGGGACGGGTTCGCCACCGTGACGAACGGCCGGATCGCCGAGGCGGTGGGGCTGGTGCCGTCGGCGCTCTACCGGTACTTCCCCGGCAAGGCCGACATCCTGGCCGCGGCGTGCCTGCAGGCCGCGGGCCTGCTGGCCCAGGCGGTCGAGCACAACCTCCGCGGAACGACCGGCCCGCACGCCGCCCTCGGCGCCCTGACCGCGACGTACGTGGCGTACAGCTTCGAGCACAGCGCCCTCAACAGCGTGGCCAACGCGGAAATCGCGGGCCTGCCCGACGCGCTGCGCCGCCCGCTGGTGGCGGCGCAGCGCGAGCACATCGCCGTGTGGGAGCAGCACCTGCGCCAAGCCCGCCCGGACCTCGACGCGCGCCAGGCCCGGGTGCTGGTGCACGCGGGCTTCGGCGTGGTGGTCGAGGCCGGCCGCCGGCTGCGGTGGGCGGACCGGCCGGAACACCGGGCCGCGGTGGCCGCCCTGCTGGTGAGTGCCCTCGGGTTGTGAGGCTTCAGCAGGGCAACGTCCCGGTGCGCAGGGCGTGGCCGCCGTCGTTGCCGTCGTCGGCCCAGACGACCGCGCGGCGCCCGCCCGAGCAGGCGGGGGAGATGGCGAACCCTTCGTTGTTGTAGTTCGGCATCGTCGCCGGCCGCGCATACGTTGCGGCGACGGTGAACTTGCCGCCGCTGAGCTTCAGCGTCGCCGACTTGCCCGAGCAGGTGTCGTCGCAAACGGACCAGAGGCTGCTCGTCGCCGGGTCGAACTCCAGCTCCATGACCTTCGGGAAGCCGCTCGAGAAGGACGCCACCCGGGTGAACCCGCCGCCGGCCCGGTCGAGGGCGTAGGCGTAGACCTTGCCCGTGTCCTCGAGGCCGAGGAAGTAGAGGCCGGTCCCGTGGCCGGGGTAGCGGGCCGGGTCGTAGGCGGCCTTGGTGCGGTCGTCGCGGAAGCCGCCGGCGGTGAGGAAGCTGTCCGGGATCCAGGAGATGCCTTCGAAGCCCCCGTTGTCGTCGACGGCGGGCAGGTCGCCGGTGAGGTCCCATTCGGCGGCCGCGTCGAGTTCGCCCGTGGTCGATCCGGGGGCGTACCGCAGGACTTCCAGCAGGCTGCCGTCGCCGTCGTTGTCGCGCTCGGTCGCGACGAGCACGCCGTCGGGCGTGACCACGACCCCTTCGGCGTCCGGGTCGCCGTCGCCGTTCCGGTAGCGCAGCGGCCGGTCTTCGGCGGGCCGCCAGCCGCCGCCGTCGCGGACGAGCCGGTAGAGGGTGCCCGGGCCGTTCTTGACCGCCCACAGCACATCGGGGCCGTCGAAGGAGAGCCCGCTGACGTTGTCGCCGAGCGCCCCGGCGGGGTCGGCGACGGTGACGGCCGCGTCACCGGGCCATTTCCGCGTGGCGGCTTCGGCGCTGCCGACGGGCAGGACGAGAAGGACAGCGGCGAGGCAGAGGAGGGTACGCACGTCGTGCTCCTTGGGTCGAAGGGGCAACGCGGCGTGCTCCGGACTGTACCGAGCCGATCACCTCGCGGGCAACTTCGTCTCGCACCGAACCTGCGGCGCGGCCTCGGTCCCGGAGGCCACGCAGTCGACGGCCCGGCCCGCGGCGGGCACGGGGTAGCTGAAGGCGATCGGCCCGTCGCCGTCCGGCCCGGCCGAGAACTTGACGACCGTGTGCCGGCGGTTTCCGTTGCCGTGCAGGGTTTTCGAGTAGTACGTGGTGTGCGGCCCGATGGCGGTGCCGACACCTTCGCCGTCGTCGTCGAGTTCGTGCACGGTGAGCACGTAGTCCCCGGTGGTGTACTTGCCTTCGTCCCCGTGCCCGGCATCGGCGGGCGCGGCGCCGGTGATCTCGGGCGAGACGGGATCGGCGGCGGTGGCGATCACGGTGGTCCCGACGCCGACCACGGCAACCCCCGCCACGGCCACGGCGACGACGACCCGCTTGGCGGTGAACTTCATGACCCCTCCTCCGCACCCGATGATCAAGCTAGGGGAGGAAAGGTCCCGGTCACCTCGGCCGAAGGGGCGGTTCGGGCGCGGCGGCCTCGTCCTTTCGGCCGATGTCCGCCGCGGCCGGCCGGATCGCGGTGACCGGCTGCTTCCCGGGCGAAGACTGCGGGGTTTCGCTCGGCAGCCACGGGTACGAGCCGGGCCAGTGCCGGGAGCACGTCCCCGAGGGGTACGTGCTGACGGAAGTCTCGGTCACCGAGTCGAAGCGCCCCGGCCGGTCAAGCTCCGGCGCGCCCGGCCGGCCTGAGCCCGGTCACGCCCGCGCTCGCCGCCACACCGCCAGTGCCGCCGCCAGCGCACCCCCGGCCGCGGCGACGACGCCGTGGTGCCGGCTCGCCCACAGCTGCGCGCTCCTCGGCGTCGCCTTCCCGTCGAACCGGCCGTGCGCCCCGAAGTCCCGCTCGCGATCCGCCGGCGACCACAGGTTCTCCGGCTGGTCCGGCGGCTTCTGCGCCCCGGTCTGCTGGGACCGGTAGCCCGTCCGGGCGAGGTACCGGTCGAGCACACCCGGCGCGACGGCGTTCGCGAGCAGCGTCCCGACCGTGCTCCCGCCCACCCAGTACTCCCGGCGGCGCGGGTGGCCGGCCGCGTGCACCACGGCCCGGGCCGCCACCTCCGGCTGGTAGATCGGCGGCACCGGCTGAGCCTGGTGCGGCAGCTTCGACCGCACCCACGAGAACTGCGGCGTGTTGACCGCCGGCAGCTGCACCATCGTCGTGCGGACGCCGCTGCGCTCGTGCAGCAGCTCGCAGCGCAGCGCCTCGTTGAACCCCTGGACCGCGTGCTTCGCGCCGCAATACGCGCTCTGCAACGGGATTCCGCGGTACGCCAGCGCCGAACCGACCTGCACGATCGTGCCGCGGTCGCGCGGCTTCATCCGGCGCAGGGCGGCCATCGTGCCGTGCACGTACCCGAGGTAGCTCACCTCGGTGACGCGGCGGAACTCCTCCGGCCCGATCTCGGCGAACGGCGCGAACACCGACGTGAACGCCACGTTCACCCACACGTCGATCGGGCCGAGTTCCGCCTCGACCCGGGAGGCGGCGGCGTCGACCCGGCCGAAGTCGGCGACGTCGGTGGGGATGGCCAGGGCCGTCCCGCCGGCGCGGGTGACGTCGTCCGCGGCCGCCTTGAGGCCCTGCTCCCCGCGGGCCAGCAGGGCGACCCGGGCCTGCCGGGCCCCGAAAGCCCGGGCGACGGCGCGGCCGATGCCCCCGCTGGCCCCGGTCACGACGACGACTTCGGCCGGGCTCACGACGTGCGGCCCTTCCCGCCCGGCAGGAACTCCTGCAGCTTCGTCTTGACGCCCTGGGCGACGAGGTGCACCGCGTCGGGGTCGCCCTTGAGGACCGCCTGCGCGGCCGACTTCACCTGCTCGAAGGTGGCGTGCGGCGGGATCGGCGGCACGTCCGGGTCGCAGCGGACGTCCAGCACCGCCGGCTTGCCCGCGGTGAGCACGGTGTCCCAGGCCGAGGCCAGCTGGTCCGGCTTGTCGACGGTGACCGCGGCCAGCCCGAGTGACAGCGCGAAGCCGGCGTAGTCGACGTCCGGCAGGGTCTGGGACTCCTCGAACTTCGGGGCGCCGCCCATGGCGCGCAGCTCCCACGTCACCTGGTTGAGGTCGTTGTTGTGGAAGACGCAGACCACGCAGCGCGGGTCGCTCCACAGGTGCTGGTAGCGGGCGATGGTGATCAGTTCGGCGAGGCCGTTCATCTGCATGGCACCGTCGCCGACGAGGGCGATCACCGGCCGGTCGGGGTGGGCGAACTTGGCCCCGATGGCGTACGGCACGCCCGGGCCCATCGTGGCCAGCGTGCCCGACAGCGACCCGCGGATGTCCCCGCGGATGCGCAGGTTGCGGGCGTACCAGTTGGTGGAGGAGCCGGAGTCCGCGGTGACGATGGCGTCCTGGGGGATCCGCTTCGACAGCTCCGACACGATCGCCATCGGGTTCACCGGATCGGCGTCGACGGCGGCTTCCTTTTCGACGGTCTCCCACCAGGAAGCGACGTTCTTCTCGATCGTTTCCCGCCACGAGCGGTCCGGCTTGCCCGTCAGCTTCGGCAGCAGCGCCCGCAGCGTGGCCGCGCTGTCGCCGACCAGGTTGACCTCGGTCGGGTAGCGCAGCCCGATGAGCCGCCCGTCGAGGTCGATCTGCACCGCGCGCGCCTGGCCGAAGTCCGGCAGGAACTGGCTGTACGGGAAGTTCGAGCCGACGATGAGCAGCGTGTCGCAGTCGCGCATCAGCTCGTAGCTCGGCCGGGTGCCGAGCAACCCGATCGAGCCGGTCACCCACGGCAGGTCGTCGGGCAGGACGTCCTTGCCCAGCAACGCCTTCGCGACACCGGCCCCGGTGACCTCGGCCACCTGCCGGACCTCCTCGGCCGCGCCGCGCGCGCCCTGCCCGACCAGGATGGCGACCTTTTCGCCCGCGTTGAGGACTTCGGCCGCCGCGTCGAGGTCGTGGTCCGCGGGAACCGGCCGGGACCACGCCGTCCCCGGCGGGCTGGAGGGCACCTGCTTGAACGCGTGCTGCGGCGGCGAGTACGGCTCCTCCTGCAGGTCCGCGGGGATGATCAGGGCGGTCGGGCAGCGGGACGACTCGGCCGTCCGGATCGCCCGGTCGAGCGCGTTCGGCAGCTGCTCGGCGACGTTGACCTCGACGAGGTATTCGCTCGCGACATCCTTGTAGAGCGCCTGCAAGTCGACTTCCTGCTGGTAGGACCCGCCCATCGCGCTGCGCGCGGTCTGCCCGACGATCGCGACCACCGGGACGTGGTCGAGCTTCGCGTCGTAGAGCCCGTTGAGCAGGTGGATCGCGCCCGGGCCCGAGGTGGCCATGCAGACGCCGACCTTGCCGCTGAACTTCGCGTAGCCGACGGCCGCGAACGCGGCCATCTCCTCGTGCCGGGCCTGCACGAAGCGGGGCTGGTTGTCCGCCTTGCCGAACGAGGCGACGAGCCCGTTGATGCCGTCGCCGGGGTAGGCGAAGACCTGCTCCACACCCCACTCGCGCAGGCGCTGGAGGACGTGGTCGCCGACAGTCTGGCTCATGAGTACTCCCTAGGGCGTGCGATGCCGCTTCGGTGAGCGCCTGGTGCACCCGGCGGGCCGGGGCCGCGCCGGTTCGGCCGGTTCGGCACGCGGCAGCTCGGCGGCGGTCTCGGCGTAGTCGCGCAGGGCCACGGCCTCGACGTTCCCGGGCTCGGGTTTCACCGGCGCGGACGCCTCCTTCCGTGGTCGCTCACGAAGGCGCGTACCCGCTTTGCCGGCGATCATGCCTGCGTTTGCCCGTGAGGCGTGCGGGTATCCGGGCGCTGATCGGAGGTCTGCGGTGGGAAAGCGCGACGGCATCACCGAGCCCTGGGGGGCCAGGACGCCCTACGGACCGGGGGAGCCGTGGCCGGTGCGGGTGGACAGCCACCTCGCCGCCGGCCTGCGCGCGGAGGACGTCGACCGCTGGGTCCCCAGCGCCGCCGTGCTGCACTCGAACGGCGACGGCCTCGACATCGCGGTCAAGGACGGCCGGATCGCCGGGGTCCGCGGCCGCGCCGGCGACCGCGTCAACCACGGCCGCCTCGACCCGAAGGACCTCTTCGCCTGGCAGGCCAACGCGTCGCCGGACCGGCTGACCACGCCGCTGGTGCGCCGGAACGGCGAGCTCGCCGAAGCGAGCTGGGACGAGGCGATGGACCTGGTCGTCCGGCGCAGCAGAGAACTGCTCGACGAGCGAGGTCCGGGTGCGCTCGGCTTCTACACCAGCGGCCAGCTGTTCGCCGAGGAGTACTACACGCTCGCCGCGATCGCCCGCGGCGGGCTGGGCACCAACCACCTCGACGGCAACACCCGGCTCTGCACGGCGACCGCGGCCGCCGCGCTGAAGGAGTCCTTCGGCTGCGACGGCCAGCCGGCGTCCTACACCGACGTCGACCACGCCGACGTCATCGCCCTCTTCGGGCACAACATGGCCGAAACGCAGGCCGTCCTGTGGTCGCGCGTACTCGACCGGCTCGCCGGGCCGAACCCGCCCGCGGTGCTGTGCGTCGATCCGCGGGACACCCCGGTCGCCCGGGCGGCGACGCTGCACCTCGCGCCGTTGCCCGGGACCAACGTCGCTCTGCTGAACGGGATCCTGCACGAGATCGTCGAGCACGGCCGGGTCGACCGCGAGTACGTCGACCGCTGCACGGTGGGCTACGACGACCTCGCGGCGATGGTCGCGGACTACCCGCCCGAGCGCGCCGCGGAGCTCTGCGGGCTCGACGCCGGGGAAATCCGCGAAGCCGCCCGGCTGCTGGGCTCGGCGGACCGGCTGCTGTGCACGGTCCTGCAGGGCTTCTACCAGTCGCACCAGGCGTCCGCGGCCGCGGTGCAGGTCAACAACCTCGTGCTGCTGCGGGGCATGCTGGGCCGGCCCGGCGCCGGCGTGCTGCAGATGAACGGCCAGCCGACCGCGGAGAACACGCGCGAATGCGGGGCCGACGGTGACCTGACCGGGTTCCGCAACTGGGCGAACGACGAGCACGTGGCCGAGCTGGCGGCGCTGTGGAACGTCGACACGGGCAAGATCCCGCACTACGGGCCGCCGACGCACCTGATGCAGATGCTGCGGTACGCCGAAACCGGCACCCTGCGGTTCCTGTGGGTGTCGGCCACCAACCCGGCCGTCTCCCTGCCCGAGCTGCACCGGATACGCTCCATTTTGGACTCGTCGCGGCTGTTCCTCGTCGTGCAGGACGCGTTCCGCACCGAGACGACCGAGTTCGCCGACGTCGTGCTGCCCGCGGCGATCTGGGGCGAGAAGACCGGCACGTTCACCAACGCCGACCGCACGGTGCACCTGTCGGAGAAGGCCGTCGACCCGCCCGGGCAGGCACGGCCCGACCTGGACGTCTTCCTCGACTACGCGCGGCGGATGGACTTCCGGGGCAACGACGGCGAGCCGTTCCCGCAGTGGCACGACGCCGAAACCGCCTTCGAAGCGTGGAAGCGCGCGTCGGCGGGGCGGCCGTGCGACTACAGCGGCCTGAGCTACGCGAAGCTGCGTGCGGTCGGCGGCATCCAGTGGCCGTGCACTTCGGACCGTCCTGAGGGGACGGAACGGCTGTACGCCGACGGGAAGTTCTTCGCCCGGCCGGACCACTGCGAAAGCTACGGCCGCGACCTCGTCACCGGCGCTCCGATGGAGCCCGCCGAGTACCGGGCGATGAACCCGGACGGCAAGGCCATGCTCAAGGCGGCCGAGTACCTCCCGCCGCACGAAACGCCGGACGACGATCACCCGTTCCACCTGATCACCGGCCGGACGATCCACCACTTCCACACCCGGACGAAGACCGGCCGCGCGCCGGAGCTGCGCGCGGCCGCGCCGGAGGTGTGGCTCGAGGTGTCCGAACGCGACGCCGCGGCCGCCGGCCTCGCCGAAGGCGACTTCGCGGAGGTCTCGACACCGCGAGGGGCGGTCCGCGCCCGCGTCCGCATCGGCGGCATCCGTGACGGCGTGCTGTTCCTGCCGTTCCACTACGGCTACTGGGACGTCGAGCACCCGGCGGGCAAGGACGGCGACCGGGCGGCCAACGAGCTGACCTTCACCGACTGGGACCCGGTGTCCAAGCAGCCGCTGTTCAAGACGGCCGCGGCCGCGCTGCGCCGGGTGGGCCCGGCGAGCGCGCCGTCCGTCGCGCCGGTGCCCGCGGTCGTCGACGAGGAGGTCGCCCGGTGAAGCTGGACCTCGTGCTGCGGGAACTGCACCGTGCCGAAACGGCGATGGCGAAGGAGCTGCGGAAGGCGTCCGACCGCCACCACGCCGAGCACGAGATCCACCACCTCGCCCGCGACCTGGCGGGCTGGTCGGCGGCGCACGTGCGCGACATCGCCCGGGCCGGCCGGGCGCACGGCCTTGACCTCGACGAGGAGGTGCCCGGCCCCGGCCCGCTGGAGCCGTTGCGGACGGCGCTGTCCGAGCTGGGCGGCCGCCGCCCGGAGCCGGGCCTGCTCCTGCTGGCGGACCTGTGCCGCCTGCACCGCCGCGCGGCGGGCGTGTCGCTCGACTGGGAGCTGCTGGCGCAGGGCGCGCAGGCGGCGAAGGAGGCGGAGCTGCTCGAACTGGCGAGCCGCTGCCACCCGCAGACGCTGCGGCAGCTGAAGTGGACGAACGCGATGCTCAAGGTGCTCTCGCCGCAGATCCTCACCAGCTAGGGGGAGTGGCGGCGCTGGGCGGGTTCAGCGCGCCGGGGCGTTGCGGCTGCGCAGGTAGGCCAGCGGGTTGTCGCCGAGGCTCTCGATGGCCCGGCGGCGCACGACCGAGCTGACCGCCGTCATGCCGACGCCCCAGACCGCGACCACCACGACCACCGCGGGGGCAGGCAGGATGCGCCCGAGGTGGGCGAGGTTCACCGTGACCACCAGGGCGGCGACCCTGGCGGCCCGCTGCCACCAGCGGCCGGGGTCGGCCGAGAACACGCGGGTGCCGGCGATGTAGACCGTCAGGCCCGCGGTGAGCAGCCAGGCCGCCGCGGACGGCGGGGCGTCGTGCAGCGAAAGGTTCAGCCCGGCCGCGACGAGCAGCAGCGCGAACGCCGGCGTCAGGTGGCCGCCCGCGTACAGCGAATAGGCGAGCATGGGGTTGCCGCCGGAGAGATCGAGCATCTTCTCGGACAGCTCCGCGGCCGAGGTGAAGTACAGCCACCACAGCGCGCCGGCGAGCACCAGCCCGCCGGCCATGGCCGCCCAGTAGGCGAAGTCGTCGGCCGGGCGTTCGAGCGCGGCGGTGCCGACGGTGATCACCAGCTCGCCGAGCAGCAGGATCATGAACAGCCCGAAGCGTTCGGCGAGGTGGCCGGCGTCGACCGCGAGGTTCGGGTCGCGCGGCCCGTCGAACATCGCCCGCCACCGGGTCTCCCGGGTGGGCCGCTCCCGCGGCTCGCCCCGGTGCCGGCGCCGTCCGCCCAGCAGCAGGAACCCGGCTTCCTGGAGCAGCGCGAACGCCCAGATCCCCCAGCCGCCCGGCACCACCGCCGAGACCCCGAACAGGACCGCGGAAACCGCGTACCCCGTGCTGATCCGGCGCTGGTCGAGCCCGGGCCGCGCCGGCCACCGGTGGGCGGCCGCCAGGAGCACGCGGACGCCGGCCATCGCCGCCGCGAAGACCGCGGGGTGCCCTTCGAAGACGTGGTGCACCTGGGTGGCGGCGATCGCGCACGGGATGGTGCCCGCCAGCACGAACAGCCGGTCGGCCGCGCGGCTGTCGTCGCCTCGGCGGTTGTAGAGCACGGCGAAGCCGATCCAGGTCCACCACAGCGTGGCGAACAGCCCCAGCGCGCCGGCGATGCGGGCCCAGTGCGGGTCCGTCACGATGCTGTGCGCCACCTGACCCACCGCGAACACGAAGACCAGGTCGAAGTACAGCTCCACCCAGCCGACCCGCTTGCCCGGCCCGGCGGCCGCGCCGGCGGCCACGTCCACATCGGTCACGGCGAGGATTCTGCCGCACCCCGCGCCCGGGACGTCCACGTGGGCGCGGCGGGAATTAATAACCCACCATTCGAACAATGGCCGAATTCGCCCCGGTGGCCGTTGTCGGTAATTCTGCCGTCAGTGCGAAGCCCGGCTTGCTTACTGATCGGTAGGCCTGGGAGCTGCGCGAATGTGGTTGAACGGTGTGCAACCAGCGACCGTCGGAACACGATCCGTGAGCCGCGGAAATAATTCGAACCTCGCGTTTCGAAACGCCGCCGCGCAGGGTTGACAAGGACGCGGCACGTGATGTGTTCTGCTGGTCGGCCTGATCAACGCCACGTCTTCCCTGGGGCCCTTCGACCTGTCCGAACTCGACGTCGGCCGTCCGCGCGGCCGGGAATCGAGCTGTTCCGCCATGCACGAAAGCAGAGCCACGCTCCGCCGCCCGGCGGACGCCGCGTGGTGGCCGGCGCACTGGAGCGTCCGCACCAAGATCAGCGTTGTCCTGCTGCTGCCGGTCCTGGTCGCGGTGGCGCTCGCGGAAATCCGGATCCAGGGCGAGCTCGACCGGGCGACCGCGCTCAGTGCGGCCCGCGACCGGTTGCCGGTGCTGCGCGACACGATCGACCTGACCGCGTCGCTGGGCGAGGAGATGGTCACCGCGGTCGCGGTCCCGGCCGGGGCACCGGACACGCTGACCGCGGCCGTCGACGCGAAGGTGGCCGCGGTCCAGCGCGACGCCGGGTTCGCGCCGCTGCCCGGCGACACCGGCCGGGCGCTGAACACCGCGCTCGGCAAGCTCGCCGGGATCCGCGCGGCCGGCGCCGGCGGCGGCGATGTCCGTTCGAAAGCCGCCGGCTACAACGACATCATCAGCACCCTCGGCGACCTCGTGCCCCAGTTCGTCCCGGCCGACGCCGGCGCCGAAACCACGGCCGGTGCGGAAAACGCCCGGCTGCTGGTACACCTGCGGGCCGAGCTGGCCACCGAGGAGACCTACGCGCGGGCCGCGCGGAACAGCCCGGACGACGCCTCGCTGCGCCCGGCGGTCGTGCAGACGGCCGCGGAGGAGGAAGTGCTCGGCGAGCAGGCCGAACACCAGCTCCCGGGCCAGTTCCTGACCCGCTTCAAGACCGCGACGGCGTCCGCCGACGCCCGCCTCGACACGCTGCAGGAACCGGGCGCGTCGCCGGCGTCGTTCGTCCCCTCGATCACCGCCGAGACCGCCGGCGTGACGGCCGTGCTGAACGACGTCGCGGCGAAGCTCGCGGACGACGTCTCGGCCGCGGCCGACCGGGCCCGCGCGGACTCGCTGCGCGACACGGCCCTGGTGCTCGGTTCGCTGCTCGGCGCGCTCGCGATCGCGCTGCTGGTGGTGCGGTCGCTGGTCACGCCGGTGCGCCGGCTGCGCGCGGAGGCCCTGCGCGCGGCGAACGACCAGCTGCCGGAGACGGTCCGGCGGATCCGCGAAGGCCACGACGTCGACTGGCGGGCGGTGCCCGGCTCGGGGGTCCGGACCGACGAGGAGATCGGGCAGCTGGCGCGGGCGTTCGACGACATGCACCGCCAGGCGGTCCGGCTCGCCGTTGAGCAGGCCGAGCTGCGCAAGCAGGTCAGCGAGATGTTCATGACGCTGTCGCGGCGGAGCCAGTCGCTGGTGGAGCAGCAGCTGACGATCATCGAAGACCTCGAGTCGGGGGAGCAGGACCCGGGCCGGCTCGACGAGCTGTTCCGCATCGACCACATCGCCACCCGGCTGCGCCGCAACGGCGAAAACCTGCACGTCCTGGCGGGCGGCCGCCCGGTCCGCCACGGCCGCGAACCGGTGCCGACGCGCGACCTCCTGCGCGCGGCGACCTCGGAGGTCAAGGACTACCGGCGGGTCGCGCTGGGCAACGCGCCGCGCAGTTCGGTCCAGCCCGAGGCGGCGGCGGACGTGGTGCACATCCTCGCGGAGCTGCTGGAGAACGCGACGCGCTTCTCGCCACCGGAGCACAAGGTGGCCCTGACGGCCGACCGCGGCGCCGACGGCGGGCTGCTCATCGAGGTGGTCGACCAGGGGCTGGGCATGACGCCGGAAGAGCTCGCCACGGTGAACGACCGGCTCGCGGCGGCCGGGACGGTCGGCCCGGAGACGACCCGCCGGATGGGGCTGTTCGTGGTCGGCAGGCTGGCGGCCCTGCACGGGGTGACGGTCCGGTTGCGCGCCACGGGAACGGCGGCCCGCCACGCGGGGGTGACGGCGAGCGTCCACGTCCCGGGCGCACTGGTGATCGCGGACCTGGCCCGCCCGATCGGCGCCGGCCGCCTGGTCCCGGCGGGCCGCAACGGCCGGCCGCGGCCGCCCGTGGTGCCGGCCCAGGCCTCGACGCCGATCTTCGAGCAGGTGGTGACGAGCTGGTTCACCGAGCCGGTGGCCAAGCCGGTGGTGAAGCGGAACGGAACGGCGGAACCGGTGCGGTGGCCGGTGGCCGAGGCGCCCGCGGTGACGGCCGATCGCGGCACCGAGCCGGACGGCGAGGCTTCCGGAGCCCACCGGGCGATCCCGGCGGAAACCGCCGCGGAAACCCCGGCCGCGCGACCCGCCGCGCCGTCGCCCGCCGCCGAACCCACCTCTGCCGGGGACTGGGACACCCCGGCCGACCGCACCCGGCAAGCCGCCGAAAGCGCTCTCCAGGCCCCGGCCGCGCAGCACCTCACCGATGCCGGGCTGCCCACCCGGCGGCCCGGTGCCCAGCTCGCCCCCGGTGCCGTCGTTCCGCGCGTGCGCGAACAGACCGGCGGCACGTTCCGCGACGCCGCCGCCGTGCGCAGCAGCCTCTCGCGGCATTACCAGGGCATGCGCGCCGCCCGGCTGGAGACCGCCGCGCGTGCCGAACAATCCGGAAAGGACGAAGTGGATCCGCGATGACGGAACTGCACCCCCGGCGCTCCGCCACCGAGCAGGCGAGCCGCTCCCTCAGCGGGACGCTGCCCGCGCCGCCCGAACGGTCCGC
Organism: Amycolatopsis sp. NPDC004747; assembly: GCF_053601335.1. Lineage (NCBI taxonomy): Bacteria > Bacillati > Actinomycetota > Actinomycetes > Pseudonocardiales > Pseudonocardiaceae > Amycolatopsis > Amycolatopsis sp. NPDC004747. The sequence goes on along the minus strand of NZ_JBSGBQ010000024.1, from coordinate 101,708 downwards.
CACGCTGAACTGGCTGGTCAACGGGTTCGTCCAGGACGTCTCGGGCGTCGCGCACGCCGTGCTCGTCTCCGCCGACGGCCTGCTCGTGGCCGGCGACGATGAGCTTCCGCGGGAACGCGGTGACCAGCTCGCGGCCATCGCGGCCGGGCTGTCCAGCCTGTCGCTGGGCACCGCCGAGCTGTTCACCGCCGGCCGGGTCGTGCAGTCGGTGATCGAGATGGAGCAGGGGTTCCTGCTGCTGATGAGCGTCGGCGACGGCTCGAACCTCGTCGTGCTCGCTTCGACCGGCTGCGACATCGGGCTGGTCGGCTACGAGATGACGATGCTGGTCGAGCGGGTGGGGCGGAAGGTCGACGTGCCCGCGCGCGAGATACCGGTGGCCCAGGACCACCGGTGATCGACGACGCGCCCGGGGACGAGCCGCGCCGCCGCCCGGCGCTGGCCCGCCCCTACGCGTGGACGGAGGGCCGGACGGCCCCGGCGGTCGAGATCGCCGTCGAGGCGCTGGTCGAGACCACCGCCGACGGCCGCGCCGAGGCCGGCTACCGGACCTCCAGCGCGGCGGAGGTCCTCGAGCTGTGCGTCCGGCCGCGGTCGCTGATGGAGATCGCCGCGCTGCTGGCCGTGCCGCTCGGCGTGGTCCGCGTGCTCGTGTCGGACCTGATGCAGGACAACCTGGTGATCGTCCGCGACACGCTGTCGGACACCGCCACCTGGGACGAGCGCCACGACCTGATGGAACGCGTGCTGCACGGGCTGCGCGACCTGTAGAGAGGACTTCGCCATGGAGCATTTCGCGCTGGGGCACTGGCTGCTCGTGCTCGCGTACCTGACGTCGGTCGTCGGCTGCGCGCTCGGGCTGGCGTGCGCGGTCCAGGCCCGGCACGCGGCCGATCCCCGGCACCGCGTGCGGTGGCTGGTGCTGGCGGCGGTCTCGATCGGCGGCGTCGGCATCTGGCTGATGCACTTCGTGGCGATGCTCGGCTTCAGCACCCCGGGCATGCCCGTCCGCTACGACATCTTCCGCACGGTCCTGTCGGCGATCCTTTCGGTGTCCGCCGTGTTCGCCGGGCTCGTGGTGGTGGGCGGCCGCGCGAAGTTCGGCTGGTGGCGCCTCGCCCTCGGCGGCGTCATCACCGGCCTGGCGGTGAACGTCATGCACTACACGGGGATGTCGGCGCTGCGGGTGAAAGGCGACTTCGGCTACGACGGCGGCCTGGTGGCGCTCTCGGTGGTGATCGCGGTGGTGGCGGCGACGGCGGCGCTGTGGTTCGCGGTCTTCCTCGACCGGCTCTCGCTGCGGCTGCTGGCCGGCTTCGTGATGGGTGCGGCGGTGACCGGCATGCACTACACGGGCATGGCGGCGGTCCGGATGAACATGGACCCCAGCGCCCCCGACCCGGCGGGCGCGGAGGTGTTCTCCTTCCTGTTCCCGGTGTTCGTGCTGGCGGCGATCGCGATGGCGGTGCCGCTGTGCGCGGTCCTGATGGCCCCGGCGGTCTCGCCGAAGGCCGCCGAGCCCGTCACGGTGTGAGCCGGCCCGCGGGGGACGTCCCCGCGGGCCGGTGCTTTCACCTCCCTACAGACCGCACAGCAGCGAACAGGCCTTGGCCGCCGACCAGTCCGTTGTGGACGGCGGTGTGCCCGGCGGGACGTTCACCGGCACGTAGCCGACCTTCGCCTTGTTGGTGATGGGGAACAGGTTCAGCAGCGCGAACGTCGTGCAGTACACCTGCTTCGACTGGCCGGCCGCCAGGGTGAACGGACCCGTCTGGCACGACGGCTCCACGGTGTCCACCACCTGCGCGGACGTGATCCCCACCGGACCATCGTCGGTCACCGTGATCCGCCAGTACGCCGACGCGACGAGCACCCCGAGCAGGCCCACCGGAGCCTGTTTCGCCCACGGTCCGGCGCCGCCCGGCCCGCAGTTGTCCGGGTGGACCGCCGTGCAGATCTCCTTCTCCACGGTGACCTTCGGGGTGCACGACGCGCCCGGGGCGACCGGGAGCGTCACCGTGTTGGAGGTGAACGAGCCCGTCGAGTCCGTGCCCGTCGCCGTGTTCGCCACCGACGTCACCGCGCAGTCCGCCGAAATCGCCGTGCGGAAGCAGAGCTGCGGTGCGTCGCCGGCGAAGTCGACCACCAGCGAGCCGCTGAAGCCCGCCGCGCTGTGCAGCACCAGCGTCGTCGTCACGGTGATCGACGGGTGCGCCGCCACCGAGACGCCGGTCAGGTCGACCGAGCCGTCCGGGGCGAAGCCCGGGGTCGGCACCACCGCGTTGTCCTGGTCGACGACGGTCACCCGCGACGCCGCGAAGTCGACGTTCGCCGGGTCGACGCCCGTCAGCCGCGCGGAGGTGTAGCCCTGCACGTGGCTTCCGCCGTCGCAGTAGAAGTCACCCGGACGCAGGGTCACCTGTCCGCCGGAGCGGACACACGGGGTCGCCCCGGTGGCCGGGTCCATCGAGAACAGCACGCCCGCGTCGCCCAGGCCGATCAGGCAGCCCGACGGCGCGTCGTAGGCGTACCCGTAGTCCCGGGTGTTGCCCCCGGCCGCGCTCGGGTGGGTGATCCGGGCGGGCAGGCCGGCGCACGCCGCCCCGGTCGTCCAGTCGTGGCACACCGCCGCGCCCGCCACGCCGCCGTTCCAGATGGCCAGGTAGCTGCGCACGTGGCCGTTCGGGTCGGTGACGACCTCCGGGTTGAAGACGTAGATCCCGCCGGTCAGCGCCGCCGCGCCCGGCGGGGCCGGCAGCGCGGAACCGTCCAGCGCGTAGCACGTCGTGGCGTTGGTGCCGCCGGTCGTGGACGAGCACGCTCCCACCGGGGCGCCGGCGGTGCTGAAGGCCGTGTAGGCGTTGTACGTGTAGTTGCCCGCCGGGCCGGTGGGCCGCGACGAGGCCCAGCCGGCGCACGCCGTGGCCGTTGCCGGGTCGAAGCAGCCCAGTGCCGGCTGGAGCGCGGCGCCCGGGCCGGACGTCGACGCGAACACCTTGCCCGCCACCACGGTCATGCCGCCGTAGACGTAGGGCTGGTTGACCGCCGGCACGACCGGCGCGTACGGCTGGCCGCCGCAGGCGCTCTGCGTGGCGATGGTCCAGCAGGTCACCGCCCCGGTGCTGAGTAGGCCGTACAGGTTGCCGCCGCTCTCCACGAGGCCCGCCATGCTGTTCACCGGCGGCGACCCGCCGAGCGTGGCCAGCGGCCAGTACCCGCAGTTGGCGGCGGCGGCCATGTCGAGGCACCCGACGCCGGCCGACGACGCCGTGAGCGCCGGGTAGTAGACCTTCGCGGGCGCGGCGGGGTCGCGCACGTACTGCTCGATGAGGGTGGTGGCGATGTCCCCGGCCCCCAGGGTGCCGAGCGGGCCGGGCGCGGTGTTGAGCACCTTCGGCCACGGGCCGCCCGGGCACCGCGTCCCGGTGGCGAGGTCGGTGCAGACCACCTTCGGCGACGTGGTCCCCAGGTGGTGGTAGATGTTCCAGGCCTGCAGCGCGCCGGACGGCGTGCGGTACAGGATCGGCGAGTAGCCGTCGCCGCCGGTCGCGGTGGTCACCGCCTGCACGGGCGGGGTGAGCGCGCCGCTCAGCCGGGTCGAGTCCGGACCGGCGGCGGGGTTCGTCGCGCGGACCGCGGTGACGCCGGAAGCGGGTTCGGTACCGGTGAACGTGCTGCCGTCGGTGGACCACTCCGGCGTCCAGCCGGGCGGGACGTGCAGCGAACCGGGCTGGTAGGCCTGCCCGGCCCCGACGGCGTCGGTGATCGTGGCGGCGCCGGTGGTGGTCGCGTGGTCTTCGTAGCCGACGACCCAGGTCGGGGTCGCGCCGTGCGCCGCCGGGGAACCGGTGCCCTGCACGGACTTGGTCAGCGCCGAGACCGCCGGGGCGGGGTCGGCGGCCGCGGGCAGCGGCGCGGTGGCGGCCGCGGCGAGCACCAGGGGCAGGACCGCCCCCAGCATGCGTCTTCGCATGGTTGGTCCTCGATTCGGGAAAGGGGTGGAATGGGCAGGAATCGTTTTCCTGGCCGAAGGAAAATCCTATGCCGCACCGGCAGTGCGTTTGAAGCGCTCTCACCCGGGCGCCGAAAAGGCGATGCGAACAGCGCAGTTCCCGCGCCGTTTGCCGTGGTGGGAGTCGGTTCTGACGAGCGGGTTCCGGGTGGGCCGTCACCCGGACGCTGTCCGCATTCACTCGTTCGGGTAACGAGGGCAGGCTAAGAAATCGCGTTTCCCGCCATTGCCGATGATTTATTCACCGGAAGCCCTCGTCATTCGCTGTGAGCGAATCCGCTGGCCAGGAGGGTGATCTTGGTGGTTGGGTGCCGGGGTGGAGATCTTGGTGCTGGGCGGGACGGCGTGGGTGGCCCGGGAGCTGTCCCGGCAGGCGATCGGCCGCGGCCACCGGGTGACCTGCCTCGCGCGGGGCGAAAGCGGAGAAGCCGCGGAGGGCGCGAAGCTGGTCGCCGCCGACCGGCGCGATCCGTCGGCGTACGCGCCCCTGCTCGACCGCGTGTGGGACGCGGTCGTGGAGGTGTCGTGGCAGCCGGGTTTCGTCCGCGGCGCACTCGACGCGCTGGGCGGCAAGGCCGGCCACTGGGTGTACGTCTCGTCCGGCAACGTCTACGCCTCGCACGCCACCCCGGGTGCGGACGAGTCCGCCGCCCTGCTCGCCCCGACGGACCGGACCGAGGTCGATCGCTCGCTGTACGGCGAAGCGAAGGTGGCGAGCGAGCAGGCGTCGACGGCGGCGGTGGGCGAGCGCCTCCTCGTCGCGCGAGCCGGGCTCATCGGCGGCCCGGGCGACCACACCGGGCGCTCCGGCTACTGGGTCGCCCGCGCGGCTCGCGACCCGCGAGGGCCGATGCTGGTGCCGGACACGCCGGAAGTGCCGACGCAGGTGATCGACGTGCGCGACCTCACCGCCTGGCTGCTCGACGCGGCGGAGAGGGGCACCACGGGCACGTACGACGCGGTCGGCCCGGTGGTGCCGTTCGGGGAGTGGATCGAGCTGTCCCGCGCGGCCGGCGGGCACACGGGCCCGGTGGTCACGGCGGGGGCGCGGTGGCTGCTCGACCGGGGCGTGGCCGAGTACATGGGGCCGGACTCGCTGGCGATGTGGCTGGTCGAGCCGGGCTGGGAGGGCTGGTCGGCCCGCGCCGGCTCCGCGGCGCACGCGGCGGGGCTGCGCCACCGGCCCCGCGCGGAGCTGCTGGCGGACACGCTGAATTGGGAACGCGAGCAGGGCCTCGACCGCGAGCGGCGCGCGGGCCTCAGCGCACGCCGCGAGCGCGAACTGCTCGCCGCCCTCGCCTGACGCCCGAAAGCGCCCCAAGGCGGCCTTGGTTGCGTCTGGCGCACCGAAGGCGGCCTCGGTTGCGTCTGGCGCACCCAAAGCGGCCTTGGTTGTGTGTGGCGCACCCAAGGCGACCTTGGCTGCGCCGCACGCACCGAAGGCGGCCTTGGGTGCGTGCGGCGCACCGAAGGCCACATCGGGGCGCTTGGGGCGGGAGCCGGAGCCGCGGGTTGCTAGCCGGATTCGGCGTCGAAGCGGAGTTTCGACGTGATGCGGTAGCGGTCGCCGCGGTAGACCGAGCGGGTCAGTTCCACCGCCCGGCCCGTCGTGTCGCGGGTGAGGCGCTCGATGTGCAGGATCGGCGCGTACACCGCGATCTCCAGCAGCTCGGCCTGGCCGGGGTCGGTGACCGCCGGCTCGATCGTCTGGACCGCGTCCTGCACCGTGATCCCGAAGCGTTCCCGCAGCAGGCGGTAGAAATTGCCCGTTTCGAGGTCCGCCGGCGACAGCCCCGGCACCAGGGACGCCGGCAGGGCCAGGTTTTCGATCGCGATCGGCTCGTCGTCGACGTGCCGGACGCGGGTCACGCGCAGCACCGGCGTGCCCGGCTCGAGCTCCAGCTCGCCGGCCGTCGCCCGCGGGGCCGGGGACACCGCGAACGCGACCACCCGGCTGGTCCAGTGGCCTTCCGCGGGCGGCACCGCGAGCCCGGTCGCCAGCTCCTGGGTGACCTTCTGCGGGCTGGTGAACGTGCCGCGGCCGCGTTGGCGCACCAGCAGCCCGGTGCGGGTCAGCTCGTCGATCGCGGCCCGGACCGTCGGGCGCGAAACGCCCAGCTCCGCGGCCAGGTCCCGTTCCGAGGCGAGGCCGGTGCCCGGGCCGGCGTTCTCGATCACCTTCAGCAGGTGCCGCCGGACGCGGTCGCGCTTCACCGTGGGCGGGCGGTCCGCCGGGTCCCCGGCCTGGGGCGAAGCCCCGGATGTCACACCGGTCAAGGCACCGTCTTCCCGGGTACTCCGAGCGCGCCGGCGAACCGGACGCGCTCCTTCGGCAGGGCACCCAGCGCCCGCAGCCGGGCGAGGTGGCCGGCCAGGCGCTGGTGGAAGTCAGCATAACCGCGGCCGGGCGGCGACCACGCCCGTTCGGCCAGCGCGCACAGCCGCGGGAACGCCAGGTGCCGCACGTGGTCCGGGGTCGGCGCGTGCTCGGTCCACAGCTGGGCCTGCGTGCCGAGCACCCCGGGCGCGGTCCCGTCGCTGACCGGCAGCCCGCCTTCCAGCGGGTCGAAGCGGTAGACGTCCTCCAGCGTGGTCACGGGCCCGCGCGGCGGCTCGCCGGGCTCTTCGCTCTGGGGGTAGTCGAAGTAGGTCGACGTGTGCGGTGCCATGACGACCTGGTGGCCGCGGGCGACGGCGAGCGCGCCGTGGGCGGCGTCGCGCCAGGCCGTCACGACCAGGTCCGCCGGCAGCCGGCCCGCCGCGTGCCCGGTCTCGTCCCAGCACACCGCCCGGCGGCCGAGGGCGGCGACGACGTCGTGCAGCCGGCCCAGGAACCACGGGTGCAGCTCGGCGGGGCGCACCCCGAGCTCGGCCGCCTTCCGCCGCGCGACCGGGCTGGTCTCCCACTGCGTCGTCGGGCATTCGTCGCCGCCGATGTGCAGGTAGGGCGAAGGGAACACCTCGGCGACCTGCGCCAGCACGTCCCGGCAGAAGGCGAAGGCGCCGTCGTGGACGCCGAGGATGTCCGGGCTGATGCCCCACTCCGTCCACACCGGCAGCGCCACCGAAGGCCGGTTGCCCAGCTCCGGGTAGGCGGCCAGCGCCGCGCGCACGTGGCCGGGCAGGTCGATCTCCGGCACGATCCGCACCCCGCGCTCGGCGGCGAAACCGGCCAGCTCGCGCAGCTCCCGCTGCGTGTAGAACCCGCCGTGCGGGACACCGTCGAAGACCCCGCTGCCCGCGGGCCCGATCATCGACTCCGCGCGCCACGCGCCGACTTCGGTGAGCCGGGGCCGGCCGCCGATCTCGATCCGCCAGCCCTGGTCGTCGGTGAGGTGCAGCTGCAGGACGTTGTACTTGTGCAGGGCCAGCAGGTCGACGAACTCGCGCAGGAACTCCAGGGGCATGAAGTGGCGGGCGACGTCGAGCAGCACGCCGCGCCACGGCAGCCGGGGTGCGTCGCGGATCACCAGGCACGGCAGCCGCGGGGCCAGCTGGCGGATCGTCTGCACCCCGGCGAGCAGGCCCGCTTCGGTGGACGCGGTGAGCAGCGCCCGCTCGGGCGAGACCTCCAGGGTGTACTCCTCCGGGCCGAGCCCCGGCCGGAGCGCGAGCCGGATGGACACTCCGTTGTGGACCAGCGGGAGGCCGGTGTAGGCGGCGAGCAGCCGGGCCGGGCCGCGGGTGCCGGGGCCGGCCAGGATCCCGGTGGGCACGCAGGAACCGGCGCGGCGGGTCAGCCGCGCGGGGCGGGGGACGAGCATCAGCCCTTCACCGCGCCCGCGGTCATGCCTTCGACCAGGTGGCGCTGCACGAGCGCGAAGAAGACGACGACGGGCAGCGCGAACAGCGTCGACGCGGCGATGAGGCCGCCGTAGTCGGTGCCCGTGCTGGTGCTGAACGAGACCAGCCAGACCGGCAGCGTGTACCCCGAACTGTCCTTCATGATCACGTAGGCGAACAGGAAGTCGTTCCACGCGGTGATGAAGGCGAACACGCTGGTCGCGATCAGCCCGGGCAGCACGAGCGGCAGCAGGACCGAACGCATGACGCGGCCGCGCGTCGCGCCGTCGACCAGCGCGGCTTCCTCCAGTTCGACCGGGATCCCGTGCAGGAAGCCGCGCAGCGTCCAGATCGTGAACGGCAGCACGAGCGCCACGTAGGTCAGGATCAGCCCCGGCAGCGTGTCGAGCAGGTGCGCGCTCTTGAGGCCGAGGAACAGCGGGATGACCAGCGCGGGAACCGGCACCATCTGCAGCACCAGCACGCCGACGAGGAAGCTGCGGCGGCCGAAGAACCGGAAGCGGGTCAACGCCGTCGCGGCCAGGAACGCGACCACGACGGACAGGACGACGACCGCGACGACCACCACGACGCTGTTGAGGAGGTCTTGGACGAACCCGGGCTTGGCGAGCGCGCCGGCGAAGTTGTCCAGCGTGACGTCGACGGGCAGGAACTCCGGCGTGGGCTGCAGGATCCGGCCCGTCGGCTTGAACGCGGTGAGCACCATCCAGTAGACCGGGAAGATCCACACGAGGCAGAAGACCGCCGCGACCGCGTTGCGGCCGAACCGCCGGATCACAGGTCCTCCCCGGAGCGGACGAGCCGCCGCACGTACCCGGCGGTGAGGGCGGCGAGCAGCGCGACCGAGACGACGGCGATGGCCGCGCCCTGGCCGAAGTCGTTGCGGCTGAAGGCACGGGTGAACGTCCAGATGCCCAGCGTCGTCGTGCCGCCGGCCGGGCCGCCCTGGGTCAGGATCCAGATCTGGTTGAAGACGGTGAAGTCCCAGATCACCGACAGGATCGTGACCAGACCGAGGATCGGCTGCAGGAACGGGAGGGTGATGGTGCGGTGCACCCGCCACGGCCCGGCGCCGTCGAGCTCGGCGGCTTCGTAGTAGGAGCGGGGGATCTGCGAAAGGCCCGCGTGGAGCGTGAGCGCGACGAACGGCACGGACTGCCACACGACGAGCAGCCAGACGAGGGTGAACGCCGACGTCGGGCTCGTCGTCCAGTCGCGCTGGGTGAGATCCCCGAAGCCGAGCCGGGTCAGCAGCCAGTTCACCACGCCGTAGCCGGGCTGGAAGAGCCACTGCCAGACCAGGGTGGACGCCACGTTCGGCAGCGCCCACGCCGTGATCAGACACAGCGTGACCGCCGTGCGCATCCGGCGGCCCAGGCGGCGCAGCAGCAGGGCGACGCCGAACCCGACCACGAGCGTGCCGGTCACCAGCGCGGCGCAGAACCCGGCACTGCGCGCGAGGACCGGCAGCAGCTGGGGGTCCGCCAGCACCGCGGCGTAGTTGTCCAGTCCGGCGAAGCCCGTCTTGCCGGTGAACAGCGACCGCAGACCGTACTCCTGCAGCGAGATCACGACCAGCCGGACGAGCGGGTAGCCGAGCACCAGCCCGAGCAGCGCGGCGGCGGGCAGGAGCAGGCCGTAGGGGAGCAGGGAACGGCGTCGCGTTCGTTCCCGGACGCGCGCCTTTTCCAGCAGCACGGGGACTCCTTCGCGGGACAGGGGCGGGGTGGCCCGGCGGGGACGGCGGTCGGCCGGGCCACCCCGCCGGTCAGCGGGCGCCCAGCGCCTCGGTGAGGTGGGCGTCGAACTCCCGGGCCGCGTCGGCGACCGGCCGGCGTCCGGTGGCGATGTCGGCGAAGAAACCGTTGATGGACTTGTCGCTTTCGATGGTCGCCCAGCCGGGGGCGGCCGGGGTGGCGACGCTGGTCTTCGCCGCGGTGGCGAAGGCCGCGTTGAGCGGTGGCAGCGACGGCGTGATCCGGTCGATCAGCTCGGTCGAAATCGGTGTCCAGCCGTCGATGCCGGCGACGGCGTCGCGCTGCACGGCCGGGTCCGTCGCCGCCTTGAGGTAGGCGAGCGCGAGGTCGGGGTTGCGGCTCTTGGCGGCGACGGCGAGGTCCGAGCCGCCGAGGAACACCGGCTGCGTCTTCCCGGGGGTGGCGCTCGGGAACGGGAACGTGCCCAGCCGGTCCTTCAGCTCCGGCTTGTTCTTGAGCACGGTGTTGACGCTCGTGTCGAGGATGGCCGCCGCGCCGCCGGAGGAGAAGATCGCGGCCTGGTCCGGGGCCTTCGTGTCGACGTTGCGCGACGCGGGGGCCGAGTAGGCGTTCTGGAAGTCCTTCCACGCCTGCAGTCCCTTGAGCGCCTCGGGGCTTTCCAGTGCGCCGGTCCACTTCCCGTCCTGCTGCGTGGCCAGCTGCCCGCCGGCGTCCCAGACGAACTGCAGCGCGCCGAACCAGTACCGGCCGGGGAAGTGGAAGACCGAGTAGTCCGGCGCCGGGTGCTTCGCCTTGATCTTGTCCAGGGCCGCGGTGAGCTCCGGGAAGGTCTTCGGCGGCTCGGTGACCCCGGCGTCGGCCCAGACCTGCTTGTCGTAGATCACCGCGCGGTTGCCGGCGAACAGCGGCGCGGCGTACAGCTTTCCGTCCACTGTGGCCGGTCCGGCCAGTCCGGGCAGCCAGGTCTGGCCCGCGGCGAGCTCGTCGCGGTGCGGGGTCAGGTCGCCCAGCGCGCCGTTGGCGGCGAACAGCGGGACGTCGGTGTTGCCGATCTCGATGACGTCCGGTGTGCTGTCCTGGGCCAGCGCCGTGCTGATCTTCGTGTTGATGTTGTCCCATTCCTGGATCTGCACGGTGACCTTGGCGCCGGTGGCCTTCTCGAACGCGGCGTTGATCGCCGCGGTGGCCTTGTCGCCGAGGTCGCCGTTCATCAGCCAGACGGTGAGCGTGCCGCCGCGGGCGGCGGGAGCGGGGGAGCCGGTGCCGCAGGCGGTGGCGGTCACGGCGGCGACGGCCAGTGCGGCGGCGAGGGTGCTTCTGCGCATGGGGGAACTCCCGGGTCAGCAGGGGCCGAGGTCGCGCCACTGGGCGGTGAGCCCGGGCTCGGAACCCTGGGTCCACCAGTTCGCCTGCCACAGGTGGCCGTTGTGCTTCACCCGCTGGCCCTCCAGGTACACCGTGCCCCAGTCCCATTCCGCTGCCGCGGAGCAGTTCGCGGGCTGGGTCGGGGTGGTGGGCGTCGTCGGCGTGGTGGGGGTGGTGGTGGTGGTGGTGGTGGTGGTCGGCGGCGGGCTGGTCGGGGTGGTGCAGCCGGTGACGGTGTCCACATGGGACGTTCCGGCGGAGCGGTACTGGCCGGCCTGCGCGACGGCGTCGGCCGGGGAAACGACCTGGTTGCCCGCGTAGTAGGTCCAGTCGACCTGTTCGGTGTAGACGCTGTTGCCGCTCGCGTGCCCGGCGGTGTCGATGAACCACATGTTGTAGTTGATGGACATCGGCGTGCGCGGGTACACCGGGTCGCCCTGGGCGTCGGTGGTGTGGTCGGCGGTGAGCACGCCGTCGATGTAGTACTTCACGTGCCCGCCGGAGACCTGGGTGACGACGTCGTGCCAGCCGGCGAAGCTGCGGTTCTGCGCGGTGGACGTGCGCAGGCCGTCCCACGTCGGGTTGTTCCAGTAGGTGTACCAGCTGGTCTGGTAGTTCGCCTGCGGGCCGCCCCAGCCGCCGTTGGGCAGGTATTCGGAGAAGTCCAGCTCGCTGTAGAGCGGGTCGCGGTCGTACCGCAGCGGGGAGATCGTGAAGTAGGTTTCGTTGACGTGGTCGCCGTCCGGGCCGCTGTCCGGCGCGTCGGTGAAGCGGACGCGGCTGGCGTACGTGCCTTCGAAGAAGCGCAGCTGGTTCTGGTAGAGCTCGGCGTGCGTGGTGCCGGCGGCGCTGCCGTCGGTGGTGGCGGTGAGCTGGGCGACGCGTTCGCCGTTCACGGCCGGGAAGCTGACGTTGCTCGTCAGCCACCGCGCACCGGGCACGCCGGGGCTGCCGACGTCGTTGCGCGTGGTCCACCCGGCACTGCCGAACGCGCCGTCGGTGGGCGAGGCGTAGTGGAAGTCGTCGAAGAGCACACCGCAACCGGCGGCGGCCGTCGCCGGGCTGGCGTCGGCCCCGCCGGAGAGGATCAGGGCGGTCGCGGCCGCGGTCGCGATGCTCGTCAAGGCTGCTGTGGTGGTCCGGATGGACATGGGTCTCCTCCTGGGGATGCCGTCCGCGGGGAGCGCCGATTGGTCTAGACGAATCAGGTGGCCAGTACCTTCCTCCCTGACCATTGGTAAAGTCAAGAAGGCGGCAGAACTTACCTTTGGTAATTTCCGGCGGGGGTCAGCCGACCCAGGCGCGGTACGCCGTCAGGTCCACGTTGCCGCCGCAGACGATCGTCACCACGTGGCGGCCGGCGAACCGGTCCCGGTTCTCGAGGATCGCCGCGATCCCGAGCGCCGCCGACGGTTCGACGACCAGCCCGGCGTGCTCCAGCAGCAGCCGCATCCCGGCGACGATCGACGCCTCCGTGACCAGGACGGCGTCGTCGGCGACGACGAGGAGGTCGGCCAGGACCTCCGGGATCGGCCGCCGCCCGGCCACGCCGTCGGCGATCGTGTTCGTCGGGCCGGTGGTGATCACGCGCCGCGCGTGCCAGGAACGCGTCATCGCCGGGGCACCGGCGGGTTGGACGCAGACCACCTCGGTGCCGGGGGCCTCCGACCGCACCACGTGCCCCACCCCGGTCGCCAGCGCTCCGCCGCCGAGGGCGATCAGGACGACGTCGAACGGCGGTCCGGCCACCAGTTCCAGGCCGATGGTCGCCGCACCCTCGCACGTTTCGAGGTCCAGGCTGTCCTCGACCAGCCGGATGCCGTCGCGGCGGGCGATGGCGACGGCGCGCTCGCGGGCCAGTTCGTGGTCGCCGTCCACCAGTTCCAGCCGGGCGCCGAGCGCGCGGATGCGGTCCAGCTTGGCCGCCGTCGCGTGCCGCGAAGCGACCACGGTGACGTCCAGCCCGCGGCCGCGCCCGGACCAGGCGAGCGCTTGGCCGAGGTTGCCCGCGCTGGCGCACACCACCGCCCCGGTGAGGCCGCTCGCGACCACTTCGGTGCCGCGGCCCTTGAAGCTGCGCACCGGGTTCGCCGTCTCCAGTTTGATGCTCACCGCGCACCCGAGCACCGGCTCCAGTGCCTCGCAGCGGTAGCGCGGGGTGTCGAGGAAGACCGGGTCGATCACCCGGCGGGCGGCCTGGATCCGGGCGAGGTCGAGGCGCGTCTGCGGCACCCGCGGCAGCCTAGTGCGCGGGCTGGAACAGCTCCACGAGGTTCCCGGCGGGGTCGGCCAGCAGCACCTGCCGCCCGCCCGGGCCGGACACCGCCTCGCTGCGGAAGGTCACCCCGGCCTCGGTCAGCCGGGTGATCTCGGCGTCGAGGTCGGCGACGACGAGGTGGATGCGGTTGCGCCCGGCGGCGGCGGAATCGGCCGGGGTGGCACGGGCGCCGGAGCTCGCCGGGCCGGACAGCAGCAGGCGCAGCGGGCCGCGGGTGACGTCGGCGAACGCCGGTGCCGCGCTCATCCGGACCGTGAAGCCCAGGTGGGTCGTGTAGAAGCCGAGTGCGGCCTGGACGTCGTCGACGATGTACCGGACGCTGGCGTACTGCTCACTCATGACCGGGCCTCCTTGCCGGGTACCAGTTCCGGCAGCAGGTGCCGGATGCGCGTGTCGAGCTGTGAAGCCGTCGCGGCCATCGAGTCCGCGGTCGGGTCGGGGATGCTCCAGTGGCGGCGGCGCGGGTGGTGCGGGAACTCCGGGCAGACCTCGCGGACCTTGTCGCACACCGTGATGACGTGGTCGAACCGCGCTCCGGCGACGGTGTCCAGGTGCCGCGGCCGCTGCCCGGTGACGTCGATGCCGAACTCGTCGGCGAGCACCCGGACCGCGCGGGGGTGCAGCGCGGCCTTCGGGTGGCTGCCCGCGCTCGTCACCGTCACCCGCCCGGCGGTTCTCCGGCGCAGCAGGGCTTCGGCGATCGGGGAGCGGGCGCTGTTGCCGGTGCAGACGAACAGCACGGCGACCCGTCCGGGCGGCGGAACCTCGGGACGCAGGGCGGGGTGCAGGGCCGCGCCGGTTTCGGCGAGCGCGCTCGCGCAGCGGTCGAGATCCAGGTGGTAGTAGCTGTCGCGGCCGTCGAAGGTGCTGCGGGTGGCCGTCACGAGGCCGCCGCCGCGCAGCAGCCGCAGGTGGTAGGAGACCAGGTTCTGCGGCTCGCCGACCTGTGCCACCAGTTCCCGCACCCGCAGGTCGCCGCCGGCGAGCGCGGTCAGCAGCGACCACCGCAGCGGGTGGGCGGCCAGGCGGACGAACGCGGGCGGCTGGGCGGCCATCCCCGGACGATACATCAAACGGGTTTGATGGAAAAGAGCGTCATGATGGGGGCGCGAGCCGAGCGAGAGGACAGCGGATGGACGGGCTGACCGAGGAGGAGGCCGCGATCGTCGCGGTGGTGCGGGACTTCGTCGACCGCGAAGTCCGGCCGGTGGCGCGGGAACTGGACCACACCGACACGTACCCGGAGGCGCTCGTCGAGCGCATGAAGGAGCTCGGCGTGTTCGGGCTGGCCGTCCCCGAGGCGTGGGGCGGCACGCCGGTCTCGGCCCGTTGCTTCGCCGAGGTCACCGAGGAACTGGCGCGGGGGTGGATGAGCCTCGCCGGCGCGATGGGCGGCCACACCGTCGTCGCGAAGCTCCTCGCCGCCTACGGCACCCCCGAGCAGCAGGAGCGCCACCTGCCGCGGATGGCCACCGGCGAGGTCCGGGCGACCATGGCGCTGACCGAACCCGGCGGCGGCTCCGACCTGCAGGCCCTGCGCACCACCGCCCGCCGCGACGGGGAGTCCTACGTGGTCGACGGCGCGAAGACGTGGATCACCAACGCCCGCCGGTCGCGGCTGGTCGCCCTGCTGTGCAAGACCGACCCGCGCGCGGTGCCCGCGCACGCGGGCATCAGCATCCTGCTCGCCGAGCACGGGCCCGGCTTCGAAGTCGCGCGCGACCTGCCGAAGCTCGGCTACAAGGGTGTGGAGAGCTGTGAACTGTCCTTTGTGGAGTTCCGCGTGCCGGTGACCGCGCTGCTGGGCGGGGAAGAGGGCCGCGGGTTCGCGCAGATGATGCGCGGGCTGGAGATCGGCCGCATCCAGGTCGCCGCCCGCGCCCTCGGCGTCGGCCGGGCCGCGCTGGAGGATTCGCTGCGCTACGCCCAGGAACGCGAGACCTTCGGGAAGCCGATCTGGCAGCACCAGTCGGTCGGCAACCACCTCGCCGACATGGCCACCAAGCTGGAGGCGGCTCGGCAGCTGGTCCACCACGCCGCCCGCCGCTACGACTCCGGCGAGCGCGCGGACCTCGAAGCGGGGATGGCGAAGCTCTTCGCTTCCGAGACGGCGATGGAGGTCGCCCTGAACGCGGTCCGCATCCACGGCGGCTACGGCTATTCGACCGAATTCGACGTCGAACGGTACTTCCGGGACGCGCCGCTGATGATCGTCGGCGAGGGGACGAACGAAATCCAGCGCACGGTGATCACCCGGCAGCTGATCCGGCGCCACCGCCTCGGCCGGCTGGAGTGAGCGTGGGGGGCCGTGCCGTCTTGGGGGAGGGGCAGGCACGGCCCCGCCACGCTCGGCCGGGTGGCGCGAGGTGGCGTCGCGTCGCCCGGCTGGTCCGAATTGCCCTAGCGGGCCCGGTTTCCCGCCGAGTAGACCGTCCAGGGTGGATTGCCGCATTGCGGCCGCCAAGTGCCGAGGTGCACCCATTGGCGGCCCCACGGGTGGGACATGAGGACCGTCGGGCGCCGGCACCGGGGGCAGGTCTGCGGCGCCGAGTCGATGGACACTCGTCCTCCTCCGAACGGTGGTGGTGACGGGGAAGAGGATCGTCCGAACAGGACCACGAGGGACCGGGGAAACTACCCGGATCGCTACGCGGGTTGCCCGGGTTGGCCCGCCAGCCACGAAGCGACCTGGGTGCGCGAGGTGAGGCCGAGCCGCACCAGGATGTTCTCGACGTGCCCTTCGACGGTCCGTCCGCTGAGGACCAGGGCGGCCGCGATCTCCTTGTTGCTCATCCCGCGGGCCACCAGCTCGGCGATCTCCCGCTGCCGCCGGGTCAGCCCGCCCGGCTCGGCCGCCTTGCCCGCCACGCGCGGGGCGGGCCGCTCCCGCAGCGCGTACCGGACGACCTCGTCGAGGCCGGCGCCGGCCGCCTCGGCGAACGCCGCGTCGAAGACGTCGTCCCCGAGCGCCTTGCGGGCCGGCGCCGCGCACTGCTCGTCGACCGCCTCGTAGGGGCGCATTTCCCCGACGCGGGCGCCGCTGAGCCGCCAGACCGCGTCGGCACCGCCGAGCAGCCGGGCCGCCCGCTCGTGCTCGCCTTCGGCCGAGTGGCACCACGCGAGCGCCTCGACGAGGAAGGCGAGCAGCGTCCGGTCCGGCAGCCGCAGCGCGACGGCTTCGCGCAGCAGGTCCGCGGCCTGCCGGGGTTCTCCGGCGCGCCAGCGGTGGATCGCGACGGCCCACAGCGCGTAGCCCCGTGACCAGCGCGCCTCGTGCCGGTCGGTCAGGGCGAGTGCTTCCTCCGCGGCGACGGCGCCCTGCGGGTCACCGAGGAAGAAGCGCGCGGCGGCCAGCAGGATCAGCGTGTCGAACACCAGCAGCGCGTCGCCTGCCGTGCGGTACCCGGCCAGCGCCCGCTCCAGCAGTTCGGTCCCACCGGTCAGATCGCCGCCGAAGAAGGTGGCCATGCCGGCGCACTCCGTGTGGCCGGCCCGGAGCCGTTCGTCGTCGAACTCGACGGCGAGTTCGCCCAGCTCCGCCAGCAGTTCGGCGTGCGGCGCGCCGGTCTGGATCGCCAGGAACGCCATCGCGTACAGCCCGCGGGCCCGGACCAGGGTGCGCTCACGGCACAGTTCGAGGCCGCGCCGCAGGTATCGGCAGCCTTCCGGGACGAGGCCGCCGCCGTACCAGAAGTTCCACAGCGAAGCCGCGATGTCGAGCGCCTGGCTCGCCTGCCCCGGGCCGGACAGGCAGTGTTCCAGCACCGCCCGGAGGTTGGCGTGCTCGCGGCGCAGCCGGCCGAGCCACTCGGACTGCCGGGGGCCGAACCCCTCGGCCCGGTAGCGCCGCGCCAGGTCCGCGTAGTACCCGGCTTGCCGGGCCCGCACCTCGGCCTCGGCGTCGCCGTCGGCCAGCCGGGCGCCGCCGTACTCGCGGACGGTCTCCAGCATGCGGTACCAGGCGTGCCGCCCGAAGGTGCCGTTCTGCCGCCGGACGACCGATTTGTCGACCAGGCCCGTGAGGACGTCCAGCGTGCTGCCGGCGTCTTCCGCGAGCACGCAGACGTGCTCGGCGGCGTCGAGGTCGAACCCGCCGGGGAACACCGACGCCTGCGCCCACAGCCGCTGCTCCGCGGGCGTGCACAGCTCGAAGCTCCAGCCGATCGCCGCTTCGAGGGTCCGGCGGCGGGGCGGCACCGCGGCCGGGCGGGAGGTGAGCAGGCCGAGCCGGTCGTCGAGGCGTTCGAGGACCTGGTCGGCCGACAGCACGCGCACGCGGACGGCGGCCAGCTCGATGGCCAGCGGGATGCCTTCCAGCCGGCGGCAGATCCGGCTCACCGCCGGGCGGTTGTCCGGGGTGAGCTCGAAGCCGGGCGAGACGGCCGCCGCGCGATCGGCGAACAGCGTGACCGCTTCGACCGGGCCGCCGCCGGGTTCGCCGGCTTCGGGCACCGGCAGCGGCTCGACGTGCAGGAGGTGCTCGCCCTCGACGTGCAGCGTGTGCCGGCTGGTGGCCAGGACCCGGAGCCCGCCGGAGACCGCGAGCAGCTTGGCGACCAGCCTCGCGCACTCGTCGGCGACGTGCTCGCAGTTGTCCAGCACCAGCAGCAGCTGTTTGTCTTCGAGGTACTCGGCGAGCCCGGCGGCCTGGTCGCTGGTCCCGCGCAGGCCGAACGCCGTCGCCACGGTGGCCGGGACCAGGTGCGGATCCCCGACGTCGGCCAGCTCGACCAGCCACACACCGTCCGGGAACGCCCGGCGCACGTCGGCCGCGACCCGCAGCGCCAGCCGCGTCTTGCCGACGCCGCCGGCCCCGGTCAGCGTGACCAGCCTGGCCGTGGCCAGCAGGCGTTTCGCTTCGCCCAGCTCGTGCCGCCTGCCGACGAAGCTGGTCAGCTCGGCCGGGAGGTTTCCGGCACTCCGGCGGGAACGGGCACCCATGCGCCGAGTCTAGGTCCGCACCGTGTCGTCCCTCCAATCACGCGTGCTGCCTCCTCAATCACGGGTGATGCCCCTCTGATCACGCGTGATGCCCCCTTCCGCACCCCGGCCGGCCGGGCGGGGAGAGGCTTCGAACGTGATTGAGCGGGCATCACGCGTGATTGAAGGGGCATCACCTGTGATTGAAGGGACGACACGGTGCGGGATCCGGCCGGCCGGCCGTGGTCCGCGCGGGCCGCGAACTCTTCGGCGGCACGGTTTCCCGCGGTGAGCGGGCGAGCCGGAGTGGCCGCCGGGCGCGGTCCCGTGGTGCCCGGGCCGCCCGCGCGCTACCGTGAGCGTCTTGGGCAACGCTCTGCGTGACAGGTGCCGGCCTGGGGGTGGGGGATGGGTGCGACGCGGTCCGCGTTCGCGGTACGAGGGTTCCGCCTGCTCTGGCTGGCGGGCCTGCTGTCGGTGGCCGGCGATCAGCTGGCCCGGGTCGCCTTGTCGATACTGGTCTTCGAGCGCACCGGTTCGGCGGCGCTGAGCGCGGCGACGTACGCGCTGTCGATGCTGCCCGCCCTCGTGTCCGGCGCGCTGCTGTCGTGGCTGGCCGACCGGTACCCGCGGCGCCGGGTGATGGTGACCTGCGACGCGATCCGGGCCGCGCTGGTCGCGGTGATGGCCGTGCCCGCGGTGCCCTTGCCGCTGATGGCCGTACTGCTCGTGCTGGTGCAGCTGGCCGAAGCGCCGTTCTCGGCCGCGCAGGGCGCCGTGCTGCCCGAGCTGCTGGGCAGCCGGTACGAGGCGGGGCAGACGGTGCAGCAGGTGACGGCGCAGCTGTGCCTGGTGCTCGGGTTCGCCGCGGCCGCGTTCGTGGTCACCGGGTTCGGCGCCCACGTCGCACTGGGCGTCGACGCCGCCACGTTCGCCGCTTCCGCGCTGCTGATCCGCGCCGGCCTCGGACGGCACCGGCCGCCGGCCGCGGACGGCGAAGGCGGGGCGACGTGGTGGCGGCGGTCGTGGCGCCGGATCGGGGCGGGCGCGGTGGCCGTCGGCCGGGACCGGCGGCTGGCCACCCTGGTGTGGCTCGGCTGGCTCGCGTTGTTCACCGTCGTCCCCGAGGGGCTCGCGGTCCCGTTCGCTCACCAGACCGGGGTCGGCGGCGAATGGATCGGGGTGCTCCTCGCCGCGGAACCGGCGGGCGCGGTCGCCGGCGCGCTGCTGCTGCGGCGGGTCGCCCGGCCGGTGCGGGTGCGCGCGCTCGGCGTGCTGGCGGTCGGGACGTCGGCGCCGCTGATGGCCTTCTGGGGCCGGCCGACCCTGGGTGCGGCACTGGCGCTGCTGTTCGTGTCGGGGCTGTGCTCGGCCTACCAGGTCACCGCGGGCGCGACGTTCGTCCAGCTCTCCCCGCCGCGGGTGCGCGGGCGGACCCTCGGCTTCGCGCGGACCGGCATGGTCGCCGGGCAAGGGCTCGGGATCGTGGCCGGCGGCGTCCTCGCCCAGCTGGTCGGGCCGGCGGCGGCGATCGCCTGGGCGGGGACCGCGGGAGCGCTGGTCGCGCTCGCCGCGGCCGCGGCCTGGGCACGCCGCCGCCCGGACGCCGTTTCGGCCGCGCTCCCGGCCGAGGCCTGAGGTTCGTCACCAGCCTTTGTCGCTCATCGCGGCGCTCCTTCCCGGTGGCAGGGGAGTGGGTTCGAGGTTTCACCAGCCCTTGTCGCTCATCGGCTCGCCCCTTCCGTGCGGTTCGTCCGGTGCCGGATACCCGGAATGGTCTCAGGCCGCCCGGTCGGGTCGCGATGGCGGGAAACGCCTGACATCCGGCCGTGACGCGACTACCCTGGGCGATCGGGGGATCACCGGCGCGGGGGAGGCGCTGCGATGGGGGAAAGCGTGGACACCGGCGGAGGCCGAGCGCCGTCGGGCTGGAAACTGTGGGCGTTGCCGGGCCGGGTGCGGGTCCTCGTCCTGGGCGTGGACCTGGCGGCGATCGGCGTGCTCGTGCTCGCGGCGCGCGAAGCACCGACACCGGAGCAGTGGGTGACGGCGGGCTGGCTGGCCGCCGCGGCCCTGCCCCACCTGCACGCGTCGCACCTGATCGAGCGGCGGCGCCGCGACCGCGCGGGCACGCCGTACGTCGACCTCTGCAGCGTCTGGATCTTCGCCGGGGTGATCGCGGTGCCCCTGGTGCTCGAACTGGTGCTGGTGGCGCTGATCTACGTCCACCGCTGGGTGCTGGTCAACCGGTTCGACCCGGTCCGGCCACCGCACCGCACGGTGTTCACCGCCGCCACGCTCGCGCTGGCCGCGGCCGCCGCGGCCGCCGTGCTGGGCTCGACCGGCGTCCACGAGCGCCTCGCCTCGGGTGCGCGGCCCGGCTGGGCCGACCTGGTCGCCGTGGTCGCCGCGGCCGCGGTGCAGTGGGCGGTCAACACCGGGCTCGTCGGCACCGTCATCGCCTGGACGGTCACCGTCGAGCACCCCCGCCGGCTGCTCGGGAGCGCGTCGGACAACCTGCTGGAGGTCAGCCAGCTGGCGCTGGGCGTGTTCGTCGCGCTCGCCCTGCTGTGGTGGCCGCCCGCCGCGCTGCTGATGATCATCCCGACGTTCGCGCTGCACCAGTGCGTCCAGCTCGACCAGTTCAAGCTCGCCGCCCGCACCGACCAGCGCACCGGCCTGCTCAACGCGATCGCCTGGCACGAACAGGCCGAGCACGCGCTCGAGCGCACCCGCGGCCGGATCGGCGTGCTGATGATCGACCTCGACTGGTTCAAGCGCATCAACGACACCCACGGCCACCCGGTCGGCGACGACGTCCTCGCCGAGGTCGCCACCGTGCTCACCCGCGCCGTCCGGCGCGGCGACACGGTCGGCCGCTACGGGGGCGAGGAGTTCGCGGTGCTGCTGCCCGACGTCGACGAGGCCGAGGTCCGCGCGATCGCCGAGCGGATCCGCCTCCGGATCCGGGCCCTGCGCATCACGGCGCCGACGGGCGAGCCGGTGCGGCTGTCGGCGACGATCGGCGCGGCGCTGCACCCCGCGGAGCCGCGCGCCGGTCTCGACGAAATGATCCGCGCGGCCGACGACGCGCTGTACGCGGGCAAGAAGGCCGGCCGCGACCGGGTGGCGGTGGCCGGGTGGTGAAGCGGTGGCGTCTCGGCGCTCAGCTCGTCCCGCGGACTTCCAGGCGGTGGGGCGCGACGATCGACCGCGGGGGTTCCGGGGCGGCCGCCTGCCGCGCCAGGCGGTCGAGGGCGAGCTCGGCGATGCGGTCCTTGTCCGGCGACACCGTCGTGAGGGCCGGCACGCTGTAGCGGCCGTCTTCGATGTCGTCGAACCCGGCCAGCGCCAGGGATTCCGGCACCGCGACCCGCCGGTCGGCGGCGGCCCGCAGCGCGCCGAGGGCCAGTTCGTCGGTGAAGCAGAAGACCGCGTCGGGCGGCCGGGGCAGGTCCAGCAGGTGCAGCATCGCCCGGTGGCCGTCGGCCCGGTGCAGGCGCCGCACCGGCACCTCCAGCTCCGGCTCGGCGGGCAGGCCCGCCTCGGCCAGCGCCTGCCGGTAGCCGGCGACCCGCTGCCGCGCCGTCGCGTTCAGCGAGCTTGGCTGGATGCCCAGCGCCGCCACGCGGCGGCGGCCCGAAGCCAGCAGGTGCCGGGTCGCCTCGCGCGCGGCGGCGACGTTGTCGATGGCGACGTGGTCGACGCCGGCGGTGCCGTCGTGCTCGCCGAGCAGCACCAGCGGGACGGGGTCGGTGCGCGCGGCCAGCTCCGCCGGGGCCACCGCCCACGGGCTGAACAGCACGCCGTCGACCAGCTGGCTGCGCCGGCCGTGCAGCAGTTCCGTTTCGCGCTCGGCGTCGCCGTCGGTCTGGTCGATGAGCACGGTCAGGCCCCGGGCGCCGGCGATCCGCACGGTCCGCGCGGCCAGCTCGGCGAAGTACGGCGAGTCGATCTCGGGGACCACCAGCGCCACCAGCCCGGTCCGGCCGCGGCGCAGGGTGCGCGCGGCCAGGTTGGGCCGGTAGCCGAGCGCGTCGATGCTCGCCTGCACGCGCTCCCGGGTCGCCGGGGCCACGTACCGGAACCCGTTGACCACGTTGGAGACCGTGCGCACCGAGACACCGGCGTGCGCGGCCACGTCACGCAGTTTCGGGTTCACCGGCGCAGCGTACCCCTTGCAACGTGGCATGCCACGTTGCAAATCGAGCGGCCACGCCATCGTGCTCCCGGGCGGGCCGCCGGATGTTTGGCGGCCCGGTACGCGGGCACCTGGTGGCCATGGCTGAAGCGGGAATCACCGAAATGACGGGCCGGGCCGGCGTCGTCGCGGCGCTGCGCCGCGTGTTGCTCGCCTTCGGGGTCGGTGGCGCGCTGGCGTGCCTCGCCTGGATGGCGTTGTGGCTGGCCATGCACGTTTAGCTGCCGGCTCCGGCCACGCGGGGTGGCCGGAGCCGGGTCTCACTGGCAGGCTTCGCAGTCCGGGTCGTCGATGCGGCAGGCGGCGCCGTCGGTGAGCGGGAAGTCGAAGTCCTCCAGCTCGGGCACGGCGACGGACTCTTCCGGGGTGGTGGTGGCGGACATGGCCCTCCCTTGTGGACGAACGGGTTCCCTTGTGTGTAGCGCCGAAGATCGCCGCGCATTCCGTGACGCGTGCCACACCGGCCTCGGCTCGGCGATGCCGCCGGGCCCACGAACCGCACGAGGACCGCACATCGAGACGCCCGTCCGGGTTGGCGCCGTCCATCCTGGGTAGTCCCTTCGCGGAAGGAATCCGGCGGAAGGTGGCTGCTCGTGCCGCAGTGGGTGGAGGCGGGCTTCTGGGGGCTCGTCGGCGGGATCGCGCTCGTGCTCGGCGCCGCGGTGGCCTGGTGGGTGCGGGTGCCGCGGCGGGTGGTCGCCGGGATCATGGCCTTCGGGGCCGGGGTGCTGATCTCCGCGCTGGCCTTCGACCTCGTCGACGAGGCCCAGCGGTCCGGCGGGCTCTGGCCGACCGCGGGCGGCTTCCTCGGCGGCGCCGCCTGCTACGTCCTGATCAACGTGTTCCTCGCCCGTCGCGGTGCCCGGCACCGCAAGCGCTCGGGCGGGCAGCAACCGTCCGAACAGGACACCGCGGGCAGCGGGGCCGCCATCGCCGTCGGTGCCCTGCTCGACGGGGTCCCGGAATCCGTCGTGCTCGGTGTGTCCCTGCTCGGGGGCGGTGGCGTCGGCGTCACCGTGCTCGCGGCCGTGTTCATCTCGAACGTCCCCGAAGGGCTGTCCAGCGCCGCCGGGATGAAGACGGCCGGCCGCGGCGCGCGGTACGTCTTCGGCGTCTGGAGCGGGATCGCGGTCGCCAGCGGGGTCGCGGCCCTCGCCGGGAACCTGCTGCTGCGGACGGCCTCGCCCGCGACCGTCGCCGCCATCACGGCGGTGGCCGCGGGCGCGATCCTCGCCATGATCGCCGACACCATGATCCCCGAGGCGTTCGAACGCACCGAGCTCTACACCGGCCTGCTCGCCACGCTCGGCTTCCTCACCGCGTTCGTCATCGAGCACGCCGGCTGAGGGCGACCGCCACCACGACACCGGCGGCGGTGAACAGCGCGGTGGCCACCGGACTCAGGTACTTCGACAGGCTCGGCGCGTCGCCCGGCCCGGCCAGCCACAGCGTCAGGGCGGTGGCGTAGACCGCGGCGAGGGCCGCGCCCCACCGGCGGCGGCGGGACCCGAGCAGCACGACGGCGATCGGCACGCCGGAGAGCAGGGCGAACTGGCCGGCCACCATGACCGGGACGGCCCAGGCCGCGACCAGCACGGCCGTCGAGGTGCGGGGCGGGGCGGTGACCGTCATCGGGTTTCCTTTCCGCGGGCTTCGGCGGTGGTCTTGAGGTCGGCGAGCCAGGCGTCGAGCCCGCCCGCCAGGTAGCGGAGGGCGGTGGCGGGGTCGGCCTCGATCTGCGCGCCCGTCCAGCTCTCCTCGGTGCGGACGAGCACGCCGCCGCGCACCGGCGTGAACGTCCAGACGTGCACGCCGCGGTCGATGCGCAGCCCGTCGCCGACCGCGGGCCCGGTCCAGCGGACGCACCGGCCCGGCTGCACCTGCTCGACCGTCGAGGTGATGACCAGCGTGGTCGCCGGTGTGGTGGGGGTGGGCGGCGCCGGGGTGGTCCAGCGGAACCGCGAACCCGGCCGCAGCGGACCGGCGTCGAGCCGGTTCGCGCCGGTGACGGCCTGCTGCCAGGCGGGCCAGCCGGCCACGTCGGTGTGCAGCCGCCAGACCGAGGCCGCCGGCGCCTTGACGACCGTCTCGGTCCGGTGGTGCAGCTGCGCGGCCGGATCGATGCCGGCACCCCGGCAGCCGAGTGCGGTCGGCACCGCGGCCTCGGCCGAGGCCGCGGTGGTCATGAGCCCCGCGGTGACCGAAAGCGCGAGCAGCGCGGGTCGAAGCCGGGTGCTGAGCATGATGCCCTCCGTTTCGTGAGCTCCTGTTCTGATAGTTAGAAGCTATAACCGCATCGGAGTGAGTGTCAATAGGAAAAGTGATAGCCTCTAACGGTGACGAGCGAGAGCCCCCGAGAGCGTTATCGAGCCCAGGTGCGCGAGGAGATCAAGCGCCACGCGTGGGAACAGATCGCCGAGGCCGGGGTGCCCGCGCTCTCGCTCAACGCGATCGCCAAGCAGGTCGGGATGAGCGGCCCGGCGCTGTACCGGTACTTCGGGAGCCGCGACGAGCTGATCACCGCCCTCGTCCGCGACGCCTACCGCAGCCTCGCCGACACCGTCCGCGCGGCGCGGGACGCCGGCGCGGGCCTGCTCGAGCTGGCGACCGCCATCGGCGGCTGGGCGCGCCGCGACCCGCAGCGGTACTTCCTCGTCTACGGCACGCCGGTGCCCGGCTACCACGCGCCCGGCGACACCACCGCGATCTCGTCCGAGGTGATGGCGGTGCTGATCGAGGCCTGTGCCGCGGACGCCGGCGACGAGCCGCCGACGCCGTTCGACACGCACCTCGAAACCCATCGCGGGTGGGCGGGGGACGACCCCGCGCCGTCCGCGGTCCTGCACCGCGCGCTGTCCTTCTGGACCCGCCTGCACGGCGTGCTCTCACTCGAGCTGGCCGGCCACTTCGCCGGGATGAAGTTCGACCCGGACCTGCTGATCACCGAGGAGCTGGCCGCGCTGCGGCCGCGGTGACTCAGCCGGTCTGCTCCCGGATCCAGTCCGCCACCACGTCCACCCTGGCGATCGTCTCGGGCCCGGGCTGCGGGCACGGCGGCCCGGTGTTGACGATGGCCACCAGCGTCGCGGTGGCGTCGTCGTCGGAGAGGAAGAACGGGCCGCCCGAGTCTTCGGGGCACGGGCCGTTCTCGACCGTGCGCTTGCCGACCGGCTGGGCCTCCAGGGTCGCCTGGCCGATGCCCGACACGGTGAACCGCCCGCGCTTGAGGTGGTCGGACGGGCCGAGCACGGTCGCCGAGAGCGAACCCCAGCCGGCGAACTGGAGCTGCGTCCCGACCGGCGGCCGGGTGGTGGCCAGCGCCACCGGGGCGATGTCGTCGATCGGGCTGCGGAGCTTGGCCACCGCCAGGTCGTTCACCGGCGACTGCCGGACGTCGACGACCTCGCTCGTGTACCCGCCGGGGTCGGTGTCCTTCAGCCGGCCGACGGTGACGGTCATCGTGTACGGCGGCCGCCCGCCGATCCGGGTGTCCTTCAGGTCGTGGAAGCAGTGCCCGGCGGTGACGACCCACTGCCGCGCGACCAGCGAGCCGCTGCAGGCGCCGCTGCGCACCCCGCCGCCGGGGACGGGGATGTCGTCGGACGTCAGCTTCGCGTTGAACGGCAGGATCGGGTTCGGGGCCGGCCGGGCCGACGTGGCCACCGGCGCCGGGGCCTGCGCCAGGGCCGCGGTGTCCGGCAGGCTGTGCCCGCCGGACGCCGCGGCCAGGATGCGGTCCGTGACACCCAGGCCGGCGGCGGCGTGGGCGAACGCGAGACCGGCTCCGGCCAGCGCGGCGACCACCACCGCTCGCGTCCGGAACCGCCGTCGTCGATCCGAAGAAGTCCTCACACCTCTAATGCACGGGCCGGAGCCCGGAATGGTTGCGAGAACCGGGCAGCTTTCGCGTCCGCGCCGGTCAGGGGCGCTGACCCACTTCGTCGACGTAGGTCTTCACCGTCACCGCACTGTCGGTCGTGCCCAGGAACTGGTAGGTGGTGGCGTCGAAGACGATCACCAGCGGCTTGGCGTCCGGTCCCGAGCCAGGGGGATTCGGCCAGGTGATCCCGACACCAGGACGGCCGGCGCCGTCGGTGACGTGGTCCAGTGCCGTCAGGCCCGGCACCTTCGCCGCCGCCTCGAACAGCGCCGCGTAGGACGCCGGTTGGAGGACCTGCTCGTAGGCGAGGCCGAAGACGCTCTTGCCCATGGCGTTGACGTTGTCCTTCTGGTTGCCGGGCTGGGCATCGAGGTAGGCCAGCATCGCGTCGGCCGTCGTCGGCAGATCCGTCCGGTAGACCGGCTTGGGCGTGCAGTCCTCGAGCATCCCTTCCTTCCGCGGGTCGTTCGTGCCGTAGTTCGGCGCCTTGCCGTCGCGGCAGCCACCGATCTTGGTGGTGCCGATCAGGCCGTCGCGGGTCCCGTCGACCGAAAACCAGACTTCGCGGAAGTGGTGGTCCGGCTGCTCGGTCTTCACGTACAGGAACTGGTCGGGGCGCGGCGGCTTTCCCGGCTCCTTCAGCGCGGTGCTCGCCGCCGCGGTGAGCACCTTGACCGGGTCGGCGTGCGCGACGCCGGCTCCGATTCCGCCGACCTGGTCGGCGGGGGCCAGCGCGACGACGGCGGTGATCGCCGCGGCCAGGCCGATCGAGGCGCCGGCGAGCCAGAACCAGCGGTGCGGCCGGTGCCGTCGCTCGCCGCGGGCGGCGGCCAAGAGCCGCTCGCGGGCCGGGGCGAGGCGCTCCGCCGGCGCGAAGCCGACGGTTTCGGCGCGGGAGCGGATCAGGTCCAGGTCATCCATGACGCGAGGTCTCCTTCACGAGGTCGAAGGCGCCGAGCTCGGCGCGGACGCGGCCGCGAGCCCGGTTGAGCCGGGATTTGACGGTGCCGACGGGGACGCCGAGCGCTTCGGCGACTTCCTGGTAGCCCAGGCCCTCCGCGGCGACGAGCAGCAGGACGTCCCGTTCGCGGGGCCGCAGGGCGGCCAGCGCCCGGTCGAGCCGGGTGCCGAGGGCTTGGGCGCTGACCTGGTCGGCGACCCGGTCGGCGTGCCCTTCGTCGGCGGGCGGCGGTCCGACGGCCAGCCGGAGCTTCAGCTCGCGCGCTTCCGCCCGCCGCTGCCGCGAGACGAGGTTCGTGGCGATGCCGTAGAGCCACGGCCGGGCGTCGGACCGGGCCGGATCGAACTTCGCGCGCTTGTCGAAGGCGATCAGGAACGTGTCCGCCAGGACGTCGTCCGCGGTCGTCGGGCCGAGGCGCCGGGCCAGGTAGCGGTGGATGTGCCGCGAGTGGCGGTCGAAGATGACCGCGAACAAGCTGGGCTCGTGCCGCGACCGCGCGATCACGCTCGCGTCGTCGTCGGAATCGGGTTCTTCCGGGGTCATCGCCCGCCTTTCGGTCCAGCCGGTGTCATCGGCTGTTCTCGAGCGGGGCGGGCCGGGTTCCGGGATCGGCGGCGGAAGTGACGCAGGTCACTCAGCGGCAGTCGGTGGTGGGTTCGCCGGCGGCGAGCATGCGGCGGTTCACCTCACCGAGCCCGTCGGCCAGCGCGTGCAGCTGGTCTGGTGTCAGGACGTCGATGAGCAGCTCGCGGACCAGGCCCACGTGCCCGGGTGCGGCCTGCTCGAGCTGGGCCACGCCTTCGTCGGTGAGCACGGCGTACACGGCGCGGGGATCGCTCTCGCAGGCGCGGCGGCGCACCAGGCCGGCCCGTTCCAGCTGGCCGATCTGGTAGGTCAGCCCGCTCTTGGAGTTCGACACCGCGCACGCCAGCTCGGCCATCCGCAGCTCGCGGTCCGGGGCGGCGTTGAGCCGGGCGAGGATCACGTACTGCAGGTGGGAAATCCCGGAGTCCTGCTTCAGCTGCTGGTCCAGCCGCCGGTTGAGCAGCTCGTAGGTGCCGAGGAACGCGTTCCAGGCGCGTTTCTCCTCGGCGTTCAGCCACCGCGGACGACCCATGTCACAACGGTACCTGTTGTTCAAATTCGAACTCAAGGGGTACGGTGCGATCAAGGTTCAAATTTGAACGCACTGGAGTCGCCATGATCCCCGCCGCCACCGTCCGCACCCGCGTCCGCGTCCCGCTGCGCTTCGCCGACGGCTACGCCGCCTCGGCCGAGGTCGTCACCTTCGACGGGCTGGTGGACGGCGCCGAGCACCTCGCCCTGGTGTTCGGCGACCCGGTCCGGCCGCTGGTGCGCCTGCACTCGGAGTGCCTGACCGGCGACGTGTTCGGGTCCGCCCGCTGCGACTGCGGGCCGCAGCTGCGCGAGGCCGTGGAGCGGATCGACGGCGCCGGCGGCGTCCTGCTCTACCTGCGCCAGGAGGGCCGGGGCATCGGCCTCTACGCGAAGCTGGACGCCTACGCCCTGCAGGACGCCGGGCTCGACACCTACCAGGCCAACACCGCGCTGGGACTGCCCGAGGACGCCCGCGACTACACCGCGGCGGCCCAGATGCTCGCCGCGCTCGGCGTCACCGAGGTGGACCTGCTGACCAACAACCCCGACAAGGTCCGGCAGCTGCGCGAGCGGGGCGTCACGGTCGCCGGGACGGTGCCCACCGGCGTGCACGCGACCCCGGACAACCTGCGGTACCTCGACGCCAAGGTCCGGCACACGAACCACACCCTGGCCCTGCCCGAACTGGCCGGGTGAAGCCGGCTCCCCTCAGCGCCGTGAAGCCGCGGTCGCCAGCTGCTCGGTGAGCTCCGCCAGCAGCTCGGTGGCCGCGTCGCCGAGCGCGGCCAGGTCGGCCAGGGTCGTCTCTTCGGTGGTCACGGGCACGGGTCTTCCTCCACCGCCTCGTGGCGGGCGACGACGGCTTTGGCGAAGGCGGCGTGGACGCGCAGGTACTCGTCGCGGCCGACCGCCGTGTCGGCCCATTCGTGCCAGCGGATGTGCGCTTCGGACACGTCGATCTTCGCGGCCGCCGCCACCGTGGCGGGGGACGTGCCGGCGAGGATCGCGTGGTGCATCAGGGACGGCGAGGAGCGCCGGGCGAGCTCGGCCAGCGCCGCGAGGCGGCCGAGCTCCGCGAGCGTGTCGGACGTGACCGGACGCGGGCGCGGCCGGGGGACCGGACGCGAATTCCCGAGGTTGTCGGTCAGGACGCTGGTCATCAAACGACTCCTGAGGCGGAAAGCGGTCGAAGCAACCCGAACGGCGGAGGTTTACCCGGCCCTCATCGGGGCAAACACCCGCCGTTCGTGATCTCCGTCTCACCGCTTCGAGTGGTGCCTCAGAGAGCGTGCACCCGCCCGCAGTGCCACGGGATCCGCTGCGGCCGCACGCTTTCCAGCGTCGGGACGACCGGGGCGATCGTGCCGTCACGGCGGAACGTCAGCTTGTCGATCGTCGTCTCGCGGTGGGTGCCGTCGCCGCCCGGGATGCCGAAGCGGTGGTAGGCCAGGTACCAGTCGTCGGTGCCCGGGACCTGCAGCATCGAGCTGTGCCCGGTGCCGAGGACGCCGAGGTGGGCGTCCTTGCTCAGGATGACGCCGCGGTTGGTGAACGGCCCGGTGGGGCTCGGCGCGGTGGCGTAGCCGACGCGGTAGTCCGGGCTGCGGGTGTCGTCGATGGACCAGCTGAGGTAGTAGGTGCCCTTGCGCTCCATCATGAACAACCCCTCGCGGAAGTCGTCCAGGCCGGTCAGACGGGTGATCTTCGCCGGGTCGTAGGACACCATGTCGTCGTCGAGCGGCACGACGTAGGCGTTGCCGTTGCCCCAGTACAGGTACGGCTTCCCGGTGTGGTCGAGGAACACCGCCGGGTCGATGGCCTGGCCGCCGTCGGGGTTCTTCGCGATCAGCGGCTTGCCGGAGTCGGTGAACGGCCCGGTGGGGGAGTCGCTCACCGCGACGCCGATCTTCGCCTCGGCGCAGAAGTAGAAGTAGTACTTCCCGCCGCGCTGGGCGATCGTCGGGGCCCAGGCGTTCTTGTCCGCCCAGCTCACGTCCTTGCCGAGGTCGAGGATGACGCCCTCGTCCTGCCAGTCCACGAGGTTCTTCGACGACCACGCCGAGAACTTCGTGCCGCTCCAGCCGTCGAAGCCGTCGGTGGTCGGGTAGAGGTAGTAGGTGTCGCCGAACGCGACGATGTTCGGGTCGGCGTGGTATCCGGGCAGCACCGGGCTGCGGGTCTCGTGCGCCTCGACCGTCCACACCCGACGGTCGCCGCCGGCGCCGGTCACCGTGAACTGCCTCGGCGAGCTCAGATCCACCGGCTTGTCCGGCTTGATCGTCGCACCCGGCGCGAGGCCGAACCGCGGCGCGAGCCGGCGCAGGTCGGTGCCCGGCTTGACCGGCAGCACGACCGTCCCGGCGCCGGAGTCGATGACGGCCGGCGTCTTGAGCGCGTCGAGCTGCACCGAGCGGATCGCGGTGCGGTTCGAGGGCAGCGTGGCGACCTCGGCCCCGGACAGCGCCCGGTTGTAGAGCCGCACGTCCTTCATCTTGCCGGTCAGGGTCCTGTCGCTCGCGTAGGTCGAGCGGCCGAGGTAGTTCGCCGCCGTGACGCCGCCGCCGAGGTCCGACGGCTTGATCGTGGCGTTCGCGTTGCGGCCCACTTCGACGCCGTCCAGGTAGAGCACCTCGACGCCGTTTCCGACGGTGAGGGTCACGTTCTTCCACACCCCGCGCGGCAGCCCGCCGCCGGAGTCCACCGCCTGCTCGGTGGTCCAGTTGCCGGTCGCGATGGCGCCGCGGAAGCCGCCGCTCGCGGTCCCGCCGGTGGTGAAGAGATAGCCGTTGCCGGTGCCGTCCTTCGCCGTGTTGCCCAGGCCCCAGAGGAAGTACGGCGTCTGCTGGTTCGGATCGACCAGGACGTCGGCCGACACGGTCGCCGCCGACGCGCCGGTGAGCAGGTTGTCCGGCAGCTGGACGTGCCCGTTCTTGCCGCCGAACGCGAGCGCGCCGCCGGCCCAGGAGACGTCACCGGCGAGGGCGCCGTCGTAGCCGTGCCCGGTCGAGTCGGTCGCGACCGGGCCCGACTTCGCGTCGAGCGGCCAGTGCGCGACCAGGCCCTTCGCGTCGGCCTTGGCCGGTGCCGGGGGCGCGCTGAGCCGGTTCATCTCGGCCTGGGTGACCGGCAGGACGGTGCCGTGCCGCGGGGACGCGGGCAGGTGCGCCCCGGCCGACATCGTCCACTTGCCCGAGTTCAGGTCGGTGGTCTCGAACGGGACGTAGCCGCGGCCGCCGAACTCGTCGATGAACAGGTACCACTTGTTCTCGGTGTTGGACTTGAACCCGGTGGGCCCCTCGCCCGCGGACAGGCCCGGGCCGGTCGCGGTGGCCTTGCCGATGCAGTCGGCGACGAAGCCGTAGTGCGGGTCGAGCAGGTCGGTGGCCTTCTCCTCGGTGATGAACTTGCTGCACGGCGTCGAGGAGGTGTTGTTCCGCTCGTCCTTGGTGAACCGGTAGTAGGTGTCCTGGTCCTTGATGACCGTCGAGTCGATCACCGAGTAGCCCGGGTCGATCCAGACCTGCGGCGCGCTGAAGGTGACGAAGTCGCGCGTGGTCGCGTACATCATCCGGTTGTAGCTGTCGCCGAGGTGGTTCGGGTCGTTCTCCGCGTACAGCTTCGAGGCCCAGTAGACGACGTACGTGCCGCGCTTGGCGTCCCAGAACGCTTCCGGCGCCCACGTGTTGCCCGCGGTCGGCGGCGACACCTGGACGCTGCGCTGGCGCGACCAGTGCGCCAGGTCGGTCGACTCCCAGACCATGATCGACCGGCTGCCGGTGCGCTGGGCGGCGTCCCAGCCGCGGCCGGCGTAGATGCGCAGGTCGGTGGCCAGCAGGTAGAACTTGTCGCCGTCGGGGGAGCGCAGGATGAACGGGTCGCGCACGCCCAGCTCGCCGAGGCTGGACTTGAGCACCGGCTGGCCGTTGTTGAGCTCGGTCCAGTTCAGCGGGTCGTTGCCCTTGCTCAGCGCCGAGTAGATCTGCTCGCCGTTGGAGGTGCCTTCGCCGGTGAAGTAGAAGAAGCTGTAGCCGGCCAAGGGTTCCTGGACCGGCTTGGGGACGACGGTCGCGGTGAACCGCCGCGTGGTGCTTTCGCGGCCGAGGCTGACCTTCGCGGTCAGGACGACCTTCGCGGGGGCCGCGCCGGCCGGCGGCCGGGTGACCTCGCCGGTCGGGGTGATCACCGACGGCGCGGACGACGTCCAGGCGACGTTCGTGCCGTCCGGGCCGCTCGCCGGCAGGGTGAGGTTGCCGCGGACGTCGTCGATGCCGGGCACGGAAAGCGTGCTCGCGGCGTCGCGGAGGCCCGCGCCGGAGGGCGCCGCACCGGCGCCGGCGCTGCCGAGGGGGACGAGTGCGGCCGCGACGGCCAGCACGACGCCGAAACGGCGTGGGGAGAACAACTTCATCGTTGTCGGTTCCTTCGGGGCACGTCGGGGACCGGCGCATGTTAACGTTAACATGACCCGGGGTACGCTGACTCTAGGTCGGCGTGGTCCGGTGGTCAAGAGCCTTCTGGATGGCGGGCGAGCCGCTCGGCGATCGCGTCCCGCGGGTACGGCGTCTTCCGGCTCTCGGTGTGCAGCGCGAAGTAGAAGTCGTTGACGACGGCGGCCAGTGGCGCGTACCGGCGGAGCACGGGTGCCTGGTCCGGTACCTCCCCGGCGGCGCAGGCGCGGACGAAGTCGTTGCGGGTGCGGGGATCCGGCCACGTGCGCAGGCCGCGGACGTGCCGGTTGACCAGGTGGGTCAGCACGTAGGCCCGGTCGTGGCCGTCGTGCTCGGCGAGGAACTCCGCTTCGGCGTCCGAGAGGTCGAAGCCCGGGGCCACCGTCAGGCCGAAGTCGGTGAGGTAGAGGCGTTCGCCGTCGGTGACGATGTTGGCGAAGTGCGCGTCGAAGTGCTGGACGCCTTTCGTGGCCAGGAATCCGGTGATGTGCCGGAGGTCCTCTTCGAGCGGCAGGTCGTCGCCCGGCCACCCGGCGAGGTCGTGCGGCAGGTACTCGAGGAACAGCACGAGGTCGGCGGTGGCGCCGGCCAGCGCTTCCAGCCGGCGCCGCACCCCGGCGTCGCCGTGCCAGAACGCCACGTCGGCCTCGATGTCGGCGCTGGGGCGGGGCAGGCCGGGCAGGATCCGCCAGTGGTGCAGGAGCGGGAAGTTCCCGCACTCGCCGCCGAGGACCCACGCCGTCGTCATGAGGTGCGCTTCCAGCTCGCGCCAGGCGCCGCCGCCCGCGGAACCGACGCCGTAGTGCCACCACGGGGGAAGCCCGTACAGGTCGGCCGTCGAGCGGGGGTTCGCCCGTTCGACGTCGGTGAGCGCCACCCGCTTGACGAAGACGGGCTCGCCGGCCACCCGCAGCAGCCAGGACGACCCGCCGATGCCGGTGCCGAGCGGGCGGGCCGCGGCCAGGAGGTCGTCGCCGGCTTCCGCCAGCGCGGCGGCGAGCCCGGCGTGGCGATCGAACCGCGGCGTCATGCCCGCACCAGCGGCAGGTAGACCTCGTCGACGATCCCGACGAGCACGGCGTCGTCCACAGTGGTCAATCCGTGGGCCAGGTATTCGTTGTGCAGCAGCACAAGGGCGACCGTGGCGACGCGTGGTTGCCGGGCTTCCGGCCGGGCTTCGCCCCGCTCCACCGCCCGGCCGACGAGGGTGAGCCACGCGGCGGCGCCCCCGGCGGCGGCCTGTTCGTGCAGCTGCTCCCGGAGTCCGGGTTCGTCGCCGACGCCGGTGAGGAGGCTGCGGAGGGCCCGCGCGGCGGGCGACGTCTGGCCGCAGTTGATCGCCCGCAGCAACGTCAGCGCGTCCTCGCGGAGGTTGCCGGTGTCGGGCGGCTTCATGGTGTCTTCGGCGAGGTGGCGGTAGGCGGCGACGCCGAGCGCGGCCCGGTTCGGCCAGCGGCGGTAGATCGCGTTCTTGTTGGTGCCGGCGCGCTGCGCGACCCGTTCCATGGTCAGGCCCGGGTAGCCGGCTTCGGCGAGTTCGGCGGCCGCCGCGCGCAGGATCGCCTCTTCCAGCTCGGTGCCCCGGCGCCGGGTCTTCGGTGTCGCCATGGAACCATCCTAGCGAGGTACGGTACGGTACGGTCCGTACCTTAAATCTGGGAGGCAGAAGTGCGAGCCAAGGGCATCGGCTACGACACGGGTTTCGAGCTCGACGGGCGCGTCAACCGCCCGTTCGACCCGGACCTCGTGCGCCGCGAGCTGGCGATCATCCGCGACGAGCTGCACTGCACGGCGGTCCGGCTGATCGGCACCGACCTCGACCGGATCGAGTTCGCCGCCCGCGAGGCGGCCGCGCTCGGGCTGGAGGTCTGGTTCTCGCCGTTCCCGTGGGACCGCACCCCGGACGAGGTCCTGGCCCTGCTCGCCGACGGCGCTTCCCGCGCCGAACGCCTCCGCGAGACGGGCGCGGAGGTCGTGTTCGTCACCGGCGCGGAACTGAGCCTGTTCTGCGCGGGCTTCCTGCCGGGCGACAGTCTGCCCGAACGGCTGGAAAACCTGCTGGCGTCCCGGGAGCTCGTGGCCGGCCTGCCGGAGCGGGTCAACGGTTTCCTGGCCCGCGCGGCCGAGGTGGTCCGGGCCCGGTTCGGTGGCCGGATCACCTACGCGGCGATTCCCCTGGAGCGCGTCGACTGGGCGCCCTTCGACATCGTCTCGGTGGACGCGCACCGCTCGAAGGAGGTCGCGCACCTCTACCGCGAGGGCGTCCGGAACCTGGTCGCGGCGGGCAAGCCGGTGGCGATCACGGAGTTCGGCGTGACGCCCTACCGGGGTGCGGCGGACCTGGGGGCCCGCTGCGGCGAGATCCTCGAGTACGAAGGCGGCGTCCCGGTCCGGCTCAACGGCGAGTACGTCCGCGACGAACAGGAACAGGCGACCTACCTCCGCGAACTGGTGGAGATCTTCGAGGCGGAGGGCGTCGACGCGGCTTTCGCCTGCACGTTCGTCTGCTACGGCCTGGTGCACCGGGCCGATCCCCGCGCCGACCTGGACATGGCGAGCTGGGGCGTGGTCAAGGTGCTCGAAGAAGGTTCGGGGGAGACGTACCCGGGCGTCCCGTGGGAGCCGAAGGCGGCCTTCGGCGCGCTGGCCGGCTGCTACGCCTGAGCCAGGAACTCCACCATCGCGGCGGTCAGCTCCGGGCTGTGCATCGCCGTGTGGTGGGCTCCCGGCACCCGCGTGAACCGGCCGTTCGGCAGCGCCGCGGCGAGGGCTTCGGCCGTGGGGTGGCCGTGGTCCTCGTCGCCGGTGACGACCAGGGTGGGCGTCGTGATCCGGTGCAGGCCCGGCGTCGGCACGTGGGTGCCGAGGACGTGCCGCAACGCCACCGGGTCGCCGCCGGCCTGCCGGA
This sequence comes from Amycolatopsis sp. NPDC004747, assembly GCF_053601335.1. Taxonomy (NCBI): domain Bacteria; kingdom Bacillati; phylum Actinomycetota; class Actinomycetes; order Pseudonocardiales; family Pseudonocardiaceae; genus Amycolatopsis; species Amycolatopsis sp. NPDC004747. Next base: position 66,094 of record NZ_JBSGBQ010000024.1, on the reverse strand, counting down.
TCCAGTACGCCGGTGAGCCGGGCGCCACGGGGCCGCCGTCGATCAGCGTGGTGAGGGCGGCGTGGTAGACGCCCGTCCGGGACGTCGCCCGCTGGACGGCGTCGAGGCCCTGGCCCGCCACGACCGCACGGCCCGGGCGGGCGCCGCGGGCGAGGAGGCGCAGCACCACCCGGCCGCCGAACGAATACCCGCCCAGGTCGTAGTCGTCGAGGCCGAGCTGGCCGAGCAGGGCGAAGCCGTCGTCGGCCAAGACGTCGGGCGGGTACGCCGCCGGATCGTGCGGGGCGGCGCTCGCCCCGTGGCCGCGCAGGTCCGGGATGATCACCCGGTGCCCGTGGTCGGCGAGGGCCACCGCCGGGCCGAGCCAGTCGCGGCCCGAGCCGGTGAAGCCGTGGAAGAGCACCAGGGGCCGCCCGCTGCCGAGGGTGCGGTAGGCGAGTTCCCGGCCGTCGCGGGCGTGGAAGTACTCCATGCCCGCGAACGTACCGCGGTCCGATGAATTGTTGGCCAACCACTGCGGCAACTGGGTTGGCGTTGACAGAAAGCGCTGTCTCTTCTAGCTTCATAACGCAAGACATCGGATGTCCAGCCCGGTTTTCGGGCCCGTCCGCCGGCCGATGTGCACCCCTGCCGAACCACTGGCCAGGAAGGACACACCGACGATGCCCGTATTTCCCCGCCGGACGGCCTTGCGCTCGCTCGCCGTCTCCGCTCTCGCCGTCCCGCTCGTGCTGGGCACCGCCCTGCCCGCCCACGCCGCCCCGCTGTGGCACCCGGACCCCGCCACCGACGGCCTGAAGGCCTTCGAAGGGATCGAGGCCGACCGCGGCAACCACCACCCCGACCGCAAGTACGTCGTCGTCGAAGGCGACCACTACCGGTTCAACATCTGGAAGGACGACCGCGACACCACCGGCGGTGGGGACCGCCAGCGCACCGAGTCCAAGGGCATGGTGCAGAACGGCACCACGCTGAAGATGCACAACGGCGAGACATGGACGCTCTCCTACGAGATGTACATCCCCGGCTCCCTGCACGGCACCAGCAAGTTCACCCACATCTTCCAGACGAAGACGCCGTCGACCAACGGCGGCCCGTGGGTCACGCTCGACCTGACCCGCAGCGGCAGCAAGGAACAGCTCAACGCGCGCGCGTACGCCAACTCGGGTTCGCCGAGCATCGCGGTCACCGATCTGGCGCCGCTGCGGGACAAGTGGATCACCATCGAGTGGACGTTCACACCGGGCTCGAAGGGCAAGGCGGCGTGCGTCATCCGCAACGGAACCGGAGCGAGCGCGCCGGTCGCCGCGCAGGGCAGCATGAGCAACGTGAACCTCCCCGACCAGGGCGACTACGTGCGGCCCAAGTGGGGGATCTACCGGTCGGTCCAGAGCGCGTCGTCCGACATCCTCGACACCTACCTGCTGTTCCGGAACTACACGGCGGCCCGCAAGTAGGGTGCGCGTTCGCCCGGCGAGGGTGACACTGGCGGCATGAAGGTCGTCGACGGGTATCCCGGCACGCGCCGCCCGCCGCCGACCCCGCCGACGGCGCTGCGCCGCGGTCCGCTGCTGGTCACGGCCGTATTCGCCGCCCTCGGCGGTGCCGTGACCGCAGCGGCCGCGCTGCCCGCGCTGTGGCGGGTCTGGCAGCTGTACGCGATGTTGTTCGGCGCGGTGGCGGCCGTCGGGATCGTCGCCGCCGTCGCCGTGCTCGGGTGGCCGACGCGCAAGACGGCGCACTTCGGCGCGCTCGCGGTGGCCGGGGCGCTCGCCCTGTGGGTGCTCAGCCGTCCGCTCGGGCTGCTGACGCGGTTCGACCCGTGGCAGCCGGCGGACACAGTGGTGGGTTTCACCGACTACGTGGCCGCCGCGCTGCAGGTCGTCGCGTTGTTCGGGTTCCTCGTCGTGGCCCGGCGCCGGGCGCACCCGTGGCCGTCCACGGCGCGCCGGGTGACGGCGTGGATCGTGCTGTTCCCCCTGCTCGTGGCGGTGCTCGCGACCGGCGTGGCGGGCGCCGTCGCGGCCGGCGACAGCAGCACCGGGCCCGCCGCGTCGACGTTGCTCGCCCCCGGCCCCGGCACGGTCGAATACTGCCGCGGCGACGGGGTCCCGCTGGCCATGGACGTCTACCGGCGCAGCCAGGACGGGCCACCGGCCCCGGTGGTGCTCCTCCTGCACGGCGGCGGGCTCGTCCTCGGCAACCGCAAGCCCACCGGGCCCGGCGCGCTGCTCGCCGGCTCGCGGCTGGGCCCGTTGCGCGACGAGCTGACGGCCCGCGGGTTCGCGGTCGCCGTGATCGACTTCCGGCTCGCGCCGGCGGCGCGGTGGCCGGCCCCGCTCGAGGACGCCCGGTGCGCGGTCCGGTTCCTCAAGGCCAACGCGGCGGCGCTGGCGCTGGACCCGGCCCGGATCGCGGTGGCGGGTACCGGCACCGGCGGCACCCTGGCGGCGCTGCTCGGCCTCGCGCGTGGCCAGGACACCGGCCAGTTCCGCGGGCAGGACAGCACGGTCCGCGCGGTGGCCGCGCTGTCGGCCCCCGCGGATTTCGGCCTGGCGGGCCTGGATCCGCTCACCCGCGCGTCGGTGCTCATGGCGCTGGGCCGCTCGCCGTCGGTGCTGCGCGCGGCGAGCCCACTGACCCACGTGGGCCCCGGCGCACCGCCGTTCCTGCTCGGGAACGGCGGCCGGAAGTCGGCCGAACTCGCGGCCGGCCTGCGGGCGGCGGGGGTGCCGGTGACCGAGGGGCCGGTCTCCGAGCGCGAGGTGGCGGAGTTCCTCGCCGCGGCCGTGGGCTGAGGCTTGCGCTGGAGCGCACTCCAGGTCCTAGCGTGAAGGCACACCGACCACGTCAGGAGTGCGTTCCCATGGAACTCGGCTTCCACCTGCCCATCTTCGACATCGACGGCGGAACGCCCGCCATCGCGGGCGAGCTCGCCCGCGTGGGCGCCGCGGCGGAGGAAGCCGGTGCGACCTGGCTGTCCTTCATGGACCACTACTTCCAGATCGAGCCGACCGGCCTGCCCGCCGAGGCGAACATGCTGGAGGGCTACACGACGCTCGGCTTCCTCGCCGCGCACACGTCCCGCATCGAGCTCGGCCTGCTCGTCACCGGCGTGACCTACCGGCACCCCGGGCTGCTGGCGAAGATCGTCACCACGCTCGACGTCCTTTCGGGCGGCCGGGCCGCGCTCGGTATCGGGGCCGCGTGGTTCGAGCGCGAGCACCAGGGGATGGGCGTGCCGTTCCCGCCGATCGCCGAGCGGTTCGAGCGGCTCGAGGAGACGCTGCGGATCTGCGCGCAGATGTGGGACCCGGCGGACAACGGCCCGTTCGAGGGCAAGCACTACCGGCTGGCCGAGACGCTGTGCTCGCCGCAGCCCATCAGCCGGCCGAAGGTGCTCATCGGCGGTTCCGGGGAACGCAAGACGCTGCGGCTGGTCGCCCAGTACGGCGACGCGTGCAACCTCTTCGGCAGCTCGCCGGAGGACGTCGAGCACAAGCTGGACGTGCTGCGCCGCCACTGCGACGACGTCGGCCGCGACTACGCCGCGATCCGCAAGACGATCCTGGCCAACAACCCGCGCCCGACCCCGGAAACCCGCGACGACTTCGTCCGTTCGATGGCGGCGTACGCGAAACTCGGCGTGCAGGCGGTGATCGTCACCCCGACCACGGGTTCGCCCGCGGCGTGGATCGAGGGGATGGCCCCGGCGGTGCCGCAGCTGGCGGACTTCGGCTAGCCGGCCAGGATCCGCGCGGTGACCAGCTCCGGCCGCTGCAACGGCAGGGCGTGGGTCGCGCGCGGCACGATTTCGACGTCGAACAGCGGGTTGAGCGCTCTCACCCGCTGTTCGACTTCGCGCGCGGAATGGATCACGCTGCGCTCGCCCAGCACCAGCCGGACGGGGACGGCGATCCCGCGCAGCTCCTCGTCGGTGAACAGGTACTCCGCCGGGTGGTGCGCGCGGAACTTCACGCCGCCGAACAGCAGCGGGCGCAGGGTGCGCCGGACCGCCGCGCCGGGGCGGGGGGCGAACCAGGTCGCGACCTCCCGCACGCTCCAGACGAGGAAGCGCCGTCCGGTCGGCGCGAAGCCGGGCGGTTCGAAGGCGACCACGCCCGTGATCCGGCCGGGCGTGCGGGCGGCCAGGGTGAGGGCCAGCCACGCGCCCCGCGAAACCCCGGCCAGCAGGACCTCCCCGGGCCCGAGGCCGTCGAGGACGTCGGCGAGCCAGGCCGCGCAGTCGCCGGCCGCGGGCATCGGCCGGGTCTGGCGGGAGCGCCCGGGTTCGCCGAGGGTGTCGACGGCGAACACGCGGTGCCGGGCGGCCAGGTCCGCGACGTGCGGGTACCAGGACAGCGACGTGCCCATCAGGCCGGGCAGCAGCACGATCGGCGGTCCGGTGTCGCCGCTCGCGCGGACGCGGGTCGGCCCGTAACGCGTTTCGACGTCCAGGTCTCGCACCGGCACGGGCCAGCGGGCCGCGATTTCGTCGTAGGCGGCGAGGTAGCGCTCTTCGCTGCGGGTGTTCCTGAACCTGCCGATCATGAACCCTCCCCAGGTTTCATGGTGCAGATGCACGATAACACAGTGTGGCAGAGTGGTGCCGTGCCGAAACGGGTCGATCACCAGCAGCGCCGCCGCGAGATCGCGGAAGCGCTGTTCCGGATCGCCGCCCAGCGCGGCCTGCCGGCGGTGACGCTGCGTGCGGTGGCCGCCGAGGCCGGGATCTCGATGAACCTGGTCCAGTACTACTTCCCGGCCAAGGACGACATGCTGCGGTTCGCCTGGCGGCGGGTGGTGGAGCTGAGCGTCGAACGGGCGACCGCGGAGGTCGGCCGCGCACTGGCGACCGGCGACGAACGCGAAGTGGTGCGCGCGTACCTGGCCGCGGTGCTGCCGTCCGGCGACCGCGGCCGGCTGCTGGCCGCGGTGCAGATCGCGTACTTCGCCGCCGACGTCACCCGCGGCGGCCCGCACCCGGACGAAGAAGCGTTGCTGCCGCACCTGATCCGGGGCCTGACGGACCGGATCCGCCTGGCGCAGCGGCAAAAGCGCGTCGACCCGGCGCTGGACGCGGCCGCGGAGGCGGGCGCGCTCGCCATGATGGCGGCCGGCCTCGTGACCGGGATCCTCGGCGGAGCTTACACCGTCGAATCGGCCTTCGCTCTCGTCGACTACCGGCTGTCCCACCTTTTCCGTCCATAGTGGACGATGAACCACTTCGCCGGTTTGCCCGTGTGCCGTGGTGAGGTGGCGACCGAAAGGAGGGGCTGATGCCCCAGGTGCGCACGACAGGACGACACCGCAAACCGGCGACGATCGGACTCGCCGCACTGGTGGGCGTAGCGGGCGCGACGGCGGCGGCGATCGCGCTGACCAGCCCGGCGGGCAACGCGGCCACGGGCGGGTGTGGCGCGCTGGACACGGCACTGCGGAACAACCTGACGTTCATCGCCAGCCAGCGCGCGGCACCGGACGCCCAGTCGGCAGCCCGGATGGCGGACCGCCGGCCGGTGGTCGACCAGATCGAGCGGCAGCGAGCAGAATCCGGCTGCGCCAACCAGGTGGCGGCGAACGACGTGGCAACCCAGTGCGCGGCGATCGCGGCGGCCGGCCAGGACGCCAAGGCGGAGGACGCGGCCGGCGGCAAGGGCAAGGCCGCGCAGAAGGGCAAGGCGGACAACGGCGCGGCCGGCGAAAACGGCATGGCTGATGAGAACGGCATGGCGATGGGCAGCGGCGCCGCCGGCGAGAACGGTATGGCGGCGGAGAACGGCATGGCCGCCGACGAAAACGGCATGGCGGGCCAGAAGGGCGCGGCGGCCGAGAACCGTGCGGCCGACAAGAAGGCGGCGAAGAAGGGCGCGGCCGACGAGAACGGCATGGCCGGCGGGAAGAACGCCGCCGACCAGGACGCCGCGGCCGTCCAGGCCTGCGAGGTGGTCCAGAAGTGCCTGGCCCAGGCCGCCGGTGTGGCCGACGCCAACGCCATGGCGAACCAGAACGGCAAGGCCGAGGAAAACGGCATGGCCGACCAGAACGGCATGGCCGGTCAGCAGGGCATGGCCGAGCACAACGGCATGAGCGCCGCAGACCAGAACGGCAAGGCCGGCAAGAACAACGCGGACCAGAACGGCATGGCGGCGCAGAACGGCATGGCGGCGCAGAACGGCATGGCGGCGGAGAACGACGCCAACGGCAAGGCCGCCCAGAAGGATGCGGCGAAGCAGAACGGCATGGCGGGCGAGCAGCAGGGCTCCGGCCGGATCGTCCTCTCCGCGCAGGACTGCGCGGGCATCCTGAACTGCGTGGCCCAGGCCGATTCCGCGGCCGTCGCGCAGCAGCAGGGCATGGCCGCCGAGGAGAAGCAGAAGGCCGAGAACCAGAAGGCCGAGAACCAGAAGGCTCAGGGCCAGCAGAAGGCCAAGAACGACAAGGCCGAGCAGAAGGCCGACGACAAGGCCCAGAACAAGGCCGCCGAGAAAGCCGACGCAGCCGGCGCGGCCGCGACGCAGTGCGTAGCCGCCGCGGTGGCGGCAGCCGGAAAGGCACCGGCAGGACACTGAGCGGCACCGGACCCCGGACCGGCGGCCCCACGCCCCGGTCCGGGCCCGGCTCGGGCGAGCACCCGAGCCACCCCGCCCCACCCGAACCGGTGACCGGCGGGAACTCCGGCCCGTCGCCGTTCGTTGACCCGGTGGTGCGCAGTACGCTGGCGCCCGCCAACTTGTCCGACGACAGCACGAGGCTTCAGTGACCACCGACCCGGCGGCCGAGGATCTGCGCGAGGCGGCCGACGAGCTCGCCGTCGCCGGGCAGCTCCCGCGCTTCCTCCTGATGTACAAGTTCGCCATCGAAGAGCTGATGACGAAGCTGCGGATCCTCTCCGAAGAATTCGACTTCGTCCACCGCCACGACCCGATCGAGCACATCACGAGCCGGGTGAAGCGGCCGGAGGCCATCAAGGAAAAGGTGCGCCGCCGGGGGCTGGGCGGCGACTGGGTCTCCGCGGCCGCCGCGCTCGACGACATCGCCGGCATCCGGGTCGTCTGCCCGTTCGTCTCCGACGTCCACGAGGTTGCCCGCATGCTCACCGCGCAGGACGACGTCGAGCTGCTGCGCACCAAGGACTACATCGCCAGGCCGAAGCCGAACGGCTACCGGAGCCTGCACCTCATCGTCCGCATCCCGGTCTTCCTGTCCGACCGGGTGGAAAAGGTCAAGGTGGAGGTGCAGCTGCGCACCATCGCCATGGACTTCTGGGCGGCGGTGGAGCACAAGCTGTCGTACAAGTACCGCGACAGCGTCCCGCCGGACTTCGCCGGCGAACTCGCCGCGGCCGCCAGGACGGCCGCGGACCTCGACCGCCGGATGGCCTCGCTGTACGAGCGGATCCGCTAGGGCTCGCCGAGGGCGTCCAGCATGATCCGCAGGCCGAATTCGAACTCGGCCTCGTGGTCGCAGACGGCCAGGTAGGGCGCCGCCGCGGCGACCGCGGGCAGCCCGGACGCCGTCAGGTCCGCGAGCCGGCGGGCGCTGCCGCCGAAGGTCGGCGCGGCGCCGACCTCGCGCATCAGCGTGCCGATGAGGAACGCCAGCACGGCCCGCAGCCCGTGCACCGCGCGCTCGGGCGGCACACCCGCCGCGAGCAGCGGTGCGAGCACCGCCTCCACCGGCCCCAGCGCCGTCATCGACGCGAGCCGGCGGGTGAGCACGAGCGGCGCCGCGCGCGGGTGGCCGAGCAGCGCGGCCCGGAACCCGCGCGCCAGCGCCGACATCGTCTCCCGCAGGCCCGCGTTCGCCGGCGGCGCGGGAACCCCGGCGAGCAGGACTTCGGCGATCCCGTCCAGCAACGCGTCCTTGCCGTCGACGTGGTTGTACAGGCTCATCGGGTCGACGCCGAGCCGCCGGGCCAGCTTGCGCATGCCGACCGCGTCCAAACCCTCTTCGTCGACCAGGGCGAGCCCGGCGAGCAGGATCCGTTCCCGCGACAGGACGCCCGTGGGTGGACGGCCCCGCCGGGTCACGGCGCGAGCACCGCGGGCAGGGTCTCGTAGCCACGCAGGATGCGCGTCGACCGGCGCCGGCCGCCGGGCAGCACGCGCAGGCCGGGGAACCGGTCGAAGATCGTGCGCAGCCCGATCTCGCCCTCCATCCGCGCCAGCGACGCACCCAGGCAGTGGTGGCGGCCGGCGCCGAACGTCACGTGGTCGCGCGCGCCGCTGCGGGCGACGTCGAAGACGCCCGGCTCGGCGAACACCCGCGGGTCGCGGTTGGCGCCCGCCAGCACGGTGGTGACCAGCGCCCCGCGCGGCAGCGGCACGCCGGCGACCTCGGTCGCGCGGGTGGCCACGCGGCCGGTCAGCAGGACCGGCGGGTCGTACCGCAGCACCTCCTCGACGGCGTTGCCCCACAGCTGCGGCCGTTCGCGCAGCACGGCGAGCTGCGCGGGGTCGCCGGCGAGCAGGGCGATGCCGCTGCCGAGCAGGTTGACGGTCGTCTCGAACCCGGCCGCCAGCACCAGGCCCGCGGTGGACTTCAGCTCCGTCTCGGTGAGCCCGACGCCGCCGTCCCGGGCGGCGACGAGCTTGCTGAACAGGTCGTCACCGGGGTGGCGGCGCAGGTGGTCGAGGTGCTCGCCCAGCCAGGTGTCGAACTCGGCCAGCGCGGTTTCGACGTCGCGGAAGGTGCGCCAGCCGAGCCCGAGGTCCAGGCTGGGCGCCGCGGCGGCGCCGAGGGAGAGCACCTTGCCGAGGTCGGACGGCGGCACGCCGAGGATTTCGCTGATCACCGTCACCGGCAGCAGCCCGCAGTAGGCCGCCACGAGGTCGGCCGGGGCGCCGGGGTCGAGCGCGTCGAGCAGGCCGTCCGCGATCTCCTGCACCCGGCCGCGCAGCTGCTCGACCGCGCGCACGGTGAACACGCCGGTGACCAGCTTGCGGTAGCGGGTGTGCTCGGGCGGGTTGACCGCCAGCAGCGACGGCGGCCGCACCGGGTGCAGGTGCTCGCCGGCCGACCACTCGACGAGCCGGCCGAGCGCCGAGCCGTCGGACCCGAGGACGCCGACGCGGAAGTCCTCGCTGGAGAGCACTTCCCGGACCGCGGCGTGCGTGGTGGTCATCCAGCCGAAGCGCGTGCGCGCGAGCGGGCCGGCGCCGCGGATCTCGTCGAACAGGCCGGTGAGGTCCCGGCCTTCGGCCGCGTCGACCACCATCCGGCCCTGGAGGTCACCGCGCTTGGCCTCGCGGCGCAGCACGGTGCGGGGAAGCGCGTGGCCGAGCCCCCAGCGCACCACGGGTTTCGTCCAGGCCAGGGCTCCGGGCATGACATCCCCTCCGGTCGGCGTACCTACAGTGTAGGTTGCCGACGCCCGTGCGCGGGCGGTTCCGGTCGTCCGGACCTCGCCCCGACCGGCGCCAGGAGCACGCCCAGCGCGACCAGCTCCGTCAGCGCCATCCCGCGTTCCACCAGGCCGAGCGGGATGAGCGTCCACCAGCGACCGTCTTCCGCCGCCGCGACCACCACCGCGCCCAGGATCACCGCGAACCAGCCCAGCGAACCGATCGCCAGCGCCACCGCCAGCCGGCGGCGCCAGGGCGACGACGGGAACGCCGTGCGCGCCGCGACCAGGACCGCCAGCGGCAGGGCCACGAACGCCACCACGCTCGCGATCCGGTGCAGCGTGCCGCCGAAGTCCGCGCGGGAGACCGTCGCCCAGTCCGGTTTGGGGAACGCCACGATGACCAGCAGCCCGACCGTCCACAGTGTCCCCAGCACGGCCGCGGCCACCGGGAGCCGTCGTTGGTGGCGCACGGCCGCCAAGCCGGCCGCCGAGCCGAGGGCGACCAGGACCACCGCGAGGTCGAAGACCCACTTGTGGTCGGACAAGCCGTATTCGCTGATCGTGCGGCGGGTGACGCTGATTTCGTCCGTCGGCGGGATGACCTGCAGCAGCAGCACGAGACCGGCGCCGAGCACCAGGGCCGCGATGCCCGTCAGCGAGACCGCGACCGACACCCGTCGCGCAGGGAGCGTGACCATGGACCGACAGTAGCCGACCGGTGGTTGAACTCCCGGTGAAAGTGCCGGGCGGGTTGAACGCTGTACGACTTACGGCGGTGTCCGCGGCCCGATTTCCTCCATTAAGGTCGCCCGGTTCCGGTACGTCCGTGCGTGCCGGTCTGTGTCGAGGAGGTCTGTTCCTGTGGGGAATTCACCAAGACGGCTGGTGATGCTGGCTTCGGCCGTCGCACTGGCCGGAGCGTTCGTCGCGTTGCCGTCCGGCACCGCGGGCGCGGCGCAGAACATCCTGCGCGCCGACAAGTCGGTGGCCCGCTCGTGCTTCGAGAAAGTACTGCCCAAGGGGACTTCGGGCACCGACCGCCGCGAGCTGACGTCCACCGTGGACGGCTTGGTCCAGGCCCGGCTCAAGCCGGCGCAGGGCGCGGAAGGCGACTGGGACGTCGCCGTCTTCGACAAGGCCACCGGTGCGGTGGTCGCCGCCTCGGCGGCGTTGCGCACTCGCGAACTCGCCGAAAGCTTCGTGAAGAAGGGGCAGGAACTCGTCGTCCAGGGCTGCCGCTACGGCGGCTCGGCCGGCCAGGCGCAGCTGGGGGTCGACTTCCTGGCGCTGACGCCGCAGGGCACGCCGACCGGCGCGGCCCCGGCGACCCAGCGGGCCGAGCTGGTCCGCGTCGAGACGCCCACGCGCGCCGACAAGAACAAGCTGACCGCCCTCGGCCTCGACGTCACGGAGAAGGGTGACGCGACCGGGGTCGAGGTCGTCCTCGCCGGCGACGCCGACCGCAAGACGCTGGCGGACAGCGGCTTCAAGTCGAAGGTCGTCGAAGCGGACCTGTCGGCCAAGTCCGTGCAGGACGCGAAGACCGACCGCCAGTACGCCGCCAAGACGGCCGCTTCGGCGCTGCCGTCCGGGCGGACCAGTTACCGGCACCTCTACGAGTACAACTTCGAGATGAAGGAACTGGCCCGCAAGAACCCGAGCCTGGTCTCGGCGTTCACCATGCCGGAGTCGACGTGGGAAGGCCGGGACGTCGTCGGCGTCGAAATCGCCACCGACGTGAAGAACCTGACCGACGGCAAGCCGGTGAACTTCACCATGGGCGTGCACCACGCCCGGGAGTGGCCGGCCGGCGAGCACGTCATGGAGTGGGCGTACGAGCTGGTCAACGGCTACGCCAAGGACCCGGCGATCCGGTCGATGGTGAGCAAGACGCGCAACATCGTCGTGCCGATCATCAACCCGGACGGCTTCGAGATCTCCCGCGAGGCCGAGCCCAAGGGCGACTTCACCAGGTTCGACTACGAGATGAAGCGCAAGAACTGCAACGTCAACGACTCGCCGCCGCAGTTCGCGACCGGCGTCTGCAAGGCGAACCCGGGCGGCCGCGTCCGCGGCACCGACCCGAACCGCAACTACGGCGGCTTCTGGGGCGGCAACGGCGCCGAGCTGGCCTGGAGCGGTGACACCTTCCGCGGGTCCGCGCCGTTCAGCGAGCCCGAGGTGCGGAACGTGCGCTCGATCGTGTCCTCGCGCCAGGTGACGAACCTGCTGACGATGCACACCGTCGCCGCGCTGGTGCTGCGCCCGCCGGGCGTGGCCGACGTCCGCCCGCCGCTGGAGGAGCCGCAGTACAAGGCCCTCGGCGACAAGCTGGCCTCGCGCAACGGCTACACGAGCGAGCCGAGCTGGGCGCTCTACGACACCACCGGCACCACCGAGGACTGGTCGTACTGGGCCACCGGCGGCTGGGGCTTCACCATCGAGGTCGGCGGCAACGGCTTCCACGGCCCGTACGCCGACAGCGTCGTGGCCGAGTACGAGGGCCTGGCCCCCGCGGCCGGCGCCGGCAAGGGCGGCAACCGGCAGGCGTTCCTGGACATGCTCGGCAACGCGGCCGACCCGCAGCAGCACTCGACGCTGATCGGCTCGGCGCCGAAGAACTACCAGCTCAAGCTGCACAAGACGTTCCAGACGCCGACGTCGCCGGTGATCCAGCCCGACGGCTCCACCAAGCCGCCGATCTACATCACCGACGACCTGAACTCGAAGTTCACCGCCACCGGCGGGCGCTTCGCGTGGTCGGTCAACCCGTCGACGCGGCCGTACGTGGCCGGCCGGTACGGGCGCGACCCGCAGGGCCCGGCGCAGCAGGGCTTCGCGGTTGCCAACCCGGCGGGTGTGCCGCCGATCAACCAGAACTACCCGACCGACCCTTCGGGTGACTCGTTCACCTTCCACGTCGACGGCCTGCCGAAGGTCGACAACGGGAAGTTCAGCGTCAACATCAACTGGGCGAGCACCTCGACCGACTGGGACCTCTACATCTACGACTCGGCGGGCAACCTGGTCAGCTCGTCGGCGAACGGCGGCACGACGTCCGAGCACGCCGTGCTGTTCGACCCGCCGGCGGGTGACTACAAGGCCGTGGTGGTCAACTACGACCAGGCGAACCCGGGTGCGGTCGACGACTGGACCGGCGACGTTTCGTTCTCGTCGCCGACCCCGCCGACGTACGGCACGAAGGAGGCCTACCAGCTGACCTGCTCGTCGCCGAGCGGCAAGCTCGTCGGCGTGGCGGACGTCTACGCCGACCGCGGCCAGACGGTCGACGTGGGCGAGGTCTGCACCCGCTCCGCGCACGCGCAGAAGCAGCGCGCGTCGGGCGGCGTCCGGTAGTAGCGCGTTTCGTTCGTGAAGGCCTCCTCGCTCGCGCGGGGAGGCCTTCACGGCGTCAGGGCGAGGGTGACGCCGAGGACGACGAGGATCGTGCCCACGACGCGGTTGAGGGCCGGTCCGGCGCGGGCGTACCAGCGCTGGGTGGCGGGGGAGGAGAACAGCAGGGCGACGCTCAGGTGCCAGGCGGCCGAGGCGGCGACGATCAGCCCGACGGCGGCGGCCTTGACGGCGGTGGGCTCGGTGGGCGGCAGGGCGGCGGTGAGGACGCTGCCGAAGAACGCGGCGGCCTTGGGGTTGGTGAGGTTGCTGAAGACGCCGCGGCCGAAGGCGTTGCCGCGACGAGCCGCCGGTTCCCCGGGATCGCCGGGCGCGCGGGGCCGCCACCACAGCCGCGCCCCCAGCCAGGCCAGGTAGCCGCCGCAGGCGACGCGCAACACGGTCGCGAGCCACGGCGTGCGGGCGAGCAGGCCGCCCAGCCCGAAGACGGCGACCGCGGCCAGCAGCCCGCCCGCGGCGACGACGCCGAGCGCGATCGCCACGGCTGTCCGCCGGGTCCCGGTGGCGGCGGTGTGGACGATGAGGACGAAGTTGGGGCCGGGGGAGATCGCGGCCGGGAGGTAGGCCAGGAGCACGGTGCCGAGGGTGGCGGCGGGGCTCACGCCGCCCGGCCGCCTGCGGCGGTGGCGCCGCATCGAGCGGGGGCATCCGGAGCCGCCGCGGGGTCGGCGCCGCGTTCAGGCTCCAAATCCGCCGGTGCACTCGGGCAGCGTGGAAATCGGGGGCTGCTCATGCCGCCCGGCCGCCCCCGACCACCTGGTCGCGCATCGTGCGCAGCGTCTCGTGGTCCACAGTGGACGGATCCGCGGCCAGCCATTCGCCGATCTCGTGCAGGAACTCCTCCGGCGTCATCGGGGCGACCGCCAGCTCGCCCGGGTCCGCCGTGGTCAGCTCGCCGCTGCGGCTCGGGTACACGATCATCGCGCCCCGCAGCGCCACCCCCGGCAGCAGGCCGCGGTAGGCCGCCAGGCTCTCCGCGAGCCGGCTGCCGCCGCCGCGGAACGGGCGGCCGTTGCGCAGCAGCCTGCCGTCTTCGGCCGTCTCGTAGTGGCCCGGCAGCCACAGCTTCGACTCGATGAGCACCAGCCGCTTCCCGCACAGCACCGCGTGGTCGACGTCGGCGAACACCGAGCCCGGCCAGGCCAGCCCGTGGAAGATGCGGGCCCCCGGCAGCCGGGTCAGGTAGCCCTCGAGCAGGTCGGCGGTGAGCCGCTCGGCCAGCTCGTCGCGCTCGGTGCCGGGAGCGCCGAAGACCGTGCGGCCGCCGAACTCCTCGGCGTACGCCTCGCGCGCCTTCGCGGCCCGCAGGTAGCCGCGGGCCAGCCGCTGGACCAGCAGCGCCGTGCCGGCCGTGAGGAGCAGCCAGACGATGAGCACCGGCGTGCTGAACCCGACGCCGGTGACCAGCGGCAGGAGCACCAGCACCATCCCGGCGACCGCGACCACCACCGGCGTGTGCCCGGGCCCGCCGCGGCGGCCGTGGCGCATCCGGGTGTCCTCCCCGGCGAAGTGCCACCAGCTCAGGTCCTCGGCGTCCAGTTCGGGCAGGTCGGGGACGAAGCCGGGCTCGTCGCCGAAGCGCCGCCGGGGCCGCGGGCGGACCGGCACCGGCACCACGGTCGCGCCGCCGGCGTCGTAGCGGGCGCGGGCGACCGGGTCGCCCAGGACCTCGTAGGCCTCGCGCAGCAGGCGGAACGTGCCGACCGTGCCGCCGCCGTCCGGGTGCATGGTCTTGGCGAGGCGGCGGTAGGCCGCCTTGACGTCGGCCGCCGTGGCGTCGCGGCGGAGGCCGAGCACCTCGTAGTAGTCGACGTCGGGCACGCGGGCGGTCACCTCCGATGGCTGCGCGAAGACTTTATGGGGTCCGGTCGCGGGGGTTGTCACCGCCTCGGCGGCGCGCCAGGGTGATGGTCCTCGGTGCAGGTCAGGGCGGTGTGAGGAGTTTTGCCGGTGGCGGCGGGGAATCGGGTGCTTCCTCCGGTGGCCCGCGTGACGACGTCCCGCGTGGCGGCGTGGGCTCGTTCGCGGTGGTCCGGCAGTGTCCACTGAGGACTGTTTGTCACTCGGAAGGGTTGCCGCGTCGGGAAAATGCGGCTTTGTGGTGACTTTTCGTAGCCGGAATCCACCTGAATGGCCCTGAACATGTGTTCGAATCCTCGGCTACGCTGGTGCCATGTCCTCTCACAGACGTGGCGGGCCCACCGCCACCCCACCTCGGCAGCGGGCCCGCCACCCCCGTCAGCGCTCGCGCAGCAGGTACCGCTGCAGCTTGCCGCTGGCGTTGCGCGGAAGTGCGTCGAGGAAGCGCACCCGGCGCGGGTACTTGTACGGCGCGGCAACGGCTTTGGCGTGCTCCTGCAGGGCGTGCACGACGTCCGGGCCCGGGGCGACACCGGGCCGGAGCACGACGAAGGCGGTCACGACCGCACCCCGATCCGGGTCGGGCGTGCCGACGACAGCGCATTCGTCGACGTCCGGGTGCGTCAGGAGCACTTCCTCGACCTCCGGAGCCGCGATGTTGTAGCCGGAGGAGACGATCATGTCGTCGCTGCGCGCCACGAAGCGGAAGTAGCCGTCGGGTTCGCGCACGTAGGTGTCGCCGGTGAGGTTCCAGCCGTCGCGCACGTAGTCGGCCTGCCGGGGATCGCCGAGGTAGCGGCAGCCGGTGGGGCCCTGGACGGCGAGCAGCCCGGGCGTGCCGTCCGGCGCCGGCCGTCCGTCGAGGTCCAGCACGGCGGCGC
Source organism: Amycolatopsis sp. NPDC004747 (assembly GCF_053601335.1). Taxonomy (NCBI): domain Bacteria; kingdom Bacillati; phylum Actinomycetota; class Actinomycetes; order Pseudonocardiales; family Pseudonocardiaceae; genus Amycolatopsis; species Amycolatopsis sp. NPDC004747. The sequence goes on along the minus strand of NZ_JBSGBQ010000024.1, from coordinate 50,590 downwards.
GGAAGCCGGGCACGACCTTGCCGGTCCGGCCGGGGCGGGCGTCGTCGCCGGCCGCGGAGATGAACACGTGCAGCATCTCCGTGCTGCCGATGCCGTCGATCAACGGCGATCCGACGGTGTCGCGGTAGCGCTCGGCCACGGCGGCGGGCAGGGCTTCCCCGGCGGAGACGGCGCGGCGGACGCCGGCCAGCAGGGGGCCGTCGCCGGCGCCGAGGATCGCGCGGTAGGCGGTCGGGGCGGTGAACAGCACCGTCACGCCGTGCTCGGCGACGATCGAGGCCAGCTCCTTGGGTGTCGCGCGCTCCACGAGGAGCACCGACGCGCCGGCGTGCAGGGGGAACACCAGCAGGCCGCCCAGGCCGAAGGTGAAGGCCAGGGGCGGGGTCCCGCAGAACAGGTCGTCCGGGGTGGGCTGAACGACGTGCCGGGAGAAGGTGTCGGCGATGGCGAGCAGGTCGCGGTGGAAGTGCATGGTCGCCTTCGGGGTCCCGGTCGTGCCGGAGGTGAAGGCGAGCAGGGCGACGTCGTCGGCGGCGGTCGGCACGTCGGCGAAGGTGGCCGGGTGCCGGGCGCAGCGTTCCGCCAGTCCGGTGCTTTCGGGTCCGGTGCTTTCGAGGCCGGTGCGGTTGGGCCTGGTGCTGCTGTAGGGCACCACCGGCAGGCCGGGCGGCAGCTCGTCGAGCAGGTGCTCGTCGCACAGGGCCACCGTGGGCCGAGCCCGGTCGGCGATCTTGTCGAGCTCGCCGCGGCGCAGCATCGGCATGGTCGTGACGGCGACGGCGCCGGCCTTCAGCACGCCGAGCCAGCACGCCGCGAGCCAGGGCGTGTTGGTGCCGCGCAGGAGCACGCGGTTGCCCGGCACGACGCCGAGGTCGGCGGTGAGGACGCGGGCGATCCGGTTGGCGCGGGCCAGGACTTCGCCGTAGGTCCACGTCTCGTGGGGTGAGCGCAGGCAGGGGCGGTCCGGGCCGAGGCGGGCGGCGGTCTCGTCGAGCAGCGCCGTCGCGGCGTTGAGACGGTCGGGGTAGTGCAGCTCCGGCAGGTCGAACACCAGCCGCGGCCACTGGTCGCCGGGCGGCAGCCGGTCGCGGCAGAACGAGTCGGTGTGGGCGCTGGGAGAAAGCTTCATCGCAGCTCCTCGGTCTCGACCTGGACGCCCCTGGAACGTAGCACTCGTTGCGACCGTCGAGAAGACGCAATGTCGGACCGATGACGGCAGTGATGGGCAAGCGATACGGAGGGGAGCCGGATCGGCTCTGTTCCGGTGGCGCGTCACCTCGTTTTCCGCCCGGGTCACCCCCTCGTGAGGGCGCGGGAGCACGGCTTCGCGGGCCGCCGCCCAGTAGCTTTTCGATCATGGTCGAGACGCCCGAACCCCCACCCACCCTGGCCGATCCGCGCGCGCTGCTGCTGGGCTACCTCGACCACAGCGCCGTCGCCGTCCTGCGCAAGCTCGACGGTCTCTCCGAACACGATCTGCGGCGGAGCGTGCTGCCGTCGGGCTGGACACCGCTGGGCATGGTCAAGCACCTCGCCTGCACCGAACGCTTCTGGATCCGGTACCTGTTCGCCGGCGAGGACGTCGATTTCTCCTGGCCCGGCACCGCCGAGCAGCAGTGGTTCGTCGCGCCGGAGGAACCGTCGGCGGACATCACCGCGTTCTTCCTCGCGGAGCGCGAAAACTGCGCCCGGCTGGCCGCCGTCACGCCGCTGGCCGCCCGGGCCGTCCGCACGACCCGCCGCGCCGGTGCCGAAGAGCACCCGACGTTCGCGTGGATCCTGTGCCACCTGGTGCAGAGCTTCGCCCGGCACGCCGGGCACCTGGACATCGGCCGCGAGCTGATCGACGGCGTGACCGGCAAATAGCGCCGCTCAGGCGGGCGGGGCGACCGTGGCGTCCTGGCCCGCGCGGCGCAGCGCGTCGGCGACGAACCCGGTGGCCTTCAGCTCTTCGACCAGCTCGTGCAGGAACGCGATCGTCTCCGGGCGGCGGTCCGGGGTGGTGCAGACCGCCTGCCTGATCTCCATGAAGCGTCCCGGCAGCACGCGGGTGCCGGGGTGGCCGGCGACGTAGGCGATCATCGGCAGGCGGATCCCGGCGGCGACCTCCAGGCCGCCGTCCTCGAAGGCCCGGACGCCGTCCTCGCCGCGCACGATCGTGGCCTGCCGCAGGGTCCGGGTCAGGTACAGGTCGTAGGCGGACCCCTCCTTGACCCCGATGCGGACGTCCGGCCGGTCGACGTCGGCCGGCGAGGTGAACGGCGAGCCGTCCGGCACCACGTACACGCCTTCGATGACGACGTACGGCGCCGTGAACGCCACCTCGGCCGCGCGGGCGGGCTCGATCGCCAGGAAGCCCAGGTCGGCCTCGCCGGAGGTCAGCGCCTCGAACGACTTGCGGGCCGCGTCGAAGCAGCCGAACGCCACCGGGACGGCCAGCCGCGCGGCCACTTCGCGCGCGAGGTCGACCGTGACCCCGCCCGGGTCCGCCGGGGTGCCGTGGGCGAGCACGGGATTGCCGAGGTTGATCGAGGCGCGCAGCGTGCCGGTGGGCGCGAGGTCCGCGGCGACGGCGGAAAGATCTCCCATGACCGGCGAGGCTAGCGGCGGTGCCGGGCGCGCGCCCCGCGAGTGTCGCTCACGCCACCGGCGGCTCGTCCGCGGTGGTCAGGGCGAACACCGTCTCCTGGTGGTATATCGCGCCGGGCCGCAGCACCGTGCTGGGGAAGTCCGGGCGGTTGGGGGAGTCCGGGAAGTGCTGGGCCTCCAGCGCGAAGCCGGCGCCGCGGTGGTACGGGCGGCCGCTCGTCCCGGTCAGCGCCGAAGTGAGGTAGTTGCCCGAGTAGAACTGCAGGCCGGGCTCGGTCGTCCACATCGTGAGCAGCCGCCCGGACGCCGGGTCCCACGCCCGGGCGGCGAACGGCGCACCGTCGTCGAGGACCCAGTTGTGGTCGTAACCCTGGCCGATGACCAGCTGCGGGTCGGGCTCGCCGACGCGGGCACCGATCGGCACCGGCCGGCGGAAGTCGAACGGGGTCCCGTCGACCGGAACCGGGTCGCCGGCCGGGATCAGATCGTCCCCGGTCGGGCAGAACCGGCTCGCGGCGATCTCCAGGCGGTGGTCGTGGACGTCGCCCGACCCTTCGCCGGCCAGGTTCCAGTAGGTGTGGTTGGTCAGGTTGACGACGGTCGGCGCGTCGGTGGTGGCGCGGTAGGTGATGCGCAGCCGCTCGCGCGCGTCGACGCGGTAGGTGACCTCGGTGGTGAGCCGGCCGGGGTAGCCCTGGTCACCGTCCGGGCTGACCAGCGTGAGCTGCACGGCAACGCCGTCCCCGTCCCGGATCTCGGTGGCGGACCAGATCCGCGTGTCGAACCCGGCGGGGCCACCGTGCAGGCTGTTCTTGCCGTTGTTCAGGGGCACCCGGTACTGGACGCCGTCGAGGGTGAAGGTGCCCCCGGCGATCCGGTTGGCGAACCGGCCGATCGCCGCGCCCAGGAACACCCGGTCCGCACCGGGCCGGTTGTTGGCGACGTAGGAGCCGAGGTCCGCAAAGCCGAGAACGACGTTGGCGGTCCGCCCGGCACGGTCCGGCGCCTCCAGCGACTGGATGACCCCGCCGTAGTCGAGCACGCGCACAACCAGGCCCCCGGGTCGGCCCAAGGTGTACCGGTGGACATCGGTGCCGTCGACCCGGCCGAACAACTCCCGGGCGAGCTCGGATGCGGTCATCGGTGGCTCCTCCAAGCGACTGTTAGCGCTAACAGCCTTGGGAAGACCTTAGGATCGCCCGCCCCGCGCGGTCAAGAAGGGCACGCACTTCGGGCTGGGGGATGGGCCGGAACCGCGATCGCCTGCCCCGCCCGGCCGGGAACGCCTCGGAGTGCGCGACGGCCGGGCCGCGCGGCGGCCGAACTGCTTGGCGGCCGGGAACGCTTCGGAGTGCGCGACGGCCGGGCCGCCGCCCGGTGGCCGAACCGCTTGGTGGCTGCGCCGCGGGCATGATCGCCGGGTGGCCCGGCCTTGGCCCTGGTGGCCGGGCTGTGTGGCCGCCGCCCGGTGGCGCGAAGTCGTGGCTGCGGCGCCGGCCGCGGCCCCGTGGCCGGCGCCCGCACCCTCAACCGTCGCGGTGTTCGGTTGTCGGGCGGGTGCCCAGCAGCTGGTGGGCGCGCAGCGCCATCTGGATCTCCAACCGCCTGGCCGGGTCCGCCAGCCGGTCGCCGAAGAGCTCGCTCAGCTGGCTCACGCGGTAGCGGACCGTCTGGGGGTGGATCCGCAGCGCCTGTGCGATCTCCGGCGTGTTCCCGTTGTGCTCCAGCCAGCTCAGCAACGTTTCCGCCAGCCGCGTCTGCTGCTTCACCGTCAGGCCCGCGAACGGGGCCAGCGCCGTCGCCGACAGCTCGTCCAGCAGGAAGCGGTCCAGCAACAGCCAGTGCGTGGCCAGGTGGTCGGCCGTGTGGGTCACCGGGGTGTCGCCCGCCAGGCCGCGGCGGACCAGGTCGAGGGTGCGGTGGGCCCACAGCAGGGACTTCGCCGCCTCCGCCGGGTGGACCCGGGGGCCGACCGCCGCTCGCCAGCCCGGGAGGCGGCCCTCCAGGCCTCTCAGGTCGCGGTCGGGATTCGGGGTCAGCAGGCACGGCTCGGGGCCGTCGAGGTCCACCAGCACGTCGGGCGGCAGCTGGGGGGACGGCGGCGGGTGCTGGCCGGCCCGCGGGTCGAGGGCGACGACCACGACCCGCTCCGGCATCGGCCACTGCGCCGCCTTGGCCATCGTCGCCAGTGTGGCCGGGGACGACGGTGGGGTGGCGAGCAGCAGCTCGAACAGCCTGCGCCGGCGTCGTTCGAGCGTGCCGGCCGCCATCGCCTGCGCCAAGGTGTACCCCTCGACCGAATACGAGGAAATCTCCTCCACGTAGGCGAAAATGGCTTCCGCGCCGACGCACAGCACGGCCGCCGGGAACCGGTGGGCCTGTCCCACTTCGGCGATGTAGCGCCACGCGGCGCGCCCGCCCGCGCGGTAGGCGGCCTGCAGGGAGTTGAGGCTGCCGCCGTCGTGGTGGACGCGCTTGCCGACCTCCACGAACAGCTCCGCCCAGTCGTCCTTTGTGGACGCCAGGTCCTCGATGCTGTCGATGCAGCTGAGCACGGCCTGCTCGATCGCGAGCACGATCATCTTGCCGAATTCGCCCTCGAGCGGCTTGGCGTACTCGGGGACGGCCTTCTGGACCTCGTCGAGGATCCGCCGGGCGAGCGGGTCGGCGTGCGCCCGGAAGCGCCCGGCGAGTTCCGTCGGCAGCGAGCACCACAGCTGCCGCGCGCGGCCGGTGCCCCGCGGGTGCGGGATCGCCGCCTGCGTGATCGTCCGGCTCATGCCTGACACCCCTTGCCGCGCCGCGTGGAGACTTCGCGCCCTCGTCGGCGCGAACGTCATGTACTCACACGGGATCGGACTTGGCAACCGGCGTCCCTGCCCCGGGAACGGGTTCTGTCACGCCGGGACCAACGCCCGCACCGGAGTTTGTCACGTCCCAGACAAAGCCGGAACACTAACTGCGGCAAAGGTTTCCGGGATCCGATTTGTGAACTCAGGCGGTATCTTCGCGCCCCGTCCGGTTGTTAGCGTGATCAACCGGCACGCGTGAGGAGAAACCCGATGACGGCGCTCGTTTCCTGGTGTTTCCGCCGGGCCGGCGTCGTGATCGTGCTGTGGCTGCTGGCCCTCGGCGGCCTGGGTTCCGCCGCGCTGCACACCGGCGCGGCCTTCCGCGACACCGTCGACCTGCCGGCCGCGGACAGCACCGCGGCGGCGAACCTGCTGCGCGGCACCGGTTCCGGCGGCGCCGCGGAACGCGTCGTCGTCCGGTCGCCGGACGGCCCGGTCGACAGCGGTCCCGGCCGGGCCCGGCTCGACGCGCTCGCCGCGCGGCTGGCAGCGGTGCCGCACGTCGGGTCCGTCGAGCCGCCGCCCGGTCAGGTGTCCGCCGACCGGCGGACCGCGGTGCTCACCGTGCGTTTCGACGCGCCGGCCACCGAGCTCGGGCAGGACACAGCGGACGCGTTCGCCGCCGCCGTCCGCGCCGCCGGGGGGCTCACCGCCGGTGCCTCCGGAGAGCTCGCCGCGATGACGGCCGCCGCGCCCGACCTGGGCAACGCCGGGCTCGGCCTGCTCGCCGCGGCCGTGGTGCTGCTGGTGGCCTTCGGCTCGGTGACCTGCGTGCTGCTCCCGGTCCTCACCGCGGCGGTTTCGGTGGGCTGTGCCCTCGCCGCGGTGACGCTGTTGTCGCACGTCACGACCGTGCCGAAGATCAGCACCGAGATCGCCGCACTGCTCGGGCTCGGCGTCGGCGTCGACTACGCGCTGTTCGTGCTCACCCGCTACCGGCAGGGCCGCCGCGACGGCGCCGAACCGGCGGCCGCGCTGGCCGTCGCGGCCGCGACCTCCGGCCGCAGCGTGGTCTTCGCCGGTGTCACGGTGTGCGTCTCGCTGGCCGGGATGTTCGCCGTCGGCCTGCCGTTCCTGAACGGGATCGCGGTCGCCGCCGCGGTCTCGGTGCTGCTGACCGCCTTCGCCGCGCTGACCCTGCTGCCCGCGCTGCTGCGCCCGGCCGCCCGCCGGATGCGCCTGCGCCCCGACGGCGGGGACGGCCGGTGGGCCCGGCTCGCCCGGTCGGTGACCGCGCGCCCCGGGCCGTACACCGTCGCGGCCCTGCTGGTCGTCGCCGTGCTGGCGCTCCCGATGACCGGGCTGCGGCTCGGCGTGCCGGACGCCGCGCTCGACCCGCCCGGCAGCGTCACGCGCACCGCCGCCGAGCTGCTGGAAGAAGGCTTCGGGCCGGGCGCGGACGCGCCGCTGCTGGTGGTCGGGACCCACGGCGACTCGGTCGGCATGCTGCGGGCAGCGCTGCTCGCGAGCGCCGACGTCGGCCCGCCGACCACGTTGCCGGGCGGCGGCTGGCTGCTCACCGTGTTCCCGCGGACCGCGCCCGGCGATCCGGCCACCGGCGAGCTGCTCGCCTCGACGCGGGTGATGGCCACGGTCGTCGGCGGCCCGGACGCGCACGTCGGCGGGGTCGTCGCGGCCCGGGCCGACTTCTCCGCGGCCATCACCGCCCGGCTGCCGCTGTTCCTCGCCGCCGTCGTCGGCATTTCGGTCCTGCTGCTGGCCTGGGTGTTCCGCAGCGTGCTGATCCCGCTCACCGCGGCGGTGATGAACCTGCTGACCGCGGCCGCGACCACCGGCGCGGTGGTGTTCGCCTTCGGCGCCCCGATCGAGCCGTACCTGCCGGTGTTCCTGTTCGCCGGGCTGTTCGGGCTGTCGATGGACTACGAGGTCTTCCTCATCGCCCGCATCCAGGAGGCCTGGCGCCGCCACGGCGACACCCGCGCGGCCGTCGTCGACGGGGTCGCGGCGACCGGCCGGACCATCACCGCGGCCGCGGTGATCATGGCGCTGGTGTTCGTGTCGTTCGCCTTCGTCGACGCGCGGGTGGTGCGCGAGGCGGGCGTCGGGCTGACCGTCGCCGTGCTCCTGGACGCCGTCGTCGTCCGGTGCGTGCTCGTCCCCGCGGTGATGGCCCGGCTGGGCGCGGCGAACTGGTGGTTCCCGCGCCGCCGGGCCGCGGCCGCCGGCGAGCTGGTGGGGAGCACGCGATGACCCGGCGCACCCTGGCCGTGCTCGCGCTCGGCTCGTTCGTCACGACCCTGGACAACACGATCGTCGCGGCGGGCGCGCCCTCCATCGCGCGGGACCTCGCCCTCGACGTCACGGCCCTGCAGTGGATCGCGCTCGGGTACATGCTCCCGTTCGCCGGGCTGCTGCCGGTGGCCGGCGCGCTGGTCGATCGCTGGGGCCGCCGCCCGGCCCTGACCGGTGCCCTCCTCGGGTTCGGCGCCGGCGCGGCGGTGGGCGGGCTGGCGGGTTCGGCGTGGCTGCTGGTCGCCGCCCGCGTGCTCCAGGGGGTGGCCGCCGCGTTCCTGGTGCCGGGGCTGCTGAGCCTGCTGCGGACCAACCTCGACGTCCGCGGCCGGACGCTCGGCGCGGCGGTGTGGACGGCCTGCCTGGCGGCCGCGCTGGCGCTGGGCCCCGCGCTCGGCGGCGTGCTGAGCGAATACTGCGGCTGGGCCTGGATCTTCTTCGTCAACCTGCCGTTCGTGGCCGCGATGCTGGTGCTGCTGCCCGGGACCGTGCCGCCCGGCCGGGACGACGGGACCCGCGCGCCACCGGCGTCGGCGATGGTCCTGGTGACGGCGAGCCTGGTGCTGGTCACCACCGCGCCGGCCGAACCCGGGCTCCGGGTTCCGCTGCTCGCCGCGGGGGCGGCGGCCGGGGTGGCCTTCCTCGCCCGGGAACGGCGGGCGCGGGCCCGGCTGGTCCCGCCGGCCCTGACCGGGGACCGGGTCTTCGTGGGTTCGCTCGGCCTGCAGCTGCTGTGGGGACTGGGGATCTCCGGGGTCTTCTTCTTCACGCCGTTGCTGCACCAGGACTTCCTCGGGCTCGGCCCGGCCGGCGCCGGCCTGCCACTGGCCCTGGTGGCGGTGGCGGTCGTGGCCGCGACGCCGCTGGTGCCCGCCGCCGTCGCCCGCCACGGTCCACTCCGGACGGTGGCGGCCGGGCTGGTCGTGGTGGGCGCGGGACTGCTCGCCCTCGCCGCGGTGAACCACGTCCCCCTGTTGTGGCCGCGTGTGCCGGGCATGGTCCTGATCGGCGCCGGCTCGGCCTTCACCGTCCCGATGACGTCGCACGCGCTCGACGTGGTGGCGCCGCGGTATTCCGGCACGGCGTCGGGATTGCTCACCGCGGCCCGGGAATTGTCGAGCGCGCTCGGCGTGGCGCTGATCGGCGCGGTGCTCACGTCGGTGCGCGCGGCGCGGCTCGACGCGGGCGTCCCCACCGGGGCCGCGCTGGCCGGCGGCTACACCGCGGGCCTGCTCACCGCGGCCGGGTTGACGTTCGCCGGTGCGCTGCTGGCCGTGCGCGTGCCGAAGACCCGGCCCGCGCAGACCTCGTCGCCGCGTGACAAACGTGCTGTCCCGTAACCCGTTTCCCCATGAGTATCCGAGTTCGAATCGTTGACAACCGCACCGGGGCGGCTATTCACTGCGCCGGTAAACGCTCTCTGCGAGGATGCATTGGAAACCATTCCCCGGCCGGTTCTCCGCACCGGTGCCCCCGTTGCCGCGGGCGAGTCGTTCGCGACCCTGCTGGGTCACTGGGCGCGCCGCCTCGGCGACCGGATCGCCGTGACCCACCTCGACCACCGCGACAGCGCCGACGGCCGGGCGGTCAGGCTCACCTGGCGCGAGCTCGACGAGCGGGTCGAGGCGGTCGCGGCCCGGCTGTCCGAAGTGGCCGGTCCGGGGGAGCGGGCGGCGGTGCTGGCCGGGCAGTCCACCGGCTACGTCGTCGCGTTCCTCGGGGCGCTGCGGGCGGGACTGGTCGCCGTGCCGTTGTTCGCACCCGGCCTGCCCGGGCACGCGGGCCGGCTGGCCGCGGCGCTCGCCGACTGCGGCCCGCGCGTCGTGCTGACCACGGCCGGGGACCGCGAAGAGGTCACCCGGTTCCTCGCCGGTTCCCCGGTCGGCCCGGTGGTGGTCGACGTCGACGCCGTGCCGGCGGCCGGGCCGCGCGAGTGGCCGGAGCCCGATCCGGACGCCCCGGCGTACCTGCAGTACACGTCCGGCTCGACGCGTTCGCCGGCCGGGGTCGTGCTGACCCACCGCAACGTGCTCGCCAACGCCCGTCAGGCGTGCGCGGCCTACGGCGCCGAAAGCGGGAGCACCTCGACGGTCAGCTGGCTGCCGCTGTTCCACGACATGGGGCTGATCCTCGGCATCGGCGCCCCGATCGCCGGTGGCCTGGAGTCGGTGCTGATGGACCCGCTGGCGTTCCTCGAACGGCCCGCCCGCTGGCTGCGGGCGCTCTCGGCCAGCCCCGGCGCGATCAGCGCGGCCCCCAACTTCGCCTACGCCTACTGCGCTTCCCGCGTCACCGAGGCCGAGAAGAGCTACCTCGAACTGAGCCGGGTCGTCTCCCTGATCAACGGCAGCGAACCGGTGCTGCCGGCCACGATCGCGAAGTTCCACGACGCCTTCGCCGGCTGCGGGCTGCGCCCGGAGGTGCACCGCTCCTCCTACGGCCTGGCCGAGGCCACCGTGCTGGTTTCCGTGACGGACGCGGGAAAGCTGCCCCGGCAGGTGACGTTCGACCGGGCCCGGCTCGCCGCGGGGTACGCGGTGCCGCCCGCCGCGAGCGGGTCTGCTACCACGCTCGTCTCGTGCGGCCGCCCGGCCGGGCAGCGGGTGCTGATCGCCGACCCGGTGACCGGGCGGCCCGCCGCACCGGGCGAGGTCGGCGAAATCCGGGTCAGCGGCCCGAACGTCGGCCGTGGCTACTGGGGCCGGGACGAGCAGTCGGCGGCCACCTTCGCCCTGCCCCCGCTCGATCCGGAGACCGGCGAGGGCTGGCTGGCGACCGGCGACCTCGGCGTGGTGTTCGACGGCGAGCTGTTCGTGACGGGCCGGCTGAAGGACCTGGTCGTCGTCGACGGCCGCAACCACTACCCGCAGGACATCGAGCAGACCGTCGAGGAGCACCCGGCCGTCCGGCCGCACTCGGCCGCGGCCTTCGCCATCGACGGCGACGACGGGGAAGCCGCGGTGGTCGTCCTGGAACGGGCGAAGAACACCGACGCCGAGGTCGCGGAGGCCGCGGCGGCCCTGCGGGCGGCGGTCTCTGCGGGGCACGGCCTGCGCCTGCACGACGTCGTCTTCCTTACGCCGGGCGAAGTGCCCCGCACCTCCAGCGGCAAGATCAGCAGGGCCCGGTGCCGGCTGTCCTACCTGGACGGTGCACTCACCACCCGGCGGCTCGGGTGAACGCGCCGGACGCCGCCGCGATCCGCGCCTGGCTCCTCGCGCGGGTCGGCGACGTGGACGTCGACCGGCCGCTGCACGAAACCGGGCTGTCCTCCCGGGACGCGACGATCCTGGCGGCCGAGCTCGGCGAGTTCGCCGGCCGCCCGCTGGCCCCGACCCTGGTGTGGCAGTACCCGACGATCGCCGCGCTCGCCGACCACCTGTCCACTTCGGACGCCGGCGCGGCTTGCGTGTCCCCGCTCGAGGAAGGGGAACCGATCGCCGTCATCGGCCTCGGTTGCCGGCTGCCCGGCGGGATCGAGTCGCCGTCGGCGTTCTGGCGCTTCCTGGACGCGGGTGGCGACGGCATCGGCGACGTCCCCGAAGGCCGGTGGGAGACCTTCGCCCCGGCCGAAGACCTCGCCGGGGTGCCCTCCCGCGGCGGGTTCCTCGACGACGTCGCCGGGTTCGACGCGGGGTTCTTCGGGATCTCCCCGCGGGAAGCCGAGGCGATGGACCCGCAGCAGCGCATCCTCCTGGAGGTCGCCTGGGCGGCGCTGGAGCACGCCGGGATCCCGCCGGCCACGCTGCGCGGCACCCGGACCGGGGTGTTCGTCGGGCTGTCGGCCACCGAGTACGGCTCGCTGACGATGACCGACGTCGCCGGGGTCGACGGCTGGGCGGGCACCGGCGCGGCGGCGAGCATCGCGGCGAACCGGCTGTCGTACCTGCTCGACCTGCGCGGGCCCAGCCTGACGCTGGACACCGCGTGTTCGTCGTCGCTGGTCGCGGTGCACCAGGCGGTGCAGAGCCTGCGCCGCGGCGAGAGCGAGACGGCGCTGGCCGCCGGGGTGAACGTGCTGCTTTCGCCCGGCATCACCGCCGGCTTCCACCGGGCGGGGGTGCTGGCCGCGGACGGCCGCTGCAAGCCGTTCGACGCCGGCGCCGACGGGATCGCCCGCGGCGAGGGGTGCGGCGTGGTCGTGCTGAAGCCGTTGCGGGCGGCGCGGGGTGACCGGGTGCTGGCGGTGATCCGCGGCAGCGCGGTGAACTCCGACGGCCGGTCGAACGGCTTGACCGCGCCGAACCCGGACGCCCAGGCGGCGCTGCTGCGCGACGCCTACGCGACGGCGGGCGTCGAGCCGTCCTCTGTGGACTACGTCGAGGCGCACGGGACCGGGACACCGCTGGGCGACCCGCTGGAGGCGGGCGCGCTGGCGGCGGTGCTCGGGGCGGGGCGGCCGGCGGACCGTCCGCTGCTGCTGGGCTCGGTGAAGAGCAACCTGGGGCACCTCGAAGGCGCGGCCGGGATCACCGGGCTGGTCAAGGTGGTGCTGGCGATGACGCACCGGCGGCTGCCGCCGAGCCTGCACTTCCGCGAGCCGAACCCGCACATCGACTTCACGGGGCTGCGGGTGGTGGCGTCGGGGACGGACTGGCCGCGCTATTCCGGCACCGCACGGGCCGGGGTGTCGGCGTTCGGCTTCGGCGGGACGAACGCGCACGTGGTGCTGGAGGAGTGGCCGGCGGCGGCGTTCCCGCCCCGCCCGGGTGACGGCGGCCCGCAGGTGTTCGCGCTTTCGGCCCGGTCGGCCGAGGTGCTGCGGGCGCGGGCGGGTGAGCTGGCGGACTGGCTGGAGGAGGGCACGGCACCGCTCGACGCGGTCGCGGCGACCCTGGCGCACCGGCGGGAGCACCTGTCGGTGCGCGGCGTGGTGGTCGGCGAGACCCGCGACGAAGTGGTCGAGGCCCTGCGCGACCTGGCCGGCAAGCGCCCCGAGGTGGCTTTGGTTGCGTTGAACGAGACAGCAGCGCGAAGCGCTTCCGTTGAGGGTGGCGGCGGGGGCACGGAAGGAGCACCGAAGGCCGCCAAGGCCACCTTGGGGCGCTTGGGTGAGGTCGGTGTCGTCTTCGTCTTCTCGGGCTATGGCTCGCAGTGGGCCGGGATGGGCCGGCGGCTGCTCCGCTCCGAGCCCGCCTTCCGGACCGAAATCGACGCCCTCGATCCCCTTTTCCGCGCCGAAGCCGGGTTCTCCCTGCGCGAAGCCCTCGAGCACGACCTCCCCGGCCTCGCCGCGACGCAGCTCGCCCTGTTCGGGACGCAGCTCGCCCTGGCCGCCCTCTGGCGGGCGCACCACGTCGTCCCCGCCGCCGTGCTCGGGCACTCGATGGGCGAGGTCGCCGCCGCCGTGGTGGCCGGGGCGCTCGAGGTCGCCGACGGCCTGAAGATCATGGCCGCCCGGGCGCGGCTGCTCGCCGAACTCGACGCGCGCGGTGGCGGGGCGATGGCGCTCGTCGAGCTCTCGCCGTCCGAACTCGCCGAATTCCCCGACGTCACCATCGCCGTCTACGCCTCTCCCACCCAGTGCACCGTCAGCGGCACCGCCGAGCACGTCGAAGCCGTGGTCACGCACGCCGAAAACCTCGGCAGGCTCGCCCGGCGGCTGCCGGTCGGCGGCGCCGGGCACTCCGCCGCCGTCGAGCCGGTGCTCGGCCCGTTCCGCGCCGCGGTGGCCGGGGTGACCCCCGCCCCGCCCGGAATCCGGTGCTACAGCAGCGTCCACGACGGACAGCCGGCGTTCGACGTCGAGTACTGGGCGGCGAACATCCGCCGTCCGGTGCGGTTCAGCCAGGCGCTGGCCGCGGCCGTCGCCGACGGGCACACCGTCTTCGTCGAGATCTCGCCGCACCCCGTGGCGCTGGCCGCGATCGAGCAGTCCGGGGCGCTCGGCCTTCCGTCGGCGAGCCGCCGGATCGACGAGCGGACGGCGTTCCTGACCAGCCTCGCCCGGCTGCACGTGCTCGGGTGGCCCGGTGTGCTGGCCGCCCGGCCGCAGACCCCGCCGGTCGAGCTGCCCGGCCCGGTCTGGCGACACGATCGCTTCTGGCCGCGCCGGACCGTCCGCACCGCCGGCGCGCATCCGCTGCTGGGCGTGCACGTCGAAGACCCCGGCGGCGGCCACCTGTGGCGCGGCGACGTCGGCACCGGCCCGCTGCCGTGGCTGGCCGGGCACACCGTCCGGGACGTGCCGGTGTTCCCGGCCACCGGCTTCCTCGAGCTCGCGCTCGCCGCCGCCGGGCCGGGCGGGCGCGTCCACGACCTCGAACTGCGGGAAGTCCTGCCGCTCGGCGAGCACACCGAGGTGACCACGACGCTGCGCGGCACCGAGCTGAGTGTCCACACGCGATCCGGGCCGCAGTGGGTCCGGCACGCCACCGCGCGGATCGGGACCGGCGGCACGCCGTCGGCGCCGTTCGGGGAGACCGCCGGGGATCCGGTCGACGTCTACCGGGCGCTGGCCGAGCTGGGGCAGTCCTACGGCCCGGCCTTCCGCGGCCTGCGCCGGGTGAAGGCCGCACCCGGGCGCGCGTCGGCGTCGATCGCCCAGCCGGCGGACGGTCATCCCGCGTACGTGCTGCACCCGGCGCTCGCCGACGCCTGCCTGCACGCGCTGGCCGCGGCCGTCGGCGAGGCGGACGCCCTCTACTTGCCGCTCAGCGTGGGCGAAGTGGTGGTCGCCGGCGACCCCGGCCGCGGCGTGCGGGTGGACGCCGTGCTCGCGGAGTCCGGCGACGGCGTGCTCGGCAGCGTCCAGCTGGTCGACGCCGACGGCGTCGTCCTGGTCGAATTCCGCGACGTCTACTGCCGCCCCTACCGCGACGCGGCGACGGCGCGGCTGCTGTTCGAGGCGGCCTGGCAGCCCACGCCGCTGCCGGCCGCACCGGAATTGTCGGTGCCGGCCGGTAGAGTGGAAAACGGGGGGCGCCCCCGCGGGCCGCGCTGGATCGTGCTTTCCGAGGACAACCGGGCCTTCGAGGGCGACGACGTCCGCACCGCCCGCCTCGGCGACCGGGCCGAGCTGGCGAAGCTGCTGCGCGACGGGGAACCGGCCGCGGTCCTCGCCCTGCTTGGCGACGCGACCGAGCCCGACCCGGCGCGCGGGGCCCGGCTGGTCGAGACGCTGTCCGGCGTCGTCGCCGAACTGGCCGAACTGCCCGTGGCGCCGAGGCTGTGGCTGGTGAGCTCCGGGGCGCACGCCGTCGGGCCCGGCGAGCGGGGTGACCCCGGACTGGCCGCGGTGCGCGGGTTCGTGCGCGTGCTGGCGTTCGAGCACCCGGAACTGCGGGTGAGCCAGGTCGACGGCACCGAGCGGCTGCGCGACGAGGTCCGCGCGGACGGGCCGGACGACGAAATCGCCTGGCGTGACGGCGTGCGCTACACGCGGCGCCTGGTCCGTCCCGCCCCGGGCGACGCCGTGCGCGAGCCGGTGCGCGAAGGCGCGTACGTCATCACCGGCGGTCTCGGCGGCCTGGGCCTGGCGGCGGCGAAGTGGCTGGCCACGCGGGGTGCGACGCGGCTGGTGCTGAACAGCAGGCACGCCGCCGATCCGGAGCTGGACCTCGACGTCCGGGTGGTGCCCGGCGACATCGCCGCCCCCGGCACGGCCGAAGCCCTGGTCGCGGCGGCCGTCGAAGGGGGCGTGCCGCTGCGCGGGGTGCTGCACGCCGCCGGCGTCCTGGCCGACGGCGCCGCGATCAGCCTCGACGCCGACGCGCTCGAGGCCGTTTGGCGGCCGAAGGCACTGGGCGCGTGGCGGCTGCACGAGGCGACGGCCGGGCACGACCTCGACTGGTGGCTGGTGTACTCGTCGGCGGCCGCGCTGTTCGGATCGCCGGGCCAGGCCGCATACGCGACGGCGAACGCGTGGGCCGACGCGCTGGTCGCGTGGCGCCGCGCCCAGGGCCTCCCGGCGGCGACGATCGGCTGGGGCGCGTGGGGCGAGGTGGGCGCGGCGGCCGGCTCGGCCAACCCGGTGCTCGACCCGCTCGGCACCGGGGAAGCGCTGTCGGCGCTGGAGTTCGTGCTGGCACGCGACCGGGCGGCGACCGGGGTGGCCCGGGTGGCCGCGGAGACGGTGCTGGAGCTCTTCCCGCGGCTGGGGGAGCGGCCGTTCTTCACGCTCTTCTCGCCCGAGGCTCCAGCATCCACTTGGGACGGTCTGGCCGCACTGCGCGCGGGAACACCGGAAGCGGCCCGCACGGCGATCGCCGACCACCTGGCCGAGGTGGTCGCGGATCTACTGGGGCTGGCGGAGGTCGACCGGACGGTCCCGCTCACGCGGCTGGGGCTGGACTCGCTGTCGGCGATGCGAGCGCGCGGCGCGGTGGAACGGGACTTCGGCCTGCCGTTGCCGATCCCGCTGCTGCTGCGGGGGGCGAGCTTGGCGGAGCTGGCCGGGCATCTGGCGGCAGAGGCGGGGTTCGGCCCTGGTTCAGGCGGTGCCTCGGCTGGGCAGGAGGGGGCCAGGCTTGCCTCGCCGGGTGGTGCTGGGTCGATGGACCTGGCCGAGCCGGTTTCGCCGGGTGGTGCCGGGCCGCGGGACTCGGTCGCGCAGGTGGGGGCTGGGCTTGCGTCGCCGGGTGGTGCCGGGTTTGCCGAGCCGGTTTCGCCGGTCGCCGCGGTGCCTCAGAACCTGGCCGGTCCCGCGACCGCCGCGCCGGTCGTCGCCGGGCCGCGGGATCCCGCCGAACGGTGGGTGGCCCGGCATTGGCGAGCCGTCCTCGGCGGGGCCGAACCCGGCGTCCACGAGCACTTCCGCGGCGATCCTGCGCAAGCCCGGCAGCTCCGGGCCGCCTTCGCCGAGCACCTCACCGCCGTCCCCGCGGAGGAACAGCTCTTCGCCACCCCCACCGTCGCCGCGATGGCCGATCTTCTCCGGGCCGAGCTCGAAGGCCACGGCGGCGGTCCCGTCCGGCTTCTCCGCGACGGGGTCTCCGGCGAGCCCGTCTTCCTCTTCCACCCGGCCGGCGGCACCGCGAGCGTCTACCGCGAACTCGCCCGGCTGCTCCCGGAGGGCCGGCCCGTCCACGGCTTCGAACGCCTCGACGACGAGACCACCGTCGAAGGCAAAGCGGCCCGGTACGCCGAGCTGGTCCGGGACATCCAGCCCCACGGCCCCTACCGGCTGGGCGGCTGGTCGTTCGGCGGCTGCCTCGCCTACGAGACCGCCCGTCACCTGGGCGACACCGAACTCGTCTTCCTCATCGACACCATCCTGCCGCTGCCCGCCCCGGGCACCCCGGCCGACCAGCTCCTGGACCGCTTCGAGCGGTTCGCCGCCCACATCTCCGAGACCTACGGCGTGCCCTTCGCGGTGCCGCGGGAGGAACTGGCCGAGCTGGACGAAGACGCCCAGATCCACTGGGTGATGGCCAAGCTCGCCGAACAGGTGCCGGACCTGGGCGCCGGCGTCCTCAAGCACCAGTACGAGTCCTATGTGGACGCCCGGGTGGCCGAGCGGTACACGCCGCACGGGTACGACGGGCGCGTGGTCCTGCTGCGCGCCCAGGATCCGCACCCGCTCACCACCGCGCTCGACCCGCGGTACCTGCGCACCGACGACACCCTCGGCTGGGACGAGTACTGCCCGGCCCTCGAAGTCGTCCGGGTCCCCGGCGATCACGTGTCGATGATCGACCCGCCGCACGTGCGCGTGCTGGCCGAACGGCTCGGGGCGGTGGTGCGGTGATGGACGAGCTCACCCCGACCACCGCGTTCCGGATCGCCGACCTCGCCGCCCGGCAGGACGAAGCCGTGCGGATCGCCGAAAAGCGGGCCGTCGACCGGCAGCACGCCAAGGGGAAGCTGACCGCGCGCGAGCGGATCGGGCTGCTGCTGGACGCCGGGTCCTTCGTGGAGCTCGACCAGTTCGCGCGGCACCGCTGCACCGAGTTCGGGATGGACGCGAACCGGCCGTGGGGCGACGGCGTCGTCACCGGGCACGGCACCGTCGACGGGCGGCAGGTCTGCGTGTTCTCGCAGGACTTCAGCGTCTTCGGCGGCAGTCTCGGCGAGGTCTCCGGCGAGAAGGTCCTCAAGCTGATGGACCTGGCCATGACCATCGGCTGCCCGGTCGTCGGGATCAACGACTCCGGCGGCGCCCGGATCCAGGAAGGCGTCGTCTCGCTGGCCTACTACGCCGAACTCGGCCGCCGGACCGCGCACGCCTCCGGGGTCGTCCCGCAGCTGTCGATGATCATGGGACCCTGCGCCGGCGGGGCCGTCTACGCGCCGGCGATGACCGACTTCACCGTGATGGTCGACGACACCTCGCACATGTTCGTCACCGGCCCGGACGTCGTGCACGCCGTCACCGGCGAGCGCGTCACCGCGCAGGAGCTCGGCGGCGCGGCCGTGCAGAGCGAGGTCGCCGGCAACGCCCACCACCGGGCCGCCGACGAGCAGGACGCGATCGACTGGGTGCAGACGCTGCTCGGGTACCTGCCCGCGAACAACCTCGACCCCGGGCCCGCGTACGCCGACGACACCAGCCCCGGCCTCACCGCCGCCGACCTCGCCCTCGACCGGCTGGTGCCCGACTCGCCGCACGAGACCTACGACATGACCGAGCTGATCGCGGCGCTGGTCGACGACGGCGAGTTCACCGAAGTGCACAGTGCCTTCGCGGCCAACGTGATCTGCGCGTTCGGGCGGGTGCAGGGCCACACCGTCGGCATCGTGGCCAACCAGCCGCGGCACCAGGCCGGCGTGCTCGACATCGACGCCTCGGAGAAGGCCGCGCGGTTCGTGCGCTTCTGCGACGCGTTCTCGATCCCGCTGCTCACCCTGGCCGACGTCCCCGGCTACCTGCCGGGCACCGGCCAGGAACGCGGCGGGATCATCCGCCGCGGCGCCAAGCTGATCTACGCCTACGCCGAGGCGACCGTGCCGAAGGTGACCGTGGTCGTCCGCAAGGCCTACGGCGGCGGCTACGCGGTGATGGGCTCCAAGCACCTCGGTGCCGACGTCGTGCTGGCCTGGCCCACCGCCGAGATCGCCGTGATGGGCGCCGAAGGGGCGGTGCAGGTGCTCTACCGGCGCGAGCTGGCGGAGCTGCCGCCGGACGAACGGGAGCCGGCCCGCCGCCGGCTCACCGAGGAGTACCGCAAACGCCACGGCGGCCCGTACCTGGCGGCCGAACGCGGCTACGTCGACCAGGTCGTCACGCCGTCGCAGACCCGCCTCCAGGTGGCGCGGGCGCTGCGGGTGCTGCGCACCAAACGCCAGAGCCTGCCGGCCCGGAAACACGGGAACATCCCCCTCTGAGGAGTCTCTATGAAGCGGATCGCCTTGCTGGCGCTGTCCGTCGTCCTCCTGATGGCCGGTGCCGTGGCGCCCGCCCAGGCGAGCCCGGCCGTGGCCGACGACGGCGCGAAGGTCGTCCAGGAAACCTGGCTGGACGCCCGGACCGTCGACCTGCAGATCAGTTCGCCCGCCCTGGGCACCACCGGGATGGTGCGGCTGATCGTGCCGTCCGGCTGGGCGGCCCAGCCCACCCGCACCTGGCCGGTGCTGTACCTGCTGCACGGCTGCTGCGAGCCGGTCGACTACCGCTCGTGGGACCAGTTCACCGACGTCAAGGCGTTCACCGCGGCCAAGGACGCCCTGGTCGTGATGCCGACGGACGGGGCGGCGGGGATGTACACGAAGTGGTGGAACTTCGGCCTCTGGAACACCCCGGACTGGGACACCTTCCACACCGCCGAAGTGCGCCAGATCGTCGAGCGCGGCTACCGCGGCGGCACCCGCCGCGCGGTCGCCGGGCTGTCGATCGGCGGGTACGGCGCGATGGCCTACGCGTTCAAGCACCCGGGGATGTTCGGCGCGGCTGCCTCCTACAGCGGGGTGCCGAACACGCTCTACCCGGGGCTGCCGGTCTGGATCATCGGCATCCTGGCGCGCGCCGGGTTCTACAGCTACCTCAACCTCTGGGGCGATGCGTTCGGCGCGCCGGTGCTCTGGACGGCCAACAACCCCTACGACCACGTCGACCAGCTGCGCGGCACCGCGCTCTACGTCTCCTGCGGCAACGGGCAGACCGGGCCGCTCGACCCGCCCAACCAGGCCGACTTCCTCGAGTCGACGGCGGAAATGTCGTCCCGCAGCTTCACCGACCGCCTGCGGACCGCCGGCATCCCGGTGACCGTCGACTACTACGGGCCCGGCACCCACAGCTGGCCGTACTGGCAGCGGGCCCTCCACCAGTCCTGGCCGGTCCTGGCCGGCGCGCTCGGCCTCCCGGCCTGAGCGGTTCCCTTTCCCCGATGGAGGTTGTGGTGAAGCATGCTCGACGTCGCGCCGTGCTTTCGGCGCTCCTGACCTGCTGCCTGGTGGCGCTCGGCGTCGCGGCGGCGAACCCGCCCGCCGGGGCGGCACCGCTGCTGCCCGGGCCGTTCGACGACTCCTTCTACACCCCGCCGTCCCCGCTGCCTGCCGGCAAACCGGGTGACGTGATCCGCTGGCGGCCCGCGGTGCCGCTGCTGAACGCGCTCAACGCCGACGCCTGGCAGGTCATGTACCTGTCGACCAACGCGCTCGGCAACCGGAACGTGGTGACCGGGACGATCCTCGTGCCGAAGGGCGTGAACCCGGCCACGGCGCCGGTCATCGGCTACGCGGTGGGCACGCAGGGCCCGGCGTTCAAGTGCACGGCGTCCAAGGCGATGGAACGCGGCACGCTCTACGACCAGCCCGCCATCAACGACTCGCTGTCCAGCGGCTACGCGGTCGCGGTGACCGACTACGAGGGCTATTCGCCGACGACGGTGCCCACCTACATCACCGGGCAGTCCATGGGGCCCGCCGTGATCGACTCGGTGCGGGCGGCGCAGGACCTCCCGGCGGCCCGGCTTTCGAAGAGCGCCAAGGTGATCTTCCAGGGCTACTCGCAGGGCGGCGGCGGATCGATGTGGGCGGGCGAAAAGCAGCCTGCATACGCGCCGGAGCTGAACGTCGTCGGCGTCGTCGCGGGCGGGGTGCCCGCCGACCTGACCGAGGTCGCCAAGGGCCTCGACGGGTTCATCGGCTTCGGGTTCCTGGCCTTCGCCTCCGTCGGGCTCGACGCCGCGTACCCGGACCTGAAGCTGGATTCCTTCCTCAACGACACCGGCCGCCGGCAGCTGAACGACGCGAAGAAGAACGCGTGCGTCGCCGAACTGCTGCTGAACTACCCGTTCAAGAAGATCAGCGACTACACCACGGCCAACCCGCTGAACACCCCGGTGTGGCAGGCGCGGCTGGCGCAGAACAAGCTGGGCGCGCACCCGCCGCGGGTGCCGGTGTTCCAGTACCACGCCGCCGTCGACGAAATCGTCAACACGCCGCAGGCGGAGACGCTGCACCGGGCGTACTGCGCGGCCGGCGTGCGCGAGCAGTGGACGACCTACCTCGCCGAACACGCGAGCGGGATCTTGGCCGGCAACGCCGACGCACACCAGTGGATCGTGAAGCGGTTCAACGGCGAAACGGCGCCTTCGAACTGCTGAGGGAAACCCGTGAATGCCCCATCGAGTCACTCGATGGGGCATTCACGGGTTTCGGAGCGGTCAGACCTTGCTCGCGGCGAAGTCCGCCGCGTCGCCGGCGTTGCCGCCGTAGCTCAGGTGGGCCAGGATGTTGGCCCCACCGGCCTGGCAGATCGGGTCGCCCTGAGCGCAGTAGTCCTTGGTGCGGCCGGCGTAGGTGCCGGTGACCGAGCGGCCGATCGAGCGGATCGGGTTGCCGAACAACAGGATCGCCGCGATCCGGGGCGCGAGGTCGGCGGGGATGGTCGCGACGATCGGGCCGCCGACGACCGCGCCGTCACTGCTGATGCCGATCGAGTTGTCGACGACGTTGGCGCCCTGGGAGTACCCGACCAGGACGAACCGCTGACCCGGGCAGGCCGCGGCCTGCGTCCGCACGTGGTTCACCAGGTCGGTGTTGCCCTTCTGCACCGACGCGGGCTCGTTGAGATCGGCCGGGTAGTCGACGCGGTAGCTGCTCACCGTCCGTGGGCGGAGCCGGTTCTGCACGGCCGAAAAGACCGGGTCGCCGACGATGATGCCCAGCGTGCCGGGCTCACCCGTGCCGCGGGCCACGGGCACGTCGATGTCGCTGCAGGACGCGGCCGAAGCGGCCGGCGCGGCGGCCACGGTGAGCCCGGCGGCCACGAAGCCGGCCGCGGCCGCGGCGGAAAGCAGGCGTTTCTGGGAGACGCGAATCATGGCTGATACCACCTCGTTGTGGGAAAAGGGCAGGCAAGCCATTTCCGCGGGGTGCGGAAATATCCTGCTTCGCTTGCGGTTTTCGCAGCGTCGCAGTGGTTGCCGGACCCGGCAAGAGGTGATTCCCCGGATCGCCGGGAATTGTTCAGCCGGTGACAAACAGTCCGATGTGGACGCTCAGGTGGCGCACTGCCCGGCCGGGCGGGTGCTGTCGAAGCGCTCCAGCAGCGCGGGGTCCAGCCCGCGCAGCGCGGCCATGACGAACCCGGTGGCCAGTTCGCCCGCG
The DNA here is from genome assembly GCF_053601335.1 of Amycolatopsis sp. NPDC004747. Lineage (NCBI taxonomy): Bacteria > Bacillati > Actinomycetota > Actinomycetes > Pseudonocardiales > Pseudonocardiaceae > Amycolatopsis > Amycolatopsis sp. NPDC004747. The sequence continues at coordinate 28,406 of NZ_JBSGBQ010000024.1, read as the reverse complement.
GCGATCGGGTCGAGGCCGGGGGAGTGGGAAACGTGCATCGCGGCCCGCCCGACCAGGCCCACCATCATCTCGCCGAGCAGGTCCGCGCCGGGACCGATCGGGCGCCCGTGCGCGCGCAGGTGGTCGCGCACCTGCCCGATCACGTGGGTGGCGATGGAGTCGGCCAGCGCGCGGCGCTCGTTCGACATCTCGTCGACGGCGGAGTCGAACAGCAGCCGGAAACTCTCCGGGTGGGCACCGGCGTAGCCGAACATGGCCATCACCGACAGCCGGACGCGTTCCTCCAGCGGGCGCGCGTGTGCCGTCTTGTACTCGTTCAGCACCCAGGCGTGCAACGCGGCGACCTCCCGCCGGACGGTGGTGCGGAAAAGGGCCGCCTTGTCGCCGAAATGCGCGTAGAGCGTGGGCTTGGTGGAATCGGCGCGGTCCGCGATCAGCCCCATGGTGGCTTGCGCGTACCCGCGCTCGGCGAACACCGCGCGGGCGGCGTCGAGCAGCTCGTCGTCGGTGGGCCGGGAGGCCGGGCTGCGGCGAGCGCTGGATCGATCAGGAGGACTCGGCCGGCTCATGGAGGTGTACTGTACGGACTCCTTGCTTTACTGTCCGGTAAAGCAAGCTCTCTGACCTCCGGGGCTTCGCCCCCGGGCCGGGGCTCCGCCATCCGGACCCCCGAAAGCGCTCCGATCGCCGTCTCCCGGTGGAGGAACCGTGGTGTCCCGCGACAGTGCTCGGCAACCGGTCCCGGCGCAACGGGACGCCGGCGAGGAAGTTCTCCGGCGCCGGGAGCTGGCCGCGCTCATGCGCCCGGCCCTGCCGGCGCTGGCGGACTGGATCGTCCGGGAGGTCCTGCGCGCGGTCCCCGTCTACGCCCGCCCGGGCGACGGTTCCTACGGCCGCGTGACCCGGCACGCCGTCGAGTGCGCGGTCGAGCTCTTCGTGGACCTGGTCGAGGATCCGCTGGCCTCCCGCGACCGGCTGTACGAGACGTGCCGGCGGCTCGGCGTCGGCGAGGCCCGCGAGGGCCGGACCCTCGACGACCTGCAGGCGGCCTACCGCGTGGGCACCCGCGTCGGCTGGCGCTGGATCATGCGGCTGGGCCGGCGGCACCGGCTGTCGTCGGCAGCCATGGCACAGCTGGCCGAGATGCTCTTCGGCTACGCGGACGAGCTCGCCCGGATGTCGAGCCGCGGCCACCGCGAGACGTGGGCGGAGATCGAGGGCACCCGGGTGGGCCTGCGGCGGCGGCTGCTGCGGCTGCTGACCGGGCCGGGCACGGTCCCGGACGCGGTGCTCGCCGAACTCGCGGCCGCGGCGGGCTGGCCGGTGCCCCGCCAGGTGGTGGCGGTCGCCGCCGAAACGACGGTGGGCACGTCGTGGGGTCCCGACGTCCTCGCCGACCTCGACCCGCCGCAGCCGTACCTGCTGCTGCCCGCCCCGGTGGACGCGCGGGCGCTGACGCGGCTCGGCACCCGCGTCGCGGTCGGGCCGCCGACGGACGTCGGTGCGGCGGCGCATTCCCTGCGCTGGGCGCGCGCCGCGCTGCGGCTGGTAGCCGAGGGTGCGCTCCCGGACGCGCCGGTGACGTGGTGCGCCGACCACCTGACGGAGCTGTGGCTGCTGTCGGACTCGCCGCTGGCCGAGCAGGTCGCCCGGCGGGAACTGGCTCCGCTCGAGCAGTTCCCGGAGCGGACGCGCCGCCGGCTGGGCGAGACCCTGCTGTCTTGGCTGCAGAACGGCGGCAACTCCGAGAAGATCGCGGTCGACCTTTCGGTGCACCCGCAGACGGTCCGCTACCGCGTGCGCCAGCTGAAGCAGGCCTTCGGCGATCGCCTCGACGACCCGGACGCGCGGTTCGCCATGCAGGCCGCGCTGCGCGCGTCGGGGCTGCGGATCACGAGGAACGAGTTCTCCTCTCCCGAAGCGTAGGAGGCCGTCCGGCTCACCTCCCCACCTTGTCCCCAGCGAGAACATGTTCTAGTTTTGGGGACGGAAGGTGGTGTGCCGGTGAAGACGGAGCTGGGCCTGGCCGGGACGGTGGTCCTGGTCACCGGAGGCGTCCGCGGCGTCGGCCGGGGCATCGCCGAGGTGTTCCTCGCCCACGGCGCCCACGTCGTGGTCTGCGCGCGGCGGGAGGCGCCCACGGAGGCGGAGTTCGTCACGTGCGACGTGCGCGAGGAGACGCAGGTCGCGGCGCTGGTCGACGGGATCGCCCAGCGGCACGGCCGGCTCGACGTCGTGGTCAACAACGCGGGCGGGGCGCCGTACGTGCCGGCGGCCGAGGCGTCGCCGCGGCTGCACGAGAAGGTGGTGCAGCTCAACCTGCTGGCGCCGCTGCTGGTCGCGCAGCACGCGAACGCGGTGATGCAGCGGCAGGACTCCGGCGGTTCGATCGTGATGATCTCCAGCGTGAGCGGGACCCGGCCGTCGCCGGGGACGGCGGCTTACGGCGCCGCCAAGGCCGGGCTGGACAACCTGACCGCGAGCCTCGCCGTGGAGTGGGCGCCGAAGGTGCGGGTGAACGCGCTCGACGTGGGGATGGTGCGGACGGAACAGGCGCACCTGCACTACGGGAGCGAGGCGGCGGTCGAGGCGGTCGGGAAGACCGTCCCGCTCGGCAGGCTCGCCGAGCCGGCGGAAATCGGGCACTGCGCCGCGTTCCTGGCCTCCGGCCTGGCTTCCTACGTTTCCGGCGCGACGTTGCGCGTGCACGGCGGAGGAGAGGTCCCGGCGTTCCTCGCCGCGGCCGACGTCAACCATCGGGAGGATTCGTGAGCGGGTTGTGCCAGGACCGGGTGGTCGTGGTGACCGGTGCCGGGCGGGGCATCGGGCGGGCGCACGCGCTGGCGTTCGCGGCCGAGGGCGCGTCCGTGGTGGTGAACGACGTGGACGCCGACGCGGCCGCGGAAGTCGCCGAGGCCGTCGGGGAGCGGGCGGTGGCGAACTCCTCGGACGTGGCCGACTGGGCCGGTGCGAAGGAGCTGGTCGGCACCGCGATCGAGCGGTTCGGGCGCCTGGACGTGCTGGTCAACAACGCGGGTTTCGTCCGCGACCGGATGCTGGTCAACCTCGGCGAGGACGAGTGGGACGCGGTGGTCCGGGTCCACCTCAAGGGCCATTTCGCGCCGCTTCGGCACGCGGCCGAGCACTGGCGGGCGGAAGCGAAGGCCGGGCGCCCGCCGCAGGCCCGGGTGATCAACACCAGTTCCGGTGCCGGGCTGCTCGGCAGCGTGGGACAGGGCAACTATTCGGCCGCGAAGGCGGGGATCGCCGGGCTGACGGTGGTCGCGGCGGCCGAGCTGGCTCGCTACGGCATCACGGTGAACGCGATCGCGCCCGCGGCGCGGACGCGGATGACCGAGGCGGTGTTCGCGTCGATGGCCCGGCCGGACACCGGTTTCGACGCGATGGCGCCGGAGAACGTGTCGCCACTGGTGGTGTGGCTGGGCAGCGAGGAATCCGGCCACGTCACCGGCCGGGTGTTCGAGGTCGAGGGCGGGAAGGTCTCGCTGGCGCAGGCCTGGCGGCACGGCCCGGTCGTGGACAAGGGCGAGCGCTGGGACCCGGCCGAGCTCGGCCCGGTGGTCAAGGAGCTGCTCGAGCAGGCGCCCGAGCCCGAACCCGTGTACGGAGCGAGCTGATGGGCATCCTGACCAAGCGGGACGGCCACGTCGAGGTCGTCACGGTCGACTTCCCCCCGGTGAACGCGCTGCCGGTGCGGGGCTGGTTCGACCTGGCCGACGCGATCACGCAGGCGGGCCGGGACCCCGAGGTGCACGTGGTGATCCTCCGCGCCGAGGGCCGGGGCTTCAACGCGGGCGTGGACATCAAGGAGATCCAGCGCAGCGAGGGCTACGACGCGCTTGTCGGCGCCAACCGGGGCTGTTATGCCGCGTTCGGCGCCGTCTACGACTGCGAGGTCCCGGTGGTCGCCGCGGTGCACGGGTTCTGCCTGGGCGGCGGGATCGGCCTGGTCGGCAACGCGGACGTGATCATCGCCTCGGAAGACGCGACCTTCGGCGTGCCGGAAGTCGAGCGGGGTGCGCTGGGCGCGGCGACGCACCTCGCGCGGCTGGTGCCGCAGCACCTGATGCGCACCTTGTACTTCACCGCCCGGAAGATCACCGCCGCCGAGCTGCACGCGCACGGCTCGGTGTACCGGGTCGTGCCGCGCGCGGAACTCGACGGAACGGCCCTGGAGATCGCCCGGGACATCGCGGCCAAGGACCCGCGGGTGATCCGGGCGGCGAAGGAGGCCCTGAACGGCATCGACACCCAGCAGGTGCACCGCAGCTACCGCTTCGAGCAGGGCTTCACCTTCGAACTGAACCTGCTCGGGGCGTCCGACGAGGCTCGCGAGGAGTTCTTGAATGGCCGATAAGCGCACGACCGCCGACGAGGTGGCGGCCGAGCTGAAGGACGGCATGACCGTCGGGATCGGCGGGTGGGGTTCCCGGCGCAAGCCGATGGCCCTGGTCCGGGCGATCCTGCGCACCCCGGTGCGGGACCTCACCGTCGTCTCCTACGGCGGGCCGGACGTCGGCCTGCTCTGCGCGGCCGGCAAGGTGAAGCGGGTCGTGTTCGGGTTCGTGACGCTGGATTCGATCCCGTACGACCCGTGGTTCGGCCGCGCCCGCGAGACCGGCGCGATCGAGGTCACCGAGTACGACGAGGGCATGTTCGGCACGGCGCTGTCGGCGGCGATGCAGCGGCTGCCGTTCCTGCCGACGCGCGCCGGGCTCGGCTCCGAAGTCATGCGCGCCAACCCGCACCTGCGCACCGTGCGTTCGCCGTACGACGACGGCGAGGAGCTCGTCGCGGTCCCGGCACAGCACCTCGATGTGGCGCTCGTGCACCTCAACCGCGCGGACGCCCGCGGCAACGCCCAGTACCTCGGCCCGGACCCGTACTTCGACGAGCTGTTCGGCCTGGCCGCCGAGCGGTGTTTCGTGTCGGTGGAAAAGGTCGTCGACACGGACGAGCTGCTGGCCGGCGGGCCGGTGCAGTCGCTGCTGCTCAACCGGGGCAGCGTCGACGGCGTCGTCGAGTCCCCGCGGGGAGCGCACTTCACGACGGCGGTGCCGGACTACGGGCGGGACGAGCGGTTCCAGCGGCACTACGCGGCCTGTGCCAAGGACCTCGAGGCGTGGCCCGGGTTCGTGGACCGGTTCCTGTCCGGCGGCGAGGAGCAGTACCTGTCCGAAGTGGACAAGTTCGAGGCGGAGGCGGCATGAGCGCGACCCGGGCCGAGATCGCCGTGGTGGCGGTGGCCGAGCTGTTCCGCGGCGACGGCGAGATCCTGGCCAGCCCGATGGGCTTCATCCCGCAGCTCGGCGCGAAGCTCGCGCGGCTGACCTTCGAGCCGGACCTGCTGCTGTCCGACGGCGAGGCCCACCTGGTCACCACGGACGGCGTGGTCGAGGGGTGGCAGCCGTTCCGCAAGATGCTCGACACGATCGTCCCGCACGGGCGGCGGCACGTGCTCATGGGCGCCAACCAGATCGACCGGTACGGCAACCAGAACATCTCCGCCATCGGCGACCACGCCCGCCCGGCCAAGCAGCTCCTCGGGGTCCGTGGCGCGCCCGGCAACACGATCAACCACCGCACGAGCTACTGGGTGCCCCGGCACAGCGCCCGGGTCTTCGTCGAGAGCGTGGACGTCGTGTCGGGGGTCGGCTACGACAACGCGGCCAAGGCCGGCGCGTCCGCGCAGAAGTACCACGACGTGCACCGGGTCGTGTCGAACCTCGGCGTGTTCGACTTCGGCGGCCCGGACCACGCGATGCGGGCGGTGTCGCTGCACCCGGGCGTCACCCGCGAGGACGTCGTGGCGGCGACGGCGTTCGAGATCGACTTCACCGGTACCGGGACCAGCCGGGAGCCGACCGGCGAAGAGCTGCGGCTGATCCGCGCGGTGCTCGACCCGAAGACCCTGCGGGACAAGGAAGTTCCGGCGTGAAGACCGCACTCACCCGGCTGGCCGGGGTCGAGCACCCGGTCGTGCAGACCGGGATGGGCTGGGTCGCCGGGCCGCGGCTGGTCTCGGCCACCGCGGAAGCCGGGGCGCTCGGCATCCTGGCGTCGGCCACGATGACCTTCGGCGAGCTGGAAGCGGCGATCACCGAGGTCAAGAAGCGGACGGAGAAGCCGTTCGGGGTGAACCTCCGTGCCGACGCGGCCGACGCCGGCGAACGCGTCGACCTGCTGATCCGCGAAGGCGTGAAGGTCGCATCCTTCGCACTCGCCCCGCGGAAGGAGATGATCGCGAAGCTGCGGGACCACGGGATCGTGGTCATCCCGTCGGTCGGGGCCGCCCGGCACGCGGAGAAGGTCGCCGCCTGGGGCGCGGACGCCGTCATCGTCCAGGGCGGCGAGGGCGGCGGGCACACCGGGGGCGTGGCCACCACGCTGCTGCTGCCCTCGGTGCTCGACACGGTCGACATCCCGGTCGTGGCCGCCGGCGGGTTCTTCGACGGGCGCGGGCTCGCCGCCGCCCTCGCCTACGGCGCGGCCGGGGTCGCGATGGGCACCCGGTTCCTGCTGAGCAAGGAAAGCACGGTCCCCGACGAGGTCAAGCGCCTCTACCTCGAGCAGGGTCTCACCGGGACGGTCGTCACCAGGCGGGTCGACGGCCTCCCGCACCGCGTGCTGCGCACCGAGCTGGTCGACCGGCTCGAACGCACCGGCCGGATCCGCGGCCTGGCCCAGGCCGCCCGCAACGCGCTGCGCTTCCGGAATATCACCGGCCTGTCCCCGGTTGCGATGCTGCGAGAGGGCTTCGCGATGAAGCACGGCAACGATCTGACGTGGAGCCAGCTGGTCATGGCGGCCAACACCCCGATGCTGCTGCGGGCGGGACTGGTCGAAGGCCGGACGGACGCGGGAGTGCTAGCGTCGGGACAGGTGGTGGGCATGATCCACGACCTGCCCACGGTGGCGCAGATCGTCGAGGGCGCGGTGGCCGAGGCAGGTGAGATCCTGCGGCGGCTCGGCCGGGAAACGGGAGGATGACGGTGGGTTTGAAGGTCGGGTACAAGGCGTCTGCGGAGCAGTTCGGGCCGCGGGACCTGGTCGAGTACGCGGTGCGCGCCGAAGAGGTGGGGCTGGACTCGGTGTGGGTGTCCGATCACTTCCTGCCGTGGCGGCACGAGGGCGGGCACGCGCCGTGGGCGCTGGCCTGGATGCCGGCGGTGGCGGAACGCACGAAGCGGGTGCAGATCGGGACGAGCGTGCTGACCCCGACGTTCCGGTACAACCCGGCGGTGATCGCGCAGGCGTTCGCGACGATGTCGCTGCTGTCGAACGGCCGCGTGATCCTCGGCGTCGGCACCGGTGAGGCGCTGAACGAGATCGCCGTCTCGGGCCGCGAATGGCCCGAGTTCAAGGAGCGCTTCGCCCGGCTGCGCGAGTCGATCAAGCTGATCCGCGAGCTGTGGACCAGCGACAACGTGAACTTCAAGGGCGACTACTACGAGCTGGTCAACGCCAAGATCTACGACCGGCCGGAGCAGCCGGTGCCGGTGTACATCGCGGCCGGCGGCCCGGTGGTGGCCAAGTACGCGGGCCGCTCGGGCGACGGGTTCATCTGCACCTCGGGCAAGGGCATGGACCTCTACACCGAGAAGCTGATGCCGGCGGTGAAGGAAGGCGCGGAGGCGGCCGAGAAGACCGTCGAGGACGTCGACCGGACGATCGAGATCAAGATGTCCTACGACCGCGACCACGAGAAGGCGCTGGAGAACACCCGGTTCTGGGCGCCGCTGTCGCTGACGGCGGCGCAGAAGCACACGGTGTCGAGCGCCGAGGAGATGGAGCGGCTGGCCGACGAGCTGCCGATCGAGCAGGTCGCCAAGCGCTGGATCGTCGCCTCCGACCCGGACGAGGCCGTCGCCCAGATCAAGCCGTACCTGGACGCGGGCCTCAACCACCTCGTCTTCCACGGCCCGGGCCACGACCAGGAGCGGTTCCTGACCCAGTTCTCCGAGGACGTCCTGCCGAAGCTGCGCGCGCTCGGCTGATCAGCGCTGTTCGACGTCACAGCCGTTCGATGATGGTGACGTTGGCGGTGCCGCCGCCTTCGCACATCGTCTGCAGCCCGTAACGTCCCCCTCGGCGCTCCAGCTCGTGCAGGAGCGTGGCGAGGAGCTTGGTGCCGGTGGCCCCGATCGGGTGGCCGAGGGCGATCCCGCCCCCGTTCACGTTGACCCGGCCGGGGTCCGCGCCGGTCTCGTCCAGCCAGGCCAGGACCACGCTGGCGAACGCCTCGTTGACCTCGAACAGGTCGATGTCGCCGATGTCGAGCCCGCTCTTGCGCAGGGCGTGCGCGGTGGCCGGGATCGGCCCGGTCAGCATCCACACCGGGTCCGCCGCGCGCACCGACAGGTGGTGGACGCGCGCCCGCGGCGTCAGGCCGTGCTCCTGCACGAACGCCTCCGAGGCCAGCAGGGCCGCGCTCGCGCCGTCGGAGATCTGGCTGGCCACCGCCGCCGTCAGCCGTGAGCCCTCGCTCAGCGGCTTCAGGCCGCGCATGCGCTCCAGGCTGGTGTCGCGGCGCGGGCCTTCGTCGTGCCGGAACTCTTCCACCGGCACGGTTTCCGCGTCGAAGCGGCCTTCGTCGATCGCGGCCAGCGCCCGCTGGTGGCTGCGCAGCGCGTACTCCTCCATGGCCGCACGGCTGATGTCCCAGTGCTCGGCGATCATGTCGGCGCTGCGGAACTGCGACACTTCGGCACTGCCGTAGCGCTCCTGCCAGCCCTTCGAACCGGAGAACGGGTCGTCGAAGCCGTACTCGCGCCCGGCCAGCATGGCCGCGCTGATCGGGATGCGGCTCATGTTCTGCACACCACCGGCCAGCACCAGGTCCTGGGTGCCCGACATGACCGCCTGGGCGGCGAAGTGCACGGCCTGCTGGCTCGACCCGCACTGCCGGTCGACCGTCACGCCGGGCACGTGGTCCGGGAAGCCCGCGGCCAGCCACGCGGTGCGGGCGATGTTGCCTGCCTGCGGGCCGAGCGTGTCGGTGCAGCCGAGGACGACGTCGTCGACCAGGTCCGGGTCGACGCCGGCGCGGGCGACGACGGCCTTGATGACGTGCGCCGCGAGGTCCGCGGAGTGCCAGCCGGACAGTGCGCCGCCGCGCCGGCCGACGGGGGTGCGGACCGCGTCGAGGAGGAAGGCTTCGGGCACGGGGACTCCCTAGGGGTGCTGGCTGCTGACGGAGACGACTTCGCCGGTGAGGTAGGAGGCGTAGTCGCTGGCGAGGAAGACCATGACGTTGGCGACTTCCCACGGCTCGGCGGCGCGGCCGAAGGCTTCCCGCTTGGTGAGGTCTTCCAGGAGGTCGTCGCTGGTCACCTTGGCGAGGAACGGGTGCATGGCGAGGCTGGGCGCGACCGCGTTGATCCGGACGCCGTGCTCGGCCGCGTCCAGCGCGGAACAGCGGGTCAGGGCCATGACTCCGGCTTTCGCGGCGGCGTAGTGCGCCTGACCCGCTTGGGCGCGCCAGCCGATCACCGAGGCGTTGTTGACGATCGCCCCGCCGCCGCCTTGGGCGACGAACTGCTTCAGGGCCGCCCGGGTGCAGCGGAACGTGCCGTTCAGCGTGATGTCCAGGACGCGTGACCACTCGTCGTCGGTCATCTCGAGCACGGACTTCGTGCCGCCGAGCCCGGCGTTGTTGATCATCACGTCGACGCGGCCGAAGTGCTCCACCGCGCCGTCGACCAGGGCCTGGACCTGGTCTTCCCGGGTGACGTCGCACGGAATCGCGTGGACGTCACCGAGCTCGGCGGCCTTCTCCTTCAGCCGCCGCTCGTGCCAGTCGCTGATGACGACGTTCGCGCCTTCTTCGAGGCACCGCTTCGCCACGGCCGACCCGATGCCGGTGCCCGCGGCGGCGGTGACCACCACGGCTTTCCCCTGGAGGAGGTCGTGGCCGGGTGGGTACTGGGGGATCACGGGCGGGCCTCCCGGGGTAGGCCGAGGACGCGCTCGGCGATGATGTTGCGTTCGATTTCGTCGGAGCCGCCGTAGATGGTGTCGGCACGGGTGAACAGGAACAGCCGCTGCCACTCGTCGAGTTCGGTGCCGTCGGCGACCATCGACCGCGCGCCGCGGGCCCGCATGGCCAGCTCGCCCAGCCCGCGGTGCCACTGCGCCCACAGGAGCTTCCCGACGGCGACCTCCGGTCCGGCGGCCCGGCCGAGCGTCCGCAACGCGTGGGCGCGCAGGACGCGCAGGCCGATGCGGGCGCGGGTGAGGTCGGCGCGCAGCAGCGGATCGTCGTAGGTGCCGAGGCGTTTCGCTTCGGCGGTGATGTCGTCCAGCTCGCGGCGGAACCCGATCTGCTGGCCCAACGTGGAGACGCCGCGTTCGAAGCCGAGGGTGGCCATGGCGATCTTCCAGCCCTCGCCCGGCTCGCCGACGAGGTGGCCGGCGGGGGCACGGGCGTCGTCGAAGAAGACTTCGTTGAACTCCGAGGTGCCGGTGAGCTGCTGGATGGGCCGGATCGTGACGCCGTCCTGGCGCAAAGGCACCAGCAGGTAGGAGAGGCCGTGGTGGCGCCGGGAGCCGGGTTCGGTGCGGGCGACGACGAAGCACCAGTCGGCCACGTGCGCCAGTGAGGTCCAGATCTTCTGGCCGTTGAGCACCCATTCGCCGTCGCGGAGCACCGCGGTGGTGGAGACGGCGGCGAGGTCCGAGCCGGCGCCGGGTTCGGAGTAGCCCTGGCACCAGAGTTCTTCGACGGCGACGATCTTGGGCAGGAACCGGGCTTGCTGCTCGGCGGTGCCGAAGGCGATCAGGGTCGGGCCGAGCAGCTGCTCGCCGATGTGGTTGACCCGCGCGGGCGCTCCCGAGGCGGCGTATTCCTCGTGGAAGGCGACCTGCTCGGCCAGGGACAGGCCGCGGCCGCCGTGCTCGACCGGCCAGCCCACGCACGTCCAGCCCGCGGCGGCGAGGTGGCGCTCCCACGCCAGGCGCAGCTCGAACTCCTCGTGCTCCCGCCCCGGGCCGCCGAGACCGCGCAGGCGGGCGAACTCGCCGGTCAGGTTGGCGGTGAGCCAGCCCGCGACCTCACGGCGGAATCCCGACGGTTCCACGCACGCCTCCTTGCTGCCGGGCCGGTCCGGCACCTAGGGTAATGAGAACACGTTCTACTTTGCCGGTCCAGAGGAGGCTGTGGTGGGACAGACCACGATCCCGGCCGTCGTCCGCGATGCCGCCGCGAAGTTCGGGTCCGCGGAGGCCTTGGTCGACGGCCCGGTACGGCTCGGCTTCGACCAGCTTCTGGAACGTGTTCAGACCGTCGCGAGGGCGTTCGCCGCCGGCGGGATCCAGGTCGGTGACCGGGTGGCGGTCGCCCTGCCCAACACCCACCACTGGGTCGTCTCGGCGCTGGGGGCCCTCTACGCGGGCGCGGTCCTGATCCCGGTCAACACCCGGTTCACCGCCGTCGAGACGGTGGACCTGCTCGTCCGCGGCCGGGCGAAGGCGCTCGTCGTGGCCGCCGACTTCCTCGGCACCGACCGGTACGCCGCCATCCGGGACACCGGCACCGAGCTGCCCGACCTCGGCACGGTCGTCCGGGTGCCGCTGCAGGAGCCGCACCGGCCGGTCGAAGGCACGCTGGGCTGGGACGAGTTCCTCGCCACGGCCGAGCGCGTCCCGCCCGCCGAAGCCGAGGCCCGCGCGGACGCCGTCGGCCCGGACGACGTCAGCGACATCCTCTTCACCTCCGGCACCAGCGGCCGCTCCAAGGGCGTGCTCTCGGCCCACCGCCAGACGGTCGACGTCGCCGCCGGGTGGGCCGAGTGCGGCCAGGTCACCGCGGACGACCGGTACCTGGTGATCAACCCGTTCTTCCACAGCTTCGGCTACAAGGCCGGCATCGTCGTGTGCCTGCTGACCGGCGCGACGATCGTCCCGCAGGCGGTGTTCGACGTCCGCGAGGCGCTGAAGGTGATCGAACGGGAGCGGATCTCGGTGCTGCCGGGCGCGCCGACGGTCTTCCAGTCCCTGCTGCACGAACCGCGCAAGGGCGACCTGTCGTCGCTGCGGCTCGCGGTCACCGGGGCGGCCAGCGTACCGGCGTCGCTCGTGCGCCGGATGTGGTCCGAACTCGGGTTCGAAACCGTCCTCACCGCCTACGGCCTCACCGAAGCCGTGATGGTGACGATGTGTCGCCCCGGCGACTCCGCGGACCTCATCGCGAGCACGTCCGGCCGGGCGACCGCGGGCTTCGAAGTGGCGATCCAGGGCTCGCCGGGCGAGATCGTCCTGCGCGGGCCGAACGTGATGCTCGGCTACCTCGACGACCCCGAGGCGACGGCCAAGGCGATCGACGAGCAGGGCTGGCTGCACACCGGAGACGTCGGCGAACTCGACGCCGACGGCAACCTCACCATCACCGGCCGGCTCAAGGACATGTACATCTGCGGCGGCTTCAACGTCTACCCGGCCGAGGTCGAGAGCGCGCTGACCGAGCTGCCCGGTGTCCGGGACGTCGCCGTGGTCGGCGTCCCGGACGAGCGGATGGGCGAGGTCGGCAAGGCCTTCGTCGTCGGCACCGGGCTGACCGAAGAGGCGGTGCTCGCCTTCTGCCGCGAGCGCCTGGCCAACTACAAGAACCCGAAGTTCGTGGCGTTCGTCGGCGAACTGCCCCGCAACGCTTCCGGCAAGGTGCTGAAGCGGCTGCTGACCGAGGAGAAGGCATGAGTGAAACGGTGGTCCGGTCGCAGCGGCGGGGGCCGGTCGCGGTGGTGACGATGAACCGGCCGGAGTACCGCAACGCCCAGAACTCGGCGATGACCTACGCCCTCGACGACGCCTTCACCGACGCGGTGAACGATCCCGAGGTGAAGGTGATCGTCCTGGCCGGGGCGGGGAAACACTTCTCGGCCGGGCACGACATCGGCACGCCGGGCCGGGATGTGGACGTCCCCTTCGACCGGCGGGCGGTGCTGTGGTGGGACCACACCGACAAGGCCGGCGGTGACCAGCGGTTCGCCCGCGAGTCCGAGGTGTACCTGGGGATGTGCCGCCGGTGGCGGGAGATCCCGAAGCCGATGATCGCCAGTGTCCAGGGCGCGTGCATCGCCGGTGGGCTGATGCTGGCCTGGGTCTGCGATCTGATCGTGGCTTCCGACGACGCGTTCTTCGCCGACCCGGTGGTGCGGATGGGCATCCCGGGCGTCGAGTACTTCGCCCACCCTTGGGTGCTCGGGCCCCGCGCGGCCAAGGAGGTTCTCTTCACCGGCGAGCGGTTCACCGTTCAGCAGGCCAAGGAATGGGGGATGGTCACCCGGATCGTCCCGCGCGCCGAGCTGGAGGAGCGCACCCTCGAACTCGCCGAAAAGATCAGCGGTATGCCGCAGTTCGGGCTGGCCCTGGCCAAGAAGGCCGTCAACCAGGCCGAGGACCTGATGGGGATGCGGTCCGGGATGGACTCGGTGTTCGGGCTGCACCACCTGGCGCACGCCCACAACGCGGAGACCTCGGAGGATGCGCTGGGTGGTCAGTCGGCGCGGTCGATGCGTGACGCGAACAAGGGGGCGTGATGGACCTCGACATCGACGAGGCCTCGGCCGCCTTCCGTGACGAAGCCCGGGAGTGGCTCGCTTCCCACGTCCGTTCGCTGCCGTCGATGGACACCGCGGAAGGGTTCGCGGCGCACCGGGAGTGGGAGGCCGAGCTGGCCGAGGCCCGCTGGTCGGTCGTGTCGTGGCCGCGGGAGTACCACGGCCGGGACGCCTCGATGCTGCAGTGGCTGTTGTTCGAGGAGGAGTACTACGCGTCCGGGGCGCCGGGGCGGGTGTCGCAGAACGGGATCTTCATGCTGGGGCCGACGTTGTTCGCGCACGGCACCCGGGAGCAGCGCGACCGGATCCTGCCCGCGATGGCCACGGGCGAGCAGGTGTGGGCGCAGGCCTGGTCCGAGCCCGAGGCGGGCAGCGACATCGCCGCGTTGCGCAGCACCGCGGTGCGCACCGACGGCGGCTGGCTGCTGTCGGGGCAGAAGACGTGGAGCTCCCGGGCCGCCTTCGCCGATTGCGCGTTCGGGCTGTTCCGGACCGACCCGGAAGCCCAGCGCCACCACGGGTTGACCTACTTCATGGCCGACCTGCGGGCCGAGGGGGTGACGGTCCGGCCGATTCCGCAGCTGGACGGTGAGCCCGGGTTCGCGGAGATCTTCTTCGACGCCGTGTTCGTGCCCGACGAGGACGTGATCGGCGAGGTGGGGCAGGGCTGGCGGGTCGCCATGACGACGGCCAACAACGAACGCGGCCTCTCGTTGCGCAGCCCCGGCCGGTTCCTCGCCGCGGCCGACCGGCTCGTGCAGCTCTGGCGTTCGAGCGGCGAGCCGCCGTCCACCCGGGACAGGGTGGCGGATGCGTGGATCGGCGCGCGGGCGTACCAGCTCTACACGTTCGGCACGGTCAGCCGCCTTCAGGACGGCGGAGAACTGGGGCCGGAGTCGAGCGTGAACAAGCTGTTCTGGTCCCACCTGGACGTCGAGCTGCACGAAACCGCGCTCGACGTGCTCGGTCCGGCCGCGGAAACCGACCAGGCCTGGGTGAACGGCTACCTGTTCTCCCTCGCCGGCCCGATCTACGGCGGCACCGACCAGATCCAGCGCAACACCATCGCCGAACGCCTGCTGGGCCTGCCGAGGGAGGCTCGCCGATGAAGTTCCAGCTCTCGCCGGAGCAACGGCAGTTCGCCGCGACGCTGCACGACCTGCTGGGCGGGGCGGGCACCGCGGCCGCCGCCCGGGCCTGGGCGGCGGGGGAGCACGACCGCGGCCTCAAGCTCTGGCGCGCGCTCGCCGACCTCGGGGTCTTCGCGCTGCTGGTGGACCAGGACCACGGCGGCCTCGGCGCGGGCCCGGCCGACCTGGTGGTCGCCTGCGAAGCGCTCGGCTACCACGCCGTCCCGGGCCCGCTCGTGGAGACCGCGGCGGTCGCCCCCGCGCTGCTGACCCGCGACCGGCTCGCCGCCCTCGCCGAGGGCGACCTCGTGGCCACCGTCGTCGCGCCGCCGGAAGTGCCCCTGGCCCTCGACGCCGACATCGCGGGCGTGGTCCTCGACCTCACCGGAGCCGAACTCACCGCCGAAGCCGGGCCCGTGCGCTCGATCGACCCGCCCCGCCGGTTGTTCCGGGTGCCGGGTGCGGCCGGCCGGGGAAGCGGCACCGCGTTCGACCGCGGTGTCCTGGCCGTGGCCGCCCAGCTGCTCGGGGCGGGGCAGTGGCTGCTCGACACGTCGGTGGCGTACGCGAAACAACGACGGCAGTACGGCCGGGCCATCGGCGAGTACCAGGCGGTCAAGCACCTGCTCGCCGACGTCGTCACCCGGCTCGAACTGGCCCGGCCGCTGCTCTACGGCGCGGCCGTCGCCGGCGGGACCTTCGCCCGGGACGTCTCCGCGGCGAAGGTGCTGGCCGGGGACGCCGCTCTCCTCGCCGCGCGGACCGCCCTGCAGGTGCACGGCGCCATCGGCTACACGGCCGAGCACGACCTCGGCCTCCGGCTGACGAAGGTGCGGGCGCTGGCCGGGGCCTGGGGCACCGGGTCGTTCCACCGCGCCCGGGTGCTGCGATGACGGACCCGATGGAGACCGACGAAGCCCGGGCGCTGCGGGACGCCGTCCGGGCCCTGCTGACGCGCCGGTCGGGGCCGGAGGCGGTGCGGGCCGCGATGGCCTCGCCGCTGGGCTACGACGACAAGCTGTGGTCGACGCTCTGCGAGCAGATCGGCGTCGCCGCGCTGGCGATCCCGGAGCGCTACGGCGGCGCGGGTGCCGGGCTCGCCGAGGCGTGCGTCGTGCTGGCCGAACTCGGCCGGACGCTGACCCCCGCCCCGATGCTGGGCTCGGCGGTGCTGTGCGGCGGGGCTTTGCTGCGCACGGGGAACGACGAGGCCTGCGAGCGGCTGCTGCCGGGCATCGCCGCGGGCACCACATTGGCGGCGCTGGCCTGGTCCGATGTGGACGGACCGGGGCCGCCGGCCCTGCGTTCGTCGGCCGGCGCCCTCGAGGGCCGCGCGCACTACGTCCTGGACGGCGACCTCGCCGACGTCCTGCTCGCGGTGGCCCGCACGGACGACGGCGTGGGCCTGTTCGAGGTCCCGCTCGAAGGGGTGCGCCGCTCGCGCGTGACGAGCCTCGACCCGGGCCGCCGGCTCGCGGTCGTCGAGTGCGCGGCGACCCCGGCCCGCCGCCTCGACACCGGCGGGTTCGCCGAGCAGCTCCCGCGGCTGCGGGACACGGCGGCGGTCGCCGTCGCCGCGGAGCAGACCGGGGCGGCCGTGCGGGCGTTGGAGCTGACGGTCGAATACACCAAGCAGCGCCGCCAGTTCGGCCGCCCGATCGGATCGTTCCAGGCGTTGAAGCACCGGATGGCCGACGTGCACGTCCACGTCGAAGCGGCCCGCTCGGCGCTCTACGCGGCCCTGGTGGACGGCGACGCCGAGGCGGTCGAGACCGCCGAGCTGGTGTGCGGCGAGGCGTTCACCCACGCGGCGGCCGAGATGATCCAGCTCCACGGCGGCATCGCGATCACCTGGGAACACGACGCCCACCTGTACTTCAAGCGCGCCCACGGGACGGCCCTGCTCTTCGGCGGCGCGGGTTCGCGGCCGGGTTTGTGAGCTGCGGGGGAGGTACTCGCTGCGCGGCCGGGCCTTTCGGCGACCCGGGCGCCCCGATCACCCGGTCAGCCGGGCGGCCGAACCGGGCAGCTCGCGGTTCGCCTCGTCGAGGCCGCGGATGATCAGCCGGCAGGCCGGGCAGCCGGCCACGTGCTCCGCCACGACCGCCGCCCGGCGGGGTGGCAGGGCGCCGCGGACCCATGCGCCCATGCGGCGGCGGGGCTCGCGGCAGCCCGGCTCGGCCGCCTCCGGCACCTGGACCTGCAGGTAGGCCTGCCGCAGCCCCTCCCGGGCCCGCATCGCCAGCGCCGCGACGCTGTTCGGCGAGAGCCCGAGCGAAGGCGCCACCTCCGTCGGGGTGCCGCCCTCCGCCTCGGTGCGCCACAGCACCGTGCGCCAGCGGCCGGGCAGCGTGCAGTAGGCCGACCACACCAGCCGGGCGTTCGAGCGGTGCAGGGCGAGTTCGTCGGCACCCCCGGCCGCCGCCTCGGGGACGGTGGCCCGCAGCTCCACCCGGCTGCGCTGGCGGCTCCACCGCGCCACCAGGTTGCGCAGGGTCACCACGAGGTAGGGCCGCAGGTCCCCGTGCGGGCCGCCGCCGGCGCGCACGATCGTCAGCACCCTGGCGAACGTCTCGGCCACCAGGTCGTCACGCTCGGCGGGCTGGCGCGCCCACGCTCCGGCGGTCCGCCACAGCGGTTCCGCGTGCCGCCGGAAGAGCAGCCCGGCCGCGTCGAGGTCTCCGGCCCGCAGGGCGGCGAGCAGCACGGCGTCCGGCTCGTCGTCGGCTGGTTCCATGTGCTTCTCCCCGGGTCAGGCACGCTCCGCGACTCCGGGTACCCAAAGCGAGCCGGGTGATCACCGGTCGGCCCGATCGGGTGGTCAGACCGCGAACACCTGGGCGTCGTCGGCGAAGGCCTTGAACTCCAGGGCGTTGCCCGCCGGGTCGAGCAGGAACATCGTCCACTGCTCGCCGGTCTGGCCCGCGAAGCGGACGTACGGCTCGATCACGAACTCCGCGCCGGCCGCCCGCAGCCGGTCGGCGAGCGCCTGGAACTGCGGGATCGTCAGGATCAGGCCGAAGTGCGGCACCGGCACGTCGTGGCCGTCGACCGGGTTGTGGACGCGCTCCGGCCCGGCCGGGGCCAGGTGGGTGACGAACTGGTGGCCGTGCAGGTTCCAGTCGACCCAGGTGTCCGCGCTGCGGCCCTGCTCCAGGCCGAGGACTTCGCCGTAGAACCGCCGGGCCGCGACCAGGTCGTCGACCGGCATCGCCAGGTGGAACCGGGGGAGGGGGAGGTTCATGTCTGGATGTTAACATTACGACATGAGTGGTTCGCTGGTTCCCGCCCGGCGCCGCGGGCTGGCCGACGAGGTCGCGGACCGGATCCGCGAGGCGGTCTTCGACGGCGTCTACGCCCCGGGCAGCCAGCTGCGCGAAGTCGAGCTGGCCGAGGCGCTGGGCGTCAGCCGCGGGCCGGTGCGGGAGGCGCTGCTGAAGCTGGAGCGCGAAGGCCTCGTCCGCAGCGAGTGGCACCGCGGCGCCACCGTGACCGCCCTGTCCGAGGCGGACGTCGCCGAGCTGGACAGCCTGCGGGCCGCCCTCGAACACCTGGCCGTCGAGCTGGTCGTCGAGCACGCCGCGGACGAGGCGCTGGCCGCGGTCGACGCCGCGGTGCGGCGGATGGAACGAGCGCTCGACGAGCACGAGATGGTCCGCTGCGACCTCGAGTTCCACGACGCGGTCTACGCGGCCGCCGGGCACCGACGGCTGCGCGAGGCCTGGCAGGCGATTCGCTCCCAGGTGCACCTGTTCCTGCTCACCCGGATCGGCCTGGCCACCGACGGCTACCTCACGGGCATCCCCGCGGAACACCGCGAGCTCGCGGCGGCGTTGCGCGCCCGCGACCGTGCGGCGGCGCTCGCGCTCTTCGCCGAGCACCGCCGCCACGCTTTCGAAATCCTCGGTGGACGGACGGAATAGCTTTCACAGCACCAGGTCCGCCGCCGTGCGGATCTCCTGGGCCGGCGCGGTGGACTCCAGGCCGCCGAGCGGGTCGGCGGCCTCGAGGTCGCCGAACGACAGGCCGGTCAGCTCGGCGATCCGGCGGACCGGCACCTGGTAGGTGCGGTACGCGCCGTAGCTGAACCCGGTCGCCGCCTCCAGGCCGTGGATGAGCTCCTCCTGGCTCAGCAGGTACGCCGTCGCCGAGAGATCGCCGCCGGTCTTCACCATCGCCACCACCTTCCAGAACTGGCGGGGCAGCTGGACGCCGCGGTAGTGGTCGTCGTCTGCGGCCAGCACCGGGCCGGTCACCACGCTGACCTTCAGGTCGAAGTTGTCCGCGTTGGTCAGCACGTAGTCCTCGAGCCCGGCCCACGTCGTCTTGTTCTGGTTGAAGTCCTTGTGCTGCGGCGAGCAGTTCGTGAAGTGGAACGTGTCGTCGTTGCCCAGCTGCGCGATCGTTTCCGTCGCGCCCCACGCCGGGTCGAGCCGGCGGACCAGGTGCCCGCGGTCCAGGGGGTTGTCCCGGTAGATCTCCTCGCCGATCTGCTCGGTCACGGCCACGCGCGAGTCGAGGGACCAGTGGTCGGTTTCGCGCCGCAGCGACCGGCTCGTGCGCCCGTCGATGTTGACCGCGGTGAACATCGCCAGGCGGCGTTCGCGGTGCATGACGACGCTGAAGTGGTGGTAGGGCAGGACGTACCGCGGCTCGCGGGTGGCCTGCCGGTTGACCGCCGCGAGCGGGAGCAGCGCGTCGGACAGCCCGGGCAGCGGCACGGTGTGCCCGGGCAGGAAGGCCGGGTCGTACCCTTCACGGTTCGAGTAGTCCGGGTCGATCCGGCCGGTCACCGGTTCCGCGCGCAGCCGGATGTCGAACGGCATCGAGAGCGTCAGCACCGGCGGCGAACCGCCGGCCGCGGCCGGCCGGGCCCGCTCCGGCCGGGTGGCCAGCCCGTCGAGCAGTGCCTGCTGCGCCGGCGTGAGCGAGTGTTCCCGCAGGAACTTCAGCAGCTTGCTGACCCGGATGCCTTCGTTGAGGAACCCGCCGTACTCCGCGTGGCCCGTCGCCGGGACGCTCGCGTGGTGCAGCGCCACGATCTCCCACTGGTCGTTGAACACCGGCGAGCCGGACGACCCGGGTTCGGTGTCGGTCTCGTAGTGCAGGAACTCGTCGAGGACGTCGACGACCCGGTTTTCCCGCAGCGCGACCTGTTTCTTGCCGCCACCGGGGTGCTGCACGATGGTGACGAAGTCGCCGACGATCGCCTTGCCCTCGCTGCCGATCAGCCGGTTGAAGCCGAAGGGGCGCAGGTCTTCCGCGGTCGCTTTCACCGCGACGAGCGCGAAGTCGAGTGCCCGGTCGGCGGCGAAGAAGCGGTCCGGGTCGAGCGGGAAGGCCCGCACCGGCCGGGGCAGGCCGTCGACGCCGTCCTGGTAGTCGAATTCGACGACGCTGAACCCGGCGGTCCCGGCGTCCGGCAGCACGTGGTGGTTGGTGAGCAGCAGGTCCGGCGACACCAGCGAGCCCGTGCCGTAGCCGATCAGCCGGCCCTGGGCGTTGCGGATGTTGACCCGGCCGACCGCGGCCGACGCCGTGACCCCGCCTTCGAGGTAGCCGACGCCGAGCAGGTCGTCGGTCAGGACGATGCGTTCCAGGATCGCCCCCGCGGCCGTCATGGCCGCCGGGTCGCCCGCCGCGATCGCCGCCGGGCTCACCGGCCGGACGTCGGGGTAGTAGCGGCCGAGCCGGTCGATCCGGGTGGCGATCCGGCTCGGCTCGTCGGCCTCGGCGATCCCGCCGGGCTTGCGCAGCAACGCGATCTTGGCCTGCCGCGCGCCGGTGCGGTCCGCGGCCCGCGCGGCGGCGGCCCGTTCCTGTTCGGACTGCCGGTCCGTCTTGACGTCCACGATGCCTCCCGGGGGCCGGAAACACCGCGTTAGTCGCGGTGCCGGGAGGCGCGTTACACGATTTCCGGCGCGTCGCGGGGAGTTCTTTTTCAGTTCACGCACGCACGGGCAGCACGATCGCCGACGCGTGTGCGGGGTCGTGGTGGACCTCCTGGTCCGCGGGAAGCAGGGTGACGGCGGTGGCGTGCGGCTCGCCGGTGCCGGGATTCCGGGCGTAGCGCGGGAAAGCGCCGCTGGACACCTGGACGCGGATGCGGTGCCCGCGGCGGAACCGGTGCGCCGTCGGCCACAGCCGGACCGTCACCGCCGCCGGCTCGTCCGCGCCGCGCAAGCTGGTGAGGCCGTCGCAGACGTTGACCGAACGGCCGTCCGGGCCGACGTCGCAGAGCCGGACGAAGACGTCGGCGAACCGCAGGCTCGAGCGGAACCAGATCTCCGCGTGCACGTCCCCGATCACTTCGACGTCGTCGCCGAGCACGGCCGTGGTGTAGGTGAGGACGTCGGCGCGGGCCTCCAGCGCCGCGTTGTCCACCCGGCCCGCGTCCGGGGCCATGCGCACGCCGCCGGCCGCGGGGGTCGGGTCCGCCGGGTCGTAGCGGTAGCGGTCCGGCCCGGACTCCCCGGGAACGCCGGTGGCCAGGGAGCCACCGGCCTGCAGGTGGAACCGTTGCGGCGCATACCCTTCCGGCGGCCACGAGGCGAAGTCGCGCCAGGACTCCTCGCCCATGACGAACAACCGGACCGGCGCCCGCTCCGGCGGTTGTCCGCCGCGGGCGTGCGCGAGCCCGAACTCGACGGCCTGCCGGAGCGTCTCGCCCGTGCTGGCCGGCAGGTCGGAGCGCGCGGCGTGGGTCCACGGCCCGACCGTCAGGCGCGGCCGCCGTCCCGCGTCCTGCAGCGTGCGGAAGTCGCGCAGCTGGCCGGGCAGGAAGATGTCGTACCAGCCGGCGACCGAGCTGACCGGGACGGTCACGTCCGCGACCCGGTGCCGGTGGTCGGCCCCGGCCCAGCGCGGGTGGTGTTCGGGATGGGTCAGCACGTCCTGGATGTAGTCGGAGCGGTGGCCGATGGCGACGACGTCGGCCTGGGCCAGTGGCAGCGTGTTCAGCGCCTGCGCCAGCTTCTTCGCCTGGCGGCGTTGCCGGAGCAGCGCGAACCGGCGTTCCTGGACCGCGACCTGGACGCCCCACCCGAACGGCGTCTCCAGCGAGAGGCCGTCTTCCCGCAGGAACTCCAGCGTCAGCCCGGACTCGGTGACCTGCGGGACCATCGCCTTCACCTGCGGCGGCAGGCGATCGGCCACCGCCCACTGCACGTACCCGAGGTAGCTGGGGCCGACGAGCACGATCGCGTCGCCGGACCACGGCTGCCGCAGCACCCAGTCCAGCGTCGCGAGGCCGTCCTCGCGCTCCTGCCGCAGCGGGTCGAAGACGCCGCCGGAGCCGAAGCCGCCGCGGGTGCTCTGGATCAGCACCTGGAACCCGCGTTCCGCCAGGGGACGGCCCAGAAGCGCCCCGAACGGGCCCCGGCGGCCGTAGGGTGTGCGCACCAAGGCGATCGGCAGCCCGCCGCCCCCGCCGCGCGGGGCCCAGCGGTCGGCGAGCAGCTCGACGCCGTCGGGCATCGGGACCCGCAGGCCCCGCTGGACGGCCAGCCGCCGGGTCGCCGGCGCGGGCAGCTTCAGCAGGCGTTCGACGAGACGGCTGATCACCGGCGGGCCTCCTTCACGAGCATCGCGTTGACGACCGAGTGCATCCGCTGCAGCCGGTCGGCGAACTCCTCCGGGTCGAGCGGGTCCGGCCCGTCCACGACCCACGCGTTGACGACCGCCCCGGCCCCGCCGGTCAGAAAGGTGGCCAGGTCCTCGACGCCTCCGGCGTCGAGGCGGCCGCCGAGCGCGCGGTCGAGGTTCTCCCGGTTGAACGGGAGGAACAGACCGGTGAGCGCCTTGTTGAGGGCGAACGCGGACGCCCCGGTCATCAGCGCCCGGTAGAAGCGCCGGTGCCGGGCGAAGTGCCGGCCCAGTGCCAAGATCGCCGCGTGTTCCCCGTCGGGGACCGCGAGGTCGGCGAGGTCGGCGAGTTCGGTGAGCAGCTCGCGCCGGACGAGGTCGAGCGCGGCCTCCAGCACCAGCGCGTCGCGGTCGCCGAACTGCTGGTAGAGCACCTGGCGGCTGACGTCCGCGGCTTCGGCGATCTCGGACACCGGGACGGCGGTGGAGCTGCGTTCGGACACCAGCTCGACCGCGGCCCGCAGCAATGCCGCGCGCGACCGGCGCACCCGCCGGTCCTTGGCGGGGGCTTCGGACGTCCAGTTCTCGGTCACGGCGTCGATGATGAACAGGTGTCAAGAAAATAGCAAGTGTTCGGCAACCCGCCGCGTGCGAGGATGCGGCCATGTCTTCGACGATGCGGGCCTTCGTGCTCACCGGTCCGCGGGAGTGCTCGGTGCAGGAGGTGCCCGTCCCGCGGGCCGCCGCGGGCGAGGTCGTCGTCGACGTCGAACGGGCCGGGGTGTGCGGCACCGACGTCGAGTTCTTCACCGGCGCGATGACCTACCTGCACCAGGGGCACGCGGCCTACCCGATGCGGCTCGGCCACGAGTGGGCGGGCACGGTTTCGGCGGTCGGCGAGGGCGTCGACCCCGCCTGGCTCGGGCGGCGGGTCATGGGCGACACCATGCTCGGCGACCGGACGTGCCGCCGCTGCCGGAGGGGCCACCAGCACACCTGCGAAAACCGGCAGGAGGTCGGGATCCGCGGCGGCCGGGCCGGCGCGCTGGCGGAGCGCCTCGCGGTGCCCGCGTGGTCGCTGCACGCGCTGCCCGACGAGGTCGACGCCGTGCTCGGTGCCCTGGTCGAACCCGGCGGCAACGCCCTGCGGGCGGCCCGCGCGGCGGGCACCGGCACCGGCGACCGGGCGCTGGTGCTCGGGCCGGGGACGATCGGGCTGCTCACGGCCCTGTTCCTGCAGGCGGCGGGCACCGAAGTGCACCTGATGGGCGTCGACGACGGCGCGTTCGCCCGCGGCCTCGGGTTCGCGCACGTCTGGACCCGCGCCACCCTCCCGGACCTGCCCTTCGACGCGGTGGTCGACGCGACCGGCGCGCCCGGTTCACCCGCGCTGGCCGTGGACCTCGTGGAACCCGCGGGCCGGGTGGTCTACATCGGACTGTCCGGCCGGCCGAGCGAGCTCGACACCCGCGCGCTGGTGCTGAAGGACGTCACGGCGGTCGGGGTGCTGTCGGCCTCGCCCGAGCTGGCCGACACGATCGCCGCGTACGCGAGCGGAGCCGTGGACCCGCGCCCCCTGGTGGCGGCGACGGTCGGCCTCGAGCAGGCCGGCGCGGTGCTCGCGGGGGAGCGGATCGGCGGCGCGGGGCCGAAGGTCCACATCGACCCGCGCCGCTGACGCTCACCGCGGGCGCGGCGCGGCGAGCGTCGTGGGGCGGTTGCGGCCGCGCAGCGTCACGTCCTCGGTCGCCGTCCAGCGGGCCGCTTCTTCCGCGGCGGCGCACTCCACGCTCGTCCACGAGGCGAGCAGGCGGCCGGGCGCGTTCTTCGCCAGCTCGGTCAGCCGGGCCGCTTCGTTGACCGGGTCGCCGATCACCGTGTATTCGAAGCGGCGCGGGTCGCCGACGTTGCCGGCGACCGCGTCCCCGGTCGCCACGCCGATCCCGGCCGGGCCGTCCGGCACCTCGGCGGCCAGCCGGCGGGCGATCGCACGGCCGGCGGCCAGCGCGCAGGTGGCGTGGTCGCGCAGCGGCGCGGGCGCCCCGAACACGGCCAGCGCGGCGTCGCCGACGAACTTGTTGACCAGGCCGTGGTGCCGGTCGACCTCGTCGACCACCACCGCGAAGAACCGGTTGAGCAGGCCGACGACCTCCTCCGGCGGCCGGCTGGCGGCCAGCGCCGTCGACCCGACGAGGTCGACGAACAGCACCGAGACCGTGCGGACCGTGCCGCCCAGCGCGGCGGACGTGCGCATGGCCTCGAGCGCGACTTCGTGGCCGACGTGCTTGCCGAACAGGTCGCGCAGCCGTTCGCGTTCGGCCAGCCCGGCCGTCATGTCGTTGAACCCGGCCTGCAGCAGGCCCAGCTCGGTGCCGTCGTACACCGGGATTTCGACGGTGAAGTCCCCGGCCCGGACGCGGCCGAGCGCGTCGCGCACGGAGGAGATCGGGTTGACCACCGAGCGGGCGGTGAACACGGTGACCAGCAGCCCGAAGCACAGCACGACCAGCCCGAGGGCGATCACCGACACGGCGAGCTTCGTGGTGGAGACGTCACCGCGCACCCAGGCCAGCACCGCGGTGACCACCAGCCCGGCCACCGGCACCCCGGTCCCGAGGCACCAGAACAGCAGCATCCGGCGGTTGACGCCGCCGTTGACCGGGCGCGGCGGCGTGGTGCCGGCCAGCGCCAGTGCCGCGTACGGCCGCAGCGCGAACTCGCCGAAGAGGTAGGCGATCGCGCAGACGACGACCCCGGCGAAGGCGACCACGAGGAACTCGGTGAGCACGACCTCCGGCTGCACGAGGGCCGCCAGCCCGCCGAAGAGCAGCGTCGCGATGCCCCACAGCACGGCCTGCACGGCCGTCAGCCGCAGCGGCACGCGCAGGCTCGCGGTGCGTTCGGCGTCGGTCGGCTGCCTTCCTTCGGCCGCCCAGTGCAGCGTGCGGAGGGCGCCGCGCGTGCCCCACAGCGTGCCCGCGACGACAGCCGAAACGACGTACACGGGTACTGCGATCGCGGTGACGCGGACGAGTTCGCCGGACATCCCCGGCGTCGGCATCAGCAGCGCGGCGAGGCCGACGACGACCAGTGCGCCGATCACGTTGGTGGCGATCAAAGTGGCCGTGAGCAGGCGCTGGACGCGCCGGCGGAGCAGGGTGGCGTGCTCGTCGACCGGCCCGAGCAGGCCGGAGCCGAACGGCTTCGCCGTCGTGCGTCCTGGGTTCACCATCCGAGTGTACAGTCGTTCACTCAAATGCCCCGCGCCGGGCTCTCGGGTATGTGTTACGGTTGGTAACAGTGAACTTCGGTAACACCTGACGAGGAGGTCGGTCGTGACGAGCATCAGCGAATCGGGCGTGTCGGACCGGGAGACCGTGGCGCGGCGGCTGCTCGACTCGTCGGAGCAGCTGTCGTACGACCCCGTCAAGGAGGTCGACTGGGAGACGCCGCTGGACACCGGCTACCACGGCGCCAGCCCGGAGTGGAGCACGCTCTACGGCACCTCCTACTGGGCGGACATGACCCCGGAGCAGCAGCGCGAGCTGACCCGCCAGGAGGCGGCGTCGGTGGCCAGCACCGGGATCTGGTTCGAAATGATCCTGCAGCAGATGGTCCTGCGCGACTTCTACGCCAAGGACCCCACCGACCCGGCGTTCCAGTGGGCGCTGACCGAGATCGCCGACGAGTGCCGCCACTCGATCATGTTCGCCCGCGGCGCGGCGAAGCTGCGGGCGCCCGCCTACCGGCCGCGCCGGTTCGTCGTCGAGCTCGGCCGCGTCTTCAAGGCGACCGCGACCGGCGAAGCCGCGTACGCGGCGATCCTCGTGGCCGAAGAGGTTCTCGACGTCATGCAGCGGGACTGGATGCGCGACGAGCGCGTGGTCCCGTTCGTGCGCACCATCAACAACATCCACGTCGTGGAGGAGTCGCGGCACATGAAGTTCGCCCGCGAGGAGACCCGCGAGCGGCTGCGCGGTGCCGGGTGGCTGCGGCGGCAGGTCAACGGCCTGGTCGTCGCGATCGCGTCGTACTTCATCGTGACGAGCATGGTGAACGGGAAGGTCTACGAGAACGCCGGGCTCGACGGCAAGCGGGCGCGGCGCGAGGCGAAGGCCAACGAGCACCACAAGTCGATGCTGCGCTCCAGCTGTTCCGGGCTGATGGAGTTCCTGCACTCGGCGGGGCTGCTGACAAGGGCGTCGCTGTGGTTCTACAAGCGCGCGAACCTGATCTGACATGGCCTTCGCGATCACCCAGACCTGCTGCGCCGACGCGTCCTGCGTGTCGGTCTGCCCGGTCAACTGCATCCACCCGACGCCGGACGAGCCGGACTTCGGGACGACGGACCTGCTCTACATCGACCCGGCCACCTGCATCGACTGCGGTGCCTGCGCGGACGCCTGCCCGGTCGACGCGATCTTCCCGGCCGGCGAGCTGACCGGGCCGCTGCGGGCCTACGAGCAGCTCAACGCCGAGTACTACGCGGGCCGGGACGTACTGGCCGAGGTCTCGGCGGCGCCGAACTTCCACCGGTGGTCCCCGCCGTCGTTCGCGCGGGTGCTGCCGAGCGACTTCGCGCCGCTGGACGTCGCCGTCGTCGGCACCGGCCCGGCGGGGATGTACGCGGTGGAGGACCTGCTGCTGCACACGAACGCCCGGGTGACGCTGGTGGACCGGCTGCCGGTGGCCGGCGGCCTGATCCGCTACGGCGTCGCACCGGACCACCCGTCGACGAAGAAGATCGGCGAGACGTTCGCCCGGTTCCACGACCACCCGCGGCTGCGCCTGCAGCTAGGTGTGCACGCCGGTGCCGAACTGGCCGGCCGCCACGACGCGGTGATCTTCGCGGTCGGGGCGACGGCGGTCCGGCGCCTCGGCGTCCCGGGCGAGGACCTGCCCGGCAGCCTCCCGGCCGCGACGGTGGTCGGCTGGTACAACGGCCACCCGGACGTCGAGCCGGACGCCGTCGACCTGTCCGCGGAACGCGTGGTCGTCGTGGGAACGGGCAACGTCGCCCTGGACATCGCCCGGATCCTGACGGCGGACCCGGAAGTGCTGGCGCGGACCCCGATCGCGCCGGAGGCACTGGCGCGCCTGCGGTCGTCGAAGGTCCGTGAAGTGGTGCTGCTGGCCCGCCGCGGCCCGGAGACGGCGGCCTACACGCGCCCGGAGCTCCTGGCCCTGGCGGCCCGCGGCGGCTTGGTGGTGGACGCGCTCCCGCGGGTGGCCGAGGCGATCGACGGCGCGGAGCCGGGGGACAAGGCGTCGTGGCTGCAGGGGGTGCCGCGGGAGCGGGTGGACTGGTCTTCGCCACCGCCGGAGGGCCGCCGGATCGTGCTCCGGTTCCACACGGCCCCGGTGGAGTTCGCGGGGGACACGGAGGTCCGCGCGGTGGTGGCGTCGGGTGGCGTCGAGATCCCGGCGGGCCGGGTGGTCCGGGCGGCGGGGTTCCGCGGGGTTCCGGTGCCGGGCCTGCCGTTCGACGAAGAGGCGGGGATCGTCCCGAACTCGGCGGGCCGGGTCCCGGGCCGGCCGGGGGTGTACGTGGCGGGGTGGATCAAGCGCGGCCCGTCGGGCGGGATCGGCGCGAACAAGGCCTGCGCGCGGGAAACGGTGGGGACTTTGCTGGAGGACGCGGTTGCCGGCCGCCTCCCGGTGCGGCGCAGGGGAGTGAGGTTGTTCGGCCGCGCCTGAGAGGTGGGCGGGGGCGGCGGAACGTGCTGGTGCAGGGGAGTGAGGGCTGCTCGGCCGCGCTTGGGTTGCCGGGGCGGCGGCGGTACGGGCGCCGGTGCGCGTCGGCTGCCCGCGCTTGAGACGCTGCCGGGGGCGGCAGAACGGCGCTGGTGCGCGCCGGGGAACGAGGCTGCCCCGCCGCGCCTGAGAGGCTGCCGGCGGCGGAACGGGCGCCGGTGCGTGCCGGCTGCTCGCCCGCGCCTGAGTTGCCGGTGCGGGCGCCGCCGCTGGCCGGCCGTGCCCGGAGCCGCTGCCGGAAACCGTGGTGCACCACGGTTTCCGGCAGCTTCGGTGCCCGAGCCTCTTCCTGCTCCGTGCCTTTGGCTTGTTCGCCGTCGGGAGGCGACGGATCTTCACGACCGTGCTGGGGACCTCGAGG
>NZ_JBSGBQ010000023.1:101220-161354 GCF_053601335.1 Amycolatopsis sp. NPDC004747 | reverse complement strand
AATACGATCCGACAGCCGGACATCTGCCACCGGCGAGCCACCCGAACTTTTCTTCTGACCCACCCGAGGCATGCGCACATCGTAGAACGAAATCCACTCAGACAACGGATACGCGCAGCGCGTGTCACAGCCCAGCCCCGCCTGGACACCCCTAACTTAGCGGTATTGCCCGTCCGGCGAGGACATTTCTTTTCTTCTAAGCCGCGGCAGCAGTGTCCCCCGCTCAGCCGCGGCAGAACGGCTCTGGTGCCGTCGTGGTCGACTTAGGCATCACTCGTCTAGAGCGAGATCCCGCGGGTGGTCTCGGCCACCGGAGGCCGGGTTCATCCGGACCTTTCGCGTCCACAGGCCACCAGGTGTGGCCCGCTCAACCCAGGCCCAACGCCGAGCGCACCGCCGTGACCACGACCGGGTGGCCGAGCGGCAACGGCGGCGGAACCCGGTCGTCCGGGTTCTCGCTGCTCGACGCCGCGAGCCGCACCTCCGTGCCCGCCTCGCGCAGCTTGGTCACCACGTCGTCGTGTTCGGCCAGCCAGGCGTCGTTGGCCTCCGCGGCGTCACCCGAAGGGAGGAAGGCGTCCGAGGCCGGGTCGACCAGCAACAGGTGCGTTGCCGCGCCCGGGTGGCGCTCGACGAGCTGCAGCGCCTCCGCCGCGAAGGGGCCGCTCGCCACCACGGCGATCTCCGGGTCGCCGGGGCCGTGGTCGCCGAGGACGTCGTCCGCTTCGGTCAGGGCACCACCGGCGGGCACCCGGCACCAGAACACCGCCCGCTGCTCCGCCAGCGGCCGCCAGGTGGCGGGCAGTTCGGCGTGCTTCCCGGCGCCCGCCGGGTCGAGCACGACCACCTTGGGCCCCGACAGGTCCCCGGCGGTCACGACGGCCGGGCCTTCGGAGCGGACGGGTGCGGGTTCGGCGGGCATGGGAAATCCTTTCACGAAGAGACGTCAGCGACGAGGGAGCTCCGGGCTGTCGGTGTCGAGCGGCACCGCGCCGGAGCGGACGAGCCCCAGTTGGACGGTCTGGCGGCCGGTCAGCGCCTCCAGGGCCCAGTCGGCGGCCGTGCGCACGCGGTTGCCCGGCATCGCCATCAGGTGGTAACCACGCGTCACCGCCTTCGCCGGCCGTCCGGACAGCGGGATGCGCAACGGGTTCGCCGCGGCCGCGCCCGCCCCGAGGTCGACGACGAAGCCGAGGTCGTGGTGCCGGTAGGTGCCCCGGCGGCCGTACCCGAGCGACGCCGCCACGTTGCGCCCGGCGAGCTTGCCCTGCCGCTCGGCGTGCTGCGCGGTCATCGCCGTGTACTGGCCCGGACGGGTGAGGTCGGGGACCGCGGCGGCGTCGCCGCAGGCGAAGACGTCGTCTCGGCCCGGGACGTTCAGCTGCTCGGTGACCACCAGCCTGCCCTTGGCGGTCGCCAGTCCGAGGCCGGCCACCAGCGGGTCCGGCCGCACGCCGACGCACCACACGAGGGTGCGGGCCGGCACGGCGTCGCCGTTGGTCAGGGTGACGCCCTTGGCGTCGGCGTGGTCGACCGAAGTCTTCATGAGCACCTCGACCCCGCGCGAGCGCAGCACCTCGTCGGCCGTCCGGCCGAGCCGCTCGTCCAGCTCGGGCAGCACCCGCTCGGCGACGTCCAGCAGCAGCCAGCGGATCCGCTGCCCGGCCAGCTCGGGGTGGCGCGCGGCGAGCGCCGCGGTGAACGCGGGCCCCTGCGCGGCGACCTCGGTGCCGGTGTAGCCCGCGCCGACCACCACGAACGTGCAGCGGGCGTCGCGTTCGGCCGGGTCGTCGGCCGCGGCGGCCAGTTCGATCTGCCGGGTGATGTGGTCGCGCACGTAGAGCGCTTCCGGGATGCCGCGGAACCCGTGCGCGTACTCCGCGACGCCGGGGATCGGCAACAGCTTGTTGACGCTGCCGGCCGCCAGCACCAGCCGGTCGTACCCGATCCGGTGCTCGTTGTCCTCGGGATCGGTGTAGCCGACTTGGCGAGCGTCGAAGTCCACGCCGGTCGCCACACCGAGGACCAGGCGGACCCCGTCCAGCGTTTCGGGAATCGAAACCGCGACCCGCCGCGGGTCGAGGATCCCGGCCGCCACTTCGGGCAGCAACGGCAGGTAGAGGAAGTAATCGGTCGGGTTCAGCACGACGACTTCGACCTCTTCGCCGGCTTCCTTCCGCAGGCTTTTCGCCGCGTGGTAACCGGCGAAACCGCCGCCGACGATCAAGACACGCATGGATCTCCTTCCGGGGCGCGGATCTCCGTCCCGAACGGATTACCCGAGGTCGGAGCGAGGAAACCCGCGGGGTTGACCTCACCGCACAGGGGCGTACGGTCAGGGTGTTGGCTGTTGTTCAGACACGTGCTCCGGTCAGCGCCCCTGCACCGCTGAGAAAAGGGAGCGCCATGTACGACTGTTTCCGCACGATCTACGAACCGTCCGGCCTCACCGTCACCACGACCGATCGACCGGGCGGGATCACCGTGCTCACCCTGGTCGGCGACATCGACGCCGCCACGGTCGGCGTGCTCGACGAGGCCCTGACGACCGGTGAACGGCTCGTCGTCGACCTCACCCGGGTCGCCTTCCTGAGCTGCGCCGGGGTCCGGTCGCTGCTGCAGGCGGACGCCCGCACCGAACTCGCCGTCGTGCTCGGCGGCCACGCGGTCACCCGTTCGCTCGAAGCGACCGGTGCCGACGTGGTCCTCAAGATCCACCCGCGCGTCGGCGCGGCGCTCGCCGGACTGGCCCACGAACCCGGCCGGGAGGCGTGACCGCCGCGCGGCCACGCCTCCCGCCGTCCACTGTGTACTTCAAGTCGCCGACGCTCAGTCGTCGCCCGGCCAGTCGCCGGTCGCCTTGCGGTAGCCCGCCGCACCGGCGCGCTCGGTGGCGGCCTTGACGGCACCGAAGATCGCCCCCTGCACCGCCGCCGCGATGACCACCTGCCGCCAGGTGTAGTCGCGGTCGGTGGCGTCCGGGGCGTCCTCCTCGCCGGCCACCTGCTTCCACACCTGCTTGAAGACCTGGCCGGCCAGGATGCCGCCCAGTGCACCCACCACCCAGCTCAGCGGCTTGTACAGCGCTTTGTTCACGAGTTCCTCCGGCGCAGGATCAGGCGGATCAGGATCAGCAGGCCCAGCACGCCGGCGAAGACCGGCACCGGGTTGGCGCGGACGGCGTCGGCGCCCTGGCGGAACTTGACCGCGGTCGGCTCGTTCGTCACGTCGGCGACCTTCGCGGTCGCCTGGTCGAGCTTCTCGTCGACGTTCTCCTTGACCCGGGTCTTCACGTCGAGCTTCTGCCCGAGCGCTTCGAGCGTCTCGGTCAGCTCCTCCCGCGTGGTGTCCCGGTCGAGCCGCGCTTCCTCGGCGTTCTTGGGGAAGTCCCCGCTCATGTCCGCACTCCCTGCTTGACGGTGTCCACGTCTTCGCGGACGCCGCTGATCGCTTCTTCGGGCACCGGCGGCACCCCTTGCGTCACTTCCTTCTTGCCGACGAGCGCCGCGATCCCGGCGACGACGAACAGCGCGACCGCGACGATCACCGCCGCCAGCCAGCCGGGCACGGCCAGCGCGAGCGCCAGCACGGCGGCCGCGACCAGCGTGCCGGCGCCGAGGAACGCGAACAGGCCCGCCGCACCGAACAACCCCGCGCCGAGGCCCATCTTCTTGCCCTTGCGCTGCAGTTCGAAGACCGCGAGCCGCATTTCGTCCCGGACGAGCCGTTTGACCTCGTCGGTCAGGTCCGTCACCAGCTCGCCGACCGAGCGGTCGGCCGCCGGTGTCTTGTTTGCCTCTTCGATCACCGAACACCTCCTTTGCCTGGCCGCCGGGTACCCGGCCCCACCGGGCGTCAATCGCGCCCGGTTTGACCGCCGGTGCACCGGGTAGCCGGATGACGCCACCGATCGACATCCATCGACGAGGAGGAGTGCATGAGCACGATCACCGAAATCGTGGACGTGGAAGTCCCCGTCTCGACCGCGTACAACCAGTGGACGCAGTTCGAGGAGTTCCCGCGGTTCATGGAGGGCGTCGAGGAAATCCGCCAGGTGGACGCCACCCACACCCACTGGGTGACCCGGTTCGGTGGCGTGACGCGCGAGTTCGACGCGACCATCACCGAACAGCACCCGGACGAGCGGGTCGCCTGGACTTCGGACTCCGGGCCCGACCACGCCGGCGTCATCACCTTCCACCGGCTCGACGACTCGCGCACGCGGGTCACCGCGCAGATGGACATCGACCCGGAGGGCTTCGCCGAGAACGTCGCCGACAAGCTCGGCGTGCTCGACCGCCGGGTGAAGGGCGACCTCAAGCGGTTCAAGGAGTTCATCGAGCAGCGCGGCGGCCGGGAGACCGGCGGCTGGCGCGGTGACGTGGACCGCCCGGGGCGATAACCCACGCGTCACCCGTCCGGGGTGAGTTGGCGCGGTGGGGCGGGATCACCCGCCCCACCGCGTTTCGCGTCACGGGACCGCCGGGTAGGCCGTAGGCATGACGACCACCACTGCCGGCGTTCCGGTGCTCGAACTGAACAACGGCGTGCGGATCCCCCAGGTCGGGTTCGGCGTCTTCCAGATCCCGCCGGAGGAAACCGCCCGGGCCGTGCGGACGGCGCTGGAAACCGGGTACCGCCACTTCGACACCGCGCAGATGTACCGCAACGAGGCCGGTGTCGCGGCCGGGATCGAGGAATCCGGTGTGGCCCGCGAAGACGTGTTCGTCACGACGAAACTGGCGAACGACGCGCACGGGCACGACAACGCGATCACCGCGCTCGAAGGCAGCCTGCGCCGGCTGGGCTTCGACTACGTCGACCTGTACCTGATCCACTGGCCGTTGCCCGCCAAGGACAACTACGTCCGGACGTGGCAGGGCTTCGAAGACATCCTGCGGGCGGGCAAGGCCCGCGCGATCGGCGTGTCGAACTTCCAGCCCGCCCACCTCGACCGGCTCGCCGGGGAGACGTCCCTGCTGCCCGCGGTCAACCAGGTCGAGCTGCACCCGGCGCTGCAGCAGCACCAGCTGCGCGAGTACCACCGGGCGCACGGCATCGCCACCGAGGCGTGGAGCCCGCTGGCCCAGGCCGAGGTCCTCGGCGACCCGGTGCTCACCGGCCTGGCCGACAAGCACGGGCGGACGGCCGCGCAGGTCGTGCTGCGCTGGCACGTCCAGCTCGGGAACATCGTGATCCCGAAGTCGGCCTCGCCCGGCCGGATGCGCGAGAACCTCGACGTGTTCGGCTTCGAGCTCGACGACGAGGACATGGCCGAGATCGGCCGGCTCGACGAGGGCCGCCGCACCGGGCCGGACCCGGACACCTTCGGCGGGTGAGTGCGCGCCGGGTGACCGGGTTCGCCGCGTGCCGGCTCTCCCCGCGTGACGGGGGCGTTTCCCTGCGCGACCTGCCGGGTATTCCTCCGGCAAGGTCCCCCAGGAAGGAGCGTCCGGCATGACCACGAACGCGTACCTGTCGTTCCTCGCGATCGGCGTTGCGCTGGTCCTGATAGACGGGCAGATCATCTACCGCAGCGGCCGCCGGTACCTGGAGAACTCCTACGGCGACCCGGCGGCGGGCGCTTCGATGACGCGCCTGGTCACGGTGTTGTTCCACCTCGCCACGCTGGGTGTGCTGGCCCTGCTCTCGACCATCGAGATGGGCGGCAGCGACCTGCCCGGCGTGGTCGGGCGGCTCGGCGTGCTGCTGCTGATCCTCGCGCTGGCCCACGCGATCACCCTCGGCGTCCTGGCCCGCATCCGCGGGGAGCAGGAGGTCGAGGCCGTCGTCCAGCGCGGCCCCCGGCCGCGGGTGGAGGCGGAGCAGCAGGCCACGACGGTCACCCCGGTGCCGGGGCAGGACGGCCGGTACCCGGCCGCCAGCCCGTCGCTGGAGAACCGGTCCCCGTACTCGGCCCAGTAGGACCGGCACGTTCGAGGGCGCCACTCTCCCCGGAGAGCGGCGCCCTCGGCGTGTCAACCCTCGGCGACCGGGAGATCCACTTCGGTGTGCCGGGAGGCCAGGGTCTTCGCCAGGTCGGCGAGCTTGACGTTGAGGTCCTGGGACGCGCGGCGCAGCACGTCGAAGGCCTCGTCGGCGGTGATGCCGCGGCGCTGCATCAGGATGCCCTTCGCCTGGCCGATGACGTCGCGGCTGTCGACCGCCCGGCGCAGGTGCGCCGCCTCCAGCTCGGCCGCGGCCACGGCCCGGGTGTGGGCCAGCGCCAGTGACGCGTGCGTCGCCAGCAGCAGCGCGACGTCGATCGACCGCGCGTCGAACGCACCCGGGGTGCGTGAATAGATGTTCAGGGCGCCGGACAGCCGCGGCGGGCGGGCGTCCGGGAGCAGCGACGTGGCCAGCACCGAGTGGTAGCCGTGGCGGGCGGCGGCCGGGCCGAACGCCGGCCACCGCGGGTCCCGGCCCAGGTCCTGCGACCAGCCGACGGCCGGGCCGTCCGGGCGCGCCGACTCCACGCAGGGGCCTTCGCCGTGGTCGTACTGCACCTGGTCGAGCCGCTCGGCGACCGGGTCCGTGCCGACCGGGGTGTGGAAGGTGCCGTCGGAGTCCCGCAGGGTGATGCTGACCAGGTCGGCGTCCGGAATCAGCGCGGTCGCGGCCCCGACGACGAGCTTGAGCACCCCGCCGACCGTCGGCGTCACGTCGAGCAGGATCCGCGTGAGGTCGGCGAACTGCCGCGAGAGCGGCCCGGGCGCCGGTTCCCCGTCCTGCCCGAACCAAGCCCGGTCGCGGGCCCACTCCTCTTCGCCGACGCTCATGGGTGTTCGCTGTCCTTCCGGATCGGGGTGGCCGATGAACCCATTCAACCCGATGCCGGGGCGCGCAGGGCGGCACGGGCCCGGTCGACGAACCCCGGTCCCGGCCACAGCTGGTCGGCCTGCGGCACCCGGTCGGCGAGGTCGGGGTGCGGCAGGGTCGCCGCCGACTCGCGGACCTCGAGGACCTGCCTGCCCAGCTCCGCCTGCCGGTCGGGGGAGCAGGTGCGCCGGATCTCGCGCACCGCGGCGGCGCCTTCCTCCCGGACGTGCCGCCGGACGGCGCGGATCAGCCCGCCCAGCAGGCGCTCGAACCGCGGCTCCTGCGGTCCCGCGCCTTCGAGCCCGCGCATCAGGCGGTCCGCCTCGGCCAGGTCGCCGTCGCCGTCGAGGTAGGGCTCCTCGGCCACGGCGTGCCGGACCAGCGACGCGATCAGGTGATCGGCGAGGTCCTTGCGGTTCTCCGGGCTGCCCTGGCCGAGCTCGAGCTCGGTGCAGAGCCGGTCGAGCTCGCGGTGGTCGCCGTCGAGGACGGTCGTCAGGTCGGTTGCGGACTGCTTGCCGTTCATGCACTCTCCTGGTCCGGGCTCCGGTTCGCAAAAGGGGATACCCGCTGGCCCGGCGCCGAATCCTGTGTCGGCCGCGCGCCGGGCGGGTACCAATCCGGCGAACCCGGCCACAGGGAGGACGAACCATGGCAGCGCCGTCGCGGGTGATCGAGCGCGAACGCAAGTACGAGATCGTCGCGGGCAGCGGCGTGCCCCGGCTGGTCGGCGTCGGCGGTGTCGACGCCCAGGACGACCCGGTCGAGCACGTTCTCGACGCGTCCTACTACGACACCGAGACGTTCCGGCTGGCGCGCAGCGGCATCACCCTGCGGCGGCGCGTCGGCGGTTCCGACGCGGGCTGGCACCTGAAGCTGCCGGTGTCGGCCGATGAGCGGCAGGAACTGCAGCTGCCGCCGGGCGGCGACCCGCACAAGGTGCCCGGCCGGCTCCGGCGCCTGGTGCGGGCGTACACGCTGGGGGAGAAGCTGGTGCCGATCGCGCACCTGCGCACCGACCGGTTCGCCCACCGGCTCGCCGGCGCGGACGGCCGCACGCTCGCGACCCTGACCGACGACCACGTGACCGGGGAAGCCGGCGGCGCCACCGCGCGCCTCGACGAGTGGCGGGAGCTGGAGCTCGAGCTCGACCCCGCGGCCGACCCGGGTTTGCTCGAGGAACTCGACCGGGCGCTGACCGGCGCCGGCGCCTCGGCGTCACCGTGGCCGTCGAAACTGCGCCGCCTCATCGGCGACCGCGTGCCGGACCCGCCCCGGCGCCGCAAGAAGCCGACCGCGGGTGACATCGTGCTGACGGCGTTGCACGAGCACTACGGCCGGCTGCGCCGTGCGGACGTCGGGGTGCGGCTGGACGTCGACGATGCGGTGCACCAGATGCGCGTGGCGATCCGGAAGCTGCGGAGCACGCTTCGCACCTTCGGATCACTGGTGGATTCGAAGGAGACCGCGCCCGTCGTGGCCGAGCTGCAGTGGCTGGGTCGCGAGCTGTCGCCGGCCCGGGACACCGAGGTCACCGAACAGCGGCTGCGGGAACAGCTCGACGAGGTGCCTTCGGAGCTGGTGTTCGGGCCGCTGCGGCAGTTCCTGACCCGCCAGTTCGCGCGGGAAGCCGAGGAGGGGCGGACCCGGGTGCTGGCCGCGCTGACTTCCCGGCGGTACCTGCGGCTGTTGCGGGCGTTGGACGCGCTGGTGGAGGACCCGCCGCTGACGGCTGCGGCGCGGAAGCCGGCGAAGGCCGGGCTGCGGAAGCCGGTGCGGAAGGCCGCCCGGAAGCTCGCCCGGGCCGAGGCTGCCGCTCGTGGGTTGACCGGGCGTGAGCTGGAGGTGGCTCTTCACGATGTCCGGAAGAAGGCCAAACGGGCTCGGTATGCCGCTGACACGGTCAGGGGGGTTTACGGGAAGAAGCTTCGGGCTTGGCGGAAGAATGTGAAGACTGTTCAGGGTACTTTGGGGGAGCATCAGGACACGGTTGTCGGGCGGGGTGTCCTGCATCGGCTCGGGCTTGCCGGGCACGGGGAAGGGCAGAACACCTTCACCTTTGGGATGCTTTACGGGGAGGAATCCGGCCGGGCCGGGTTGCTGCGGGAGCGGTTTTCGCGGGAATGGCGGGGTGTTCGGAAGGGGGAGCGCCCTCGGTGGCTGAAGTGAGGCCCGCTGGGTGATTCTTCCGCTCCGCCGGCCCGGACGGCGCCCCAAGGCGGCCTTCGGTGCGCTGGACGCAACCAAGGCCGCCTTGGGCGCTGCTGCGAAAGCGACCCGGCCTCAAGCGTCGCCGGTGAGTTTTCCGCGCAGCTGCTCCAGCGTCTGGGACAGCAGGCGGGATACGTGCATCTGGGAAATGCCCACTCGGTCCGCTATCTGGGTCTGGGTCAAGCCGCCGAAGAAGCGCATCACCAGAATGGCTCGCTCGCGCTTCGGGAGTTCCTGCAGGAGGGGCTGGAGGGCCTCGTGGTTCTCGACCATGGCCATCTCGTGGTCCGGTTCGCCCATCGTGTCCGCCAGGGACAGCGCCTCCGCGTCGTCGTGCACCGGCTTGTCCACCGACAGCGCCTGGTACGCGTTGCCCGCCAGGAGGCCTTCGCGGACCTCGTCCACGTCCAGGTTCAGGTGCTCCGCCAGCTCGGTCGGCGTCGGGGCCCGGCCCAGCCTCTGCGAAAGCACCGCCGATCCCTGGCTCAGTGACAGGTGCAGCTCCTTGAGGCGGCGCGGGACCCGGACGGACCAGCCCGTGTCGCGGAAGTGCCTGCGGACCTCGCCCATGATCGTCGGGACCGCGAACGACAGGAAGTCGTGGCCGCGGGCCGGGTCGAAGCGGTCGACCGCGTTGATCAGGCCGATGCGGGCCACCTGGACCAGGTCCTCGCGGGGCTCGCCGCGGCCGGAAAACCTCGTGGCGATGTGCTCGGCCAGCGGGAGGAGCTCGGTGACCAGTTTGCTCCGGACGACCTCGCGCCGCGGGTCGTCGGCCGCGAGCGCGACCAGCTCCTCGAACAGCGGCTCGCAGTGGGCATATTCGTCCGGGCGGTGGAGGAGGGTTTTGCGCTCGTTGCTCACGCGCTCGTTCCCGGGTTGAGCACCAGCTCGATCGTGACGATGCCCGCCCCTCCACCGGGAAGCGTGTCGCAATGGGCCGTCACCGAACGGCTCAGGGTGGTCAGTACGTGCCAGCCGAACGTGCGGTCGCTCGGCGGCCGCGGGTCGGTCGAGCGGGTGGACACGATCACGTGCAGGCCGTCGGGGGCCAGGCGGAAGCGGCACTGCAGCTGCGAGCCGAGCTCGGCCAGCTGGACCAGCTGGGCGCACGCCTCGTCCACCGCCATCTTGGCGTCGGCGATCGCGTCCAGCCCGAAGTCGGCGCGCGAGACCACGCCGTGGGTGAGCATCCGGACCAGCGGGATCTGCTCCGCCATCGCGGGGAGCCGCAGCTCGACGAGTTCGTCGAGCTGCTCGTCGACGGTCGGCTTGCCGCCGAACGAGCTGTCGCTTCGAGTTTCTTCCATGCGGGAACTACTACCCATCCGGTGTAATGCTGACACTTCGTGATCAGGGGTTTCGGGTATGGTCACCGGCCCAGCGCCCGTTCGAGTTCCTTCTTGGTCATCTTCGAGCGGCCGTCGATGTTCTTCTTCTTCGCTTCGTTGTAGAGCTGCTCCTTCGTCGGGCCACCCGGGCCCTTGCGGTTCCCGGACCGCTCGCCGCCGCGCTGCTGGGGTGACTTGTCCTTCAGCGACGTCTTGCTGGCCTGCCGCGATTCACCCGACTGCGCGCGGTTCTTGTTCACCGTGCGGGCCGCGATCTCCTTGGCCCGTTTCGTGCTCGCGCCGCGGTCCTCGGCCGAGTCCTTGATGTGCTCGTACTGGCGTTCGCGCTTGCCGCTCCACGACTGAGGCATGCCCGCTCCCTTCGTCTCGCGGGGTGGGTACCCGGTTGATCGCCGGGCAAACGTCACGGTCGTGGTGGTTACCGGCTGCTGCCCACGGGTAAGCGGAGAGCTGTGCCGGCCGGGGCCCCCGCCCCGGCGCCGGGGCTCCCCACCGGAACCCCCGGAGAGCAGCCGACGAGAGGAGGCGCCGATGCGGATCGGCTACACCCTGATGACCGAGCAGGCGGGTCCGGACGACCTGGTCCGGTTCGCCGCCGGCGCGGAACGGGCCGGTTTCGACTTCGAGGTCATGAGCGACCACTACTCGCCCTGGCTGGACGAACAGGGGCACGCACCCTACGCCTGGGCCGTGCTGGGCGCGGTCACCCAGGTGACCGAACGCGCCGAGCTGATGACCTACGTGACCTGCCCGACCATGCGCTACCACCCGGCGGTGGTGGCCCAGAAGGCGGCGACCGTGCAGGCGCTCTCCGGCGGCCGGTTCACCCTCGGCCTCGGCGCGGGGGAGAACCTCAACGAGCACGTCGTCGGCCGGGGCTGGCCGCCGGCCAACGTGCGGCACGAAATGCTCGCCGAGGCCGTGCAGATCATCGGCGGCCTGTTCGACGGCGGCTACTTCGACTACGAGGGCAAGCACTTCCGGGTCGACTCGGCGAAGCTGTGGGACCTGCCGGAGAAGCGGACGCCGATCGGGGTGGCCGTGTCCGGTTCGCAGTCGGTCCGGAAGTTCGCGCCGGTCGCCGACGCGATGATCGCCGTCGAACCGAAGGCGGAGCTTTCGCAGGAATGGGACGCGACGAAGCTGGGCGGCGCCCCCAGCCGCAAGATCGGGCAGCTGCCCGTGTCGTGGGGCACCGACCGCGACGCCGCCGTCCGGCGAGCGCACGAGCAGTTCCGCTGGTTCGCCGGCGGCTGGAAGGTCAACGCCGAGCTCCCCGGACCGGCCGGGTTCGCCGGCGCGACCCAGTTCGTCCGCGAGGAGGACGTCGCCGGCTCGATCCCCTGCGGCCCGGACGTCGAGCCGATCGCCGAGGCGGTGCGGGAGTTCGAGAAGGCGGGCTTCACCGACGTGGCGCTCGTCCAGATCGGCGGTGACCAGCAGGAGGACTTCCTCGGCTTCGCGGAGAAGGAGCTGCTCCCCGCGCTGCGGGGCTAGGCGGGTGCGGGGGCGGGCCGGTGTTCGGCCAGTGCGAGACGGCGGTCCGCCCCGGTCACCCGCAGCGCTCGCCGGACCACCGGGTTCGTCCCGGTGACCACCAGCAGCTCGGTGCCGCCCTGCCCGGCCTGCAGCGCCGCGTGCAGCAGCACCCGGATCCCCGCCACGCCGAGGAAGTCCACTTCGGACAGGTCGACCACCAGCCGGTCCGGCGTCGCCCACAGGCGGTCGGACAGCAGCGTGGCCAGGTCGACGGCGGTCGCGGTGTCGAGGTCGCCGCGCGCGGTCACCAGCACCGCGTGCGGGGCGGGCCACGCCGTGCGCAGCCGCAAGCCGGAGTGGAAGTTCATGCCGGTTCGCCACCGTCCTGATGCGGCGCGGCCGCAGCGCCGCGCTCGGGGAGTTCGAGCGGCTGCTGGTTGAACCGTGCCACCGACACTAACCCTGCGCCCGCGGCTCGCAACCGTCGTTGCTCCGAACGGGCGTGCGGCGCGCCGCGGTGGTGACCGCTCGTGCCCGGTCCGACCGCGATGCAGTAATCTCGGGCCGGACCCGTTAAAGCGCTAGCGGCCCACTAGTGGCGCGCGCCCGGGTCCTCCCTGGTTGAGAGCGCCCTGTCGAACGAGGGAGGGGCGTCACCAGGATGACGGGCGGCCATGAGCAGCTCGCCGCGAGGCTCGACGAAGTCACGCTCGCGATGGAGTCGCTGACCGCGATGCTGGAGAGCGAGCTCG
Organism: Amycolatopsis sp. NPDC004747; assembly: GCF_053601335.1. Lineage (NCBI taxonomy): Bacteria > Bacillati > Actinomycetota > Actinomycetes > Pseudonocardiales > Pseudonocardiaceae > Amycolatopsis > Amycolatopsis sp. NPDC004747. Next base: position 148,741 of record NZ_JBSGBQ010000023.1, on the reverse strand, counting down.
ACGTCGGCCAGATGCTCCAGGCGGTGTGCGACCACGTCGTGCAGGTGGTACCGGGGGCCGACATGGCCAGCATCACCCTGTTGCGCGACGGCGTGCCGGAGACGGTGGCCAGCACCGACCAGCGGGCGGTGAACTTCGACCGCGAGCAGTACCGCATCGGCGACGGGCCCTGCCTGCGCGCCGCCGAGACCGGCCAGCCGGTCCGCGTCGGCGTCGGCGCGGTCGGCGACCTGTGGCCGCAGTTCGTCACCGCCGCCGAGCAGCTGGGCGTGGCCAGCTTCCTCGCCGCGCCGCTGACCGTGGACGAGGACATGTCCGGCGCGGTGAACCTCTTCGGGTTCGGCGAGCACGGCTTCAACGAACTCGGCACCAAGATCCTCGAGCTGTACACGGCGACGGTGGTCATCGGCCTGCGCAGCGCGCGGCGGTACTTCGCGGCCCGCGAGCTGGTCGACCAGCTCAACCGCGCGCTGGAGACCCGCGCCGTGATCGACCAGGCCAAGGGGATCCTGATGGCGGCGCACCGGATCACGGCGGAGGAAGCCTTCCAGCGCCTGGTGAAGCGTTCGCAGGACGGCAACCGGAAGCTCCACGAGGTGGCGGCGGAGTTCGTGGCGGCGGTGGCGACGACGGCGTGACCGCCGGCCGCTTCCTACCCGGCCGCGACCTCGTCCGGGGGCGCCTCGGACCCGACCGGCGGCTCCGGGCGGTGCCTGCTGCGCTGGCACGTCGTGCAGACCAGGGTCCGGCCCAGCACCGTGCCGTCGTCGGCGACGACCTGGGCCACGTGCATCGTCGGGAAACCGCAGACCTCGCAGGGCAGTGAGGCGTCTTCCCGGCTGATGCGGAGCTGGGTGCCCATCCGGCCTCCTGGTGTGACGTGGGTCTCACCACCTTGCCCGGGTCCGGGCCGAGACCTGGGTGAATTCACTCGTTCGGCGTAGTCGGGCCGGCTCTCGGTAGCTCCTTCGGTGACGACCGTGTCGCCTGCGGTGATCCTGGGTAACCCGACCGCGAACGAATCGCCGGAGGGGAGCGAACATGCGAGACAAGCGGAACGACCTGCGGCCGGTGTCGGACCTCCTGGCCGACGGCCCCGACTCGCCGGAGCTGGAGCACGCGCGCCACAAGGCCGCGCTGGCCGTGGCGGCGCGGGCGAAGGACCCCGAGGACTGCGCGCGCCTGCTGGAGATGCTGGGGCTGCACCGCGGCGGCCGCCGCAGCAGCGACGTCGCCTGAAAGCGGGGAGGACGGACATGGCCCGACCGGTGTGGAGCGGCGCGCTGAGCCTGGGGCTGGTCACCGTGCCGGTGGAGCTGTACCCGGCGGTGGCGGACCACACGATCCACTTCCACCAGTTCGAACGCGGGACGTCGGACCGCATCCGCAACCGCCGCGTCAACGAGCGGACCGGCGAGGAGGTCGCCCAGGACGAGATCGTCAAGGGCTACGACCTCGGCGGCGGTGACCACGTGCTGGTCGAACCGGACGAGCTGGACGAGATCGCGCCCGAGCGGTCGCGCCGGATCGACATCGAGCAGTTCGTCGGACTCGACGAGATCGACCCGTGGTTCTTCGACAAGACGTACTGGCTCAAGCCGGCGAAGGAGGACTTCGCCAAGGCGTACGGCCTGCTGCTGCAGGCGATGGACCGCAGCGAGAAGGCCGGTATCGCGAAGTTCGTGCTGCGCGGCAAGGAATACCTCGCCGCCGTTCGCGCCGGCGAGGACGTCATGGTCCTCAACACGCTGCACTTCGTCGCCGACCTGCGCAAGCCCAAGGACGTCATGGGCGGGCTGCCGCAGCTGCCGAAACCGCGGCCCAAGGAACTCGACATGGCGCTCGCGCTGGTCGACGAGATGACGGCGCCGTGGAAGCCCGAGGACTACCGCGACGAGTACTCGAAGCGCGTCGAAGAGCTGATCAAGGCGAAGGAAGCGGGCAAGGAGATCACCCACGAGGAGCAGCCGGAGCCCTCGGCCGACGTCGTCGACCTGTTCGAGGCGCTGTCGCGCAGCGTGAAGAACCGCAAGGACGGCGGTGGCGCGAAGCCGAAGAAGAAGGCCGCCGCGAAGAAACCGGAACTGTCCGCGCTGTCGAAGTCCGACCTGGACAAGCTGGCCCGCGAGCAGGGGGTCAAGGGCCGGTCGAAGATGACGCGCGCCGAGCTCGAAAAGGCCCTGAAGGCGTCGTGAGCGGTTACCCCAGCTGCTTGGCCGCGGCCCGCAGGTCGGCGACGAAGCCCGCGTAGGCCTCGTCGCGGTCCGGCGCCCGCAGCACCGCCGACGGGTGGACGGTCGCCATCGCCGACGGCACCAGCGCCGCCAGCTCCTCCGGCGGTTCGAGCGGCTCGCCGCGGTGCGCGGTCAACCGGAACTTCGGGCCGAGCAACGACTGCGCGGCCGTCGCGCCCAGCAGCAGCACCAGGTCCGGGCGCACCGCGCGCAGTTCCGCCAGCAGCCACGGGCGGCACGCGACGACCTCGGTGCGGCCCGGCTTCTGGTGGATCCGGCGCTTCCCGCGTTCGTCGCGCTTGAACTTGAAGTGCTTGACCGCGTTGGTGACGTACAGGGAGCGCCGGTCGAAGCCGGCCTCTTCGAAGGCCCGGTCCAGCAGCTTCCCGGCGGGGCCGACGAAGGGCTCGCCCGCGAGGTCCTCCTTGTCGCCCGGCTGCTCGCCGACGACGAAGACCTGCGCCCCGGCCGCGCCTTCGCCGAAGACCGTCTGGGTGGCGTCCTGGTGGAGGTGGCACCCCTCGCAGCCGGACGCCGCCGACCGCAACCGGTCGAGGTCGGTGGTGTCCGGTGGCTCGGCACCGCGGGAATCCGGCATGTGCGCCGAAATTCCCGCTCCGGGCCACGGGTAAACGTGCCCGGCCCGGGTAGCCGAAGCACCGAGGACCCGAGAAAGGAGTTCACGATGACCACCGCACGCGACATCATGACGCCGGACGCGACCTGCGCCCGTGAGTCGGACACCGTGCACGACGCCGCGGTCACCATGGCGCAGAAGGGTGTCGGCGCTCTGCCGATCTGCGGTGAGGACAACCGCCTGAAGGGCATGATCACCGACCGCGACATCGTGGTGAAGGTCCTGGCCGAGGGCAAGGACCCGCGAGCGCTGCACGTCGGCGAGCTCGCCCAGGGCGAAGTCGTGACGATCGGCGCGGACGACGACGCCCAGGAGGTCCTGCGCACCATGTCCGAGCACCGCGTCCGCCGGCTGCCGGTGATCGACGGGCACGACCTCGTCGGCATCGTCGCCCAGGCCGACGTGGCCCGCGCACTCCCGAACCCGAGCGCCGGCGAGCTGGTCGAGGCCCTCTCCTACGACTGACTCCCCGCACGCCGAACGGCCGCCCGTGCCCGCGGGCGGCCGTTCGGCGTGCGAGACGGGGTCAGGCCTGGCCCGCCGTCGGTGCACCGTCCTCAGTGGACTCGCGAGCCGCCTCGGCGCGGGCGATGTGCCAGGCCACCAGTGCGCCCGCGCTCACCGTGCCCCACAACACGAGCGCGGCGTCCCTGGCGAACAGCCCGACGAGCAGCATCACCACCGCCGTGACGTCGCAGAGCACCAGCAACAGGCTCCACCGCCGGGACGAGCGCAGCGTGCGTCCGCTGAAGGCGGCGGCGAACGCGGGATCACTCGCGCGCAGCTCCGCCTCGATCTCGCGCAGGGCGTGGCGTTCTCGATCCGGGAGCATGGGGGGCCTCCTCGCCTCGGCTCTCGCTGGGGATACCCGTTTTCCGCCACGCCGAAGCGCCGGGATCAGTGGTTGTCGCGGGGAATTCCCTTCGTCGCCGCGATGCGTTGGTAGGCCACGGCGGGACGCAGCACCATGCCGTCGCACAGCTGGTCGACCATCGAGCGCTGGATCTCCTGCCACGGCGTCTGCGATTCCGGCACCGGGTAGCCGCCCGCCTCGGCCAGTTCCCGGTGCCGCCGCGCGAGTTCTTCGTCGGAGACCAGCACGTCCGCCGTGCCGGCGCCGAGGTCGATCCGGACGCGGTCGCCGGTCCGCAGCACGGCGAGGCCGCCGCCCGCCGCGGCCTCGGGTGAGGCGTTGAGGATCGACGGCGAGCCGGAGGTGCCCGACTGGCGGCCGTCGCCGAGGCAGGGCAGCTCGTGCACGCCGCGCTTGATCAGCTCCGCGGGCGGCCGCATGTTGACCACCTCCGCCGAGCCCGGGTAGCCGAGCGGGCCGGTGCCGCGCATGACCAGCAGCGAGTGCTCGTCGACGCCGAGGTCCGGCTCGTCGATGCGGGCGTGGTAGTCCTCGGGGCCGTCGAACACGACCGCGGTGCCTTCGTAGACGCCGCCGGCCAGGTACCGCCGCCGGAACTCCGGCGAGATCACACTGGACTTCATGATCGCCGCGTCGAAGAGGTTGCCCTTCAGCACCAGGAACCCGGCGTCGGGGGTGAGGGCGGTGTCGAAGGTCCGGATGACGTCCCGGTCCCCGGCCTCGGCGCCGCGGCAGTTGTCGCCTAGGGTGCGGCCGTTGACGGTGCGCGCGTCCTCGTGGATCAGCCCGTGCCGCATCAGCTCGTGCACCACGGCCGGGACCCCGCCCGCGCGCTGGAACTCCTCGCCGAGGTACTTGCCCGCGGGCTGCAGGTCGACCAGCAGCGGGACGCCGTGGCCGAGCCGCTGCCAGTCGTCGAGGGGCAGGTCGACGCCGATGTGCCGGGCGATCGCGCCGAGGTGGATGGGGGCGTTGGTCGAGCCGCCGATCGCGGAGCTCACCACGATGGCGTTCTCGAACGCCTCGCGCGTCAGGATGTCCGACGGCTTGAGGTCCTCGCGGACCATCTCCACGATCCGCAGCCCGGTCCGGTAGGCCATCCGCGCCCGGTCGCGGTGCGGCGCCGGGATGGCCGCGCAGCCGGGCAGGCTCATCCCGAGGGTTTCGGCGAGCGCGTTCATCGTCGACGCGGTGCCCATCGTGTTGCAGTGCCCGGGGGAGGGGGCCGAGGACGCGACGAGCTCCATGAACCCGGCGTCGTCGATCTCCCCGGCGGCGAGCAGCTCCCGCGCCTTCCAGATGATGGTGCCCGAGCCGGTGCGTTCGCCGTTGTACCAGCCGTTGAGCATCGGGCCGCCGGACAGCACGATGGCCGGGAGGTCCACGGTCGCGGCGGCCATCAGGCACGCCGGGGTGGTCTTGTCGCAGCCGGTGGTGAGCACGACGCCGTCGATGGGGTAGCCGTAGAGCGTCTCCACCAGGCCGAGGTAGGCGAGGTTGCGGTCCAGCGCCGCGGTCGGGCGCTTGCCGGTCTCCTGGATGGGGTGCACCGGGAACTCGATGGCGATGCCGCCGGCTTCGCGGATGCCCTCGCGCGTCCGGTGGGCGAGCTGCAGGTGGTGGCGGTTGCAGGGAGTGAGGTCGGAGCCGGTCTGGGCGATGCCGATGATCGGCTTGCCGGACTGCAGCTCCTCCCGGGTGACGCCCCAGTTCATGTACCGCTCGAGGTAGAGGGCGGTCATCCCGGGGTCGGCGGGGTTGTCGAACCAAGCTTCGCTGCGCAGTCCCATACCGGCCAGTCTGGCAACGCGGATCCCGGAATGCACGCGCCCGGCTGAACGCACCCGAGGCGGCCTTCGGTGCGTCACCAGCAACCGAGGCCGCCTCGGGGCGCCTGGACCGGGACAGGCGACCGCGCCGGCGCCCGTCCCGGATCCTGGTTCAGCCCAGCCCGTTGAGGCCGATGACCCGCGAGTACCAGTGGGCACTCTGCTTCGGCGTCCGCCGCTGGGTCGCGTAGTCGACGTGGACCAGGCCGAACCGCTTCGCGTACCCCTCGGCCCACTCGAAGTTGTCCAGCAGCGACCAGTAGAAGTACCCGCGCAGGTCGACCCCCTCCTGGAGGGCGTCGTGGCAGGCCCGCAGGTGGGAGTCGAGGAACGCCACGCGGTCGGTGTCGACGATGTCACCGCCGTCGGAGACGACGTCGGGGTAGGACGCGCCGTTCTCCGTGATGTACAGCGGCACCGGCCGGTAGCCGCGGTGCACCTGCAGCAGGGACTCCGTCAGGCCGGCCGGCTGGACCTCCCAGCCCGAGTCGGTGCGGGGTGCCGCCGGGTCGGGGACGAAGTGCACGTCGGCCGCGCCGACCCACTCCGGGCCCGCCGGCTCGCTGCCCGGCACCGGACGGCCCGCGACGCGGTAGTCGCGGTAGTAGTTCACGCCCAGCCAGTCGACGTGCGCGGCGATGACCGCGGGGTCGTCGTCGCGCACGACCGAGCCCAGCCCGAACGGCTCGAGGTCGGCGACCAGGTCGTCCGGGTAGCCGCCGCGCAGCACCGGGTCGAGGAACAACCGGTTCTGCAGGCCGTCGATCCGCCGGGCCGCGGCGACGTCGGCGACGTTCGCCGGGTCGTGCGGGGCGACCGGGTACAGGTTCAGCGTGATGCCGGCCGCGGTGCTCGGGGCGTGCCGCCGGATGATGTCCATCGCGAGGCCGTGGCCGAGCAGCAGGTGGTGGGTGGCCGCGACGGCCGCCGCGTGGTCGGTGCGGCCGGGCGCGTGGATGCCGCCGGCGTAGCCGAGCATCGCCGCGCACCACGGCTCGTTGAGCGTCGACCAGCTGGCGACGCGGTCGCCCAGCCGCTCCAGCACGGTCTCGGCGTACTCGGCGAACCGGTAGGCGGTGTCCCGGTTGGTCCAGCCGCCCTTCTCCTCCAGCGCCTGCGGCAGGTCCCAGTGGTACAGCGTCGCCCACGGCTGGATCCCGGACTCGAGCAGGCAGTCCACCAGCCGGTCGTAGAAGGCGAGCCCGGCGGCGTTCGGCTCGCCGCCGTCCGGCCGCACCCGCGGCCAGGCCAGCGAGAAGCGGTAGGCACCGAGGTTGAGCCGGCGCATCAACCCGACGTCTTCGGAGTACCGCCGGTAGTGGTCGGCCGCCGGTTCGCCGTTGTCGCCGCCCCGGACCGCACCCGGGCGGCGGGCGAAGACGTCCCAGACCGAGTCGGTGCGCCCGTCGGCCGTCGTGGCTCCTTCCACCTGGAACGCCGCGGTGGCGGCGCCCCAGACGAAGCCAGGCGGGAACATCAACGCGGTCTCCGCCCGAACGCTGTCGGGATGTACGGACATGTTCACCCTTTCACGGCACCTTGCATGATCCCGGCCACGATCTGGCGGCCGAGGAGGACGAAGACGATGAGGATGGGGATGGTGGCCAGGGTCGTGCCGGCCAGGACGAGCGAGTAATCGATGTAGTAGCCGCTCTGCAGCTTCTCCAGGGCCACCTGGACGGTGGGGTTGCCGGCGTCCAGCACGACGAGCGGCCACAGGAAGTCGTTCCACGACATCATGAACGTGAACATCGCGAGGATCGCCGCGGCCGGGCGCACGGCGGGCATGCAGACGTTCCAGAAGATCCGGATCATGCTGCAGCCGTCGACGCGCGCGGCCTCGACGAGCTCGTACGGCAACGCGTCGAGCGTGTACTGGCGCATCCAGAACACGCCGAACGCGGTGACCAGGTTGGGCACGATCACCGCCGGCAGGCTCCCGGTCCAGCCCAGTTCGGACATCGCGATGAACAGCGGGATGATGCCCAGCTGGGTGGGCACCGCGAGCGTGACGACGATGAACACGAACAGCTTGTTGCTCCCCCGGAACCGGAGTTTCGCGAAGGCGAACCCGGCCAGCGAGGAGAACAGCACCGTGGTGAGGGTGACGGTACCCGACACGATGACGCTGTTGCCCAGTGCTTTCCAGAACGGCACGGTGTCGAACACCCGGGCGGCGTTGGCGAAGAAGTTGCCGCCGGGCAGGAACGGCGGGATGCGCTCGGTGAGCATCCCGTTGTCGCGGCTGGCCACCAGGAACGACCAGTAGAACGGGAACAGCGAACCGAGCACGAAGATCGCCAGCACGACGTAGGTCGCCTTGCGCGGCTTGCCGAGCGTGGCGACGCTCTTGCGCAGTCCACTCTGGAGTGTTGTCATTTCTTCTTCACCTTCACCGCCGGGGTGCTGGCGATCCGGCTGGTGAGGAAGTAGTTCGCCAGCGCGATGAGCACGATGATCAGGAACAGCACCCAGGCGATCGCCGAGGCGTAGCCGAGGTCGGCGTTCTGGAACGCCGTCTGGTAGAGGTACAGCGTCACGGTCTGGAACTGGTTGGTGGAACCGCCGTTGTTCGACCCCGGCATGGCGTCGAACAGCTTCGGCTCGGTGAAGATCTGCAGGCCACCGATCGTCGAGGTGATGGTGATGAAGATCAGCGTCGGCTTCAGCAGCGGCAGGGTGACGTTCCAGAAGCGGCGCCACGTGCCGGCGCCGTCGATCAACGCCGCCTCGTGCAGTTCCTTCGGGATGGCCTGCATGGCCGCCAGCACGATCAGGGCGTTGTACCCGGTCCAGCGCCAGTTCACCATGATCGCGATCGCGACGTGGCTGGCGAACCGGTTGGCCTGCCACTCGATCGGGTCCAGCCCCAAGGTCTGCAGGACGCCGTTGATCAGCCCGTACTTCGAACCGAACAGGTTGGCGAAGATGATGCCGATGGCGACGAGACTGGCCGCGTACGGGAGCAGGATGCCCACGCGCCAGCCGGTCGCGCCGCGCAGCCGGGCGCCGAGCAGTGCCGCCAGCATGATCGCCATGATGAGCTGCGGGATGCTGGAGAGCAGGAAGATGCTGATCGTGTTGACCAGCGCGTTCCAGAACTGCGTGTCGGCGAACAGCTCCGTGTAGTTGCCCACCCCGAGGAAGTCGGGGTGGTCGGCCCCGGCCTCCCACTTGAACATCGAGACGTACGCGGTGTAGAGCAGCGGGAACAGGCCCACGATCCCGAAGACGACGAAGAACGGGGCGATGTAGAGGTACGGCGAGACCTTGACGTCCCACCGGCTCAACCGGTGACGGAAGGTGGGCCGGGGAGACACCCGCTCCCCGGCCTTACTCCCTTCTGGCGCGACCTTGTCGATGACGGTCATCGGTTCAGCGCGTGATCTTCTTCGCGGCTTCGACCATCTGGTTCCACGCGTCCGCCGCCGGCTTGCCCTGTTCGACCGCCTGCAGGGCGGGGCTGGACGCGTTTTCCTGGATCTGGCCGTCGCCGGGGCCCTTGTACTGCGGCTTCTGGACCTTCTTGGCCTGCTCGGCGAAGAGCTGGCCGACCTTCGTGTCGCCGAAGTAGGGGTTGGTGTAGCTCAGCAGCGCCGGGTCCGAGAGCGCCTTGACCTGGCTCGGGAAGGTGCCCTTGGCCTGGAACGCCTTGATCTGCTGCTCGGGCGCGGTCAGCCAGGCCGCGAGTTCGGCGGCCTCCTTCGGGTGCTTCGACTGCGTCGGGACGGTCAGGTACGAGCCACCCCAGTTGCCGCCGCCGCCGGGGAACGCCGCGGTGACCGCCCACTTGCCGGCGAGCTCCGGGCCGGCGTGTTCCTTGATCACGCCGAGCATCCAGGCCGGGCACACCTTCGTGGCGAACGCGCTCTGCTTGAAGCTGGCTTCCCATTCGGGGCTGAACGCCGTGAGCTTGGCCGACTCGCCCTTGGCGACCGCGTCGGTGACCTTGGTCCAGGCGTCCTTCAGGCCCTGGTTCTTCTCGATGGCCAGCTTGTCGTCGGTGCCGATGTAGCCCTCGGGGAGCTGGTTGACCATGGCGTTGAAGTTCTGCGAGGCCGAGTCGAACCAGGCCTTGCCGTTGCTCTTCTTCACGAAGTCCGCGCCGGCGGCGAAGTAGCTGTCCCAGGTGGCGAACAGCGGCTTGACCGCTTCGGGGTCGTCCGGCAGGCCGGCGTCCTTGAACATGTCCTTGCGGTAGCACATGGCGAGCGGGCCGATGTCGGTGCCGTAGCCGATGAGTTTGCCGTCCTTGGTCTTGGCGGCTTCGTACTTCCAGTTCAGCCAGCGGTCCGGGGAGGCGTCGGCCGGGCCGATCTTGCTCAGGTCGTTGAACTTCGAACCCTTGTCGAGGAAGTCGGAGAGGTGGCCTTCTTCGAGCGCCGTCACGTCGGCGAGGCCGGAACCCGCGGCCAGCTTGGTGACGAGTTCCTCGTGGTAGGGGCCGCCCTGGCCGGTCTTGCGGTGGGTGATCTTGATGTTGGGGTGCAGCCGCTCGTATTCCGGGATGAGGTCCTCGTAGCCGAACTCGGTGAACGTCGCCAGCGTCAGGTCCACCTTCTCGTTCGGGCCCGCGGCCGCCGGCGTGTTCGTGTCACCGCCCCCGCTGCAGGCCGAGGCGCCGAGCGCCGTCATCGTGATGCCCAGTGCCAGGACCAGGCCGTTCCGGATCGTTCTCACGTGTCCAACCACCTTGTTGACGGGAATGAGCGCTCTCACTGCTGGGAGCCGATCTGGGAGCGCTCCCAGGTGTGGCAGAGTCTGCTGGGGGCGTTCACCGGTGTCAAGGGGTTGTAACCGGAGCGTTTCCTGCGAGGAGCGCTCCCGGACGCAGCGGAGCGTGAACGTTAAGCTGAGGCGGTCAGAGTTGCAGAGGGTGAGCGAGGGCGGTGCCGTGGGGCCTCGAGCAGGGGATGAAGAACGGCCGACGCTGGAGGACGTCGCGGCGTTCGCCGGCGTGTCGCGGTCGACGGCGTCACGGGCGTTGAACGACGACGCGTACGTCAGCGCGGCGGCGCGCGAGAAGGTCCTGGCCGCGGCCCGCGACCTGGGCTATTCCCCGAACCAGGCGGCGCGGTCGCTGGTCACGCGCCGCACCGGGGCGATTGCGGTGGTGCTCTCGGAGCCGGAGTCCCGGCTGCTCGACGACCCGTACCGGGCCGCCGTCATGCGGGCGGGCTACCGGGAGCTCGCCGACGTCGGCCGCCAGATGGTGCTGATCTTCAGCGACATCCGCGAGGACCTGAGCCGGACGGTCCGGTTCCTCGAGGGCGGGCACGTCGACGGCGCGCTGGTGTTCGCCCCGCACCGGGCCGACCCGCTGCCCAAGGCGCTGCGGCTGCTGCGCATCCCGGTGGTCTTCGGCGGCCAGGCGGCCGGCATCCGCCGCGGCGTCCACGTCGTCGACTTCGACAACGAGGGCGGTGCCCGGCTGGCGGTCGAGCACCTGGTCGCGGCCGGGCGGCGGCGGATCGCCACGATCGCCGGGCCCCAGGACCAGAGCGCCCCGATCGACCGCCTCGCGGGCTGGCGCAAGACCCTCCTCGACGCCGGGCTCGACCCCGCCGACCTCGCCGAAGAGGCCGACTTCACCCTTTCGGGCGGCGCGAACGCGATGTCGGCCCTGCTGTCCCGGCACCCGGACCTCGACGCGGTGTTCGTCGCCAGCGACATGATGGCGGTGGGCGCGTTCCGCACCCTCGGCGCGGCGGGCCGGCGCATCCCGGACGACGTCGCGGTGGTCAGCTTCGACGACAACGCCACCCTCGCCCCGGCCATGGACCCGCCGCTGACGTCGGTCCACCAGGACCCCCGCGAGCAGGTCCACGGCATGGTCGAAACCCTGATGCGCCTGCTCGAGGACCAGAACCTCAAGCCGCGGCAGCACATCCTCCCGGTCTCGCTGGCGGTCCGCGCCTCGAGCTGATCCTCCGCGTGTCCGGCCGAACACGCGTGTCGTCCATCCGGACACGCGTGTCGTCCGCCTGGGTGCGTGCCGGTTTCCCCGCCGGCGATCAACTCCGCGTGTGCTCGGCCGGCCGGTGTTGCCCGCTCGGTGGGAGCCTAACCGTTGAGGTCTACACGTTCGGCGCTAAATAACGTTTCACTGAACGCAGTGTCACCGCTTTGCTGGGCTGAATGGGTGACTCACCCCCTTTCGGGTGCGGCTGTTCAGGAGCGTTCAGTGCACCGGTGTTCGCCGGGCGCGTAGATGTGACACCCGGGGCCGCGGTGTCCTTCTGACTCGATTCTTTACATCCAGGTTTCCCGCTGGCTACCGTCTGCGCCTGGAAGCGCTCCCAGATCGCTGGCTCCCTACGGACAAAGGAGTTCCGCAGCCATGCGTTCCTCTCCCCGAAAGCGCGTCCGTGCGCTGGCACTGGCCTCGGCCGTGCTGGCGGCCACGGGCGCGGTGGTCGCCCCACCCCCGGCGCTCGGCGCCGACATCGCCTGTTCCGTCACCTACACCACCAACGACTGGGACACCGGGTTCACCGCCAACGTCTCGCTGCGCAACGACGGAGCTCCGTTCGACAGCTGGAAGGTCGGCTGGACGTTCCTGGACGGCCAGAAGGTCCAGCAGGGCTGGAGCGCGACGTTCGCCCAGTCCGGCGCCGCGGTCACCGCGACGAACCTGTCCTACAACGGCCACCTCGGCACCGGGGCGAGCACGTCGTTCGGGTTCAACGGCTCGAAGGGCTCGGCCAACCGGCCGCCCACCGACTTCTCCGTCAACGGCACCGCGTGCACCGGCGCCAACAAGGCGCCCACGGTCACGCTGACCTCGCCGACTTCAACCGGCACCTACTACGCCCCGGCGACGATCCCCCTGTCCGCGACGGCCGCCGACAGCGACGGCACGGTGAGCAAGGTCGAGTTCTACGCCGGCGACACGCTGCTGGCCACCGACACGGCCGCGCCGTTCGAAGGCAGTTGGGGCAACGTCCCCGCCGGGACCTACTCGATCACGGCGAAGGCCTACGACAACAAGGGCGCGAGCACGACGTCCAGCCCGGTCAGCGTGAAGGTGCTCTCCGGCCCGACGATCGTGGCCACCCCGGCGACCGCGCAGGTCAAGCAGGGTGGCACGACGACGTTCGCCGTCTCCCTCGCCGGCGCCCCGTCCTCGCCGGTCACCGTCGCCGTCGCGCGCACGGCCGGGAGCACCGACCTCACCGCGTCCCCGGCGAGCCTGACGTTCACGGCGTCGAACTGGAACGTGCCGCAGAACGTCACGGTCGCCAGCGCCGACAACGGCGGCGACCTGGGCAGCGCGACCTTCACCGCGAGCAGCAGCGGCTACACCGCGGCCACCGTGACGGTCAACGAGATCTCGTCGTCCACTTCGGACTACCAGCTCGCGTTCCTCACGCAGTACAACAAGATCAAGGACCCGAACAACGGCTACTTCCGCAAGTTCGGCAACATCCTGGTGCCCTACCACTCGATCGAGACGCTGATCGTCGAGGCACCGGACCACGGCCACGAGACGACGTCGGAAGCGTTCAGCTACTACCTCTGGCTGGAGGCGTCCTACGGCCGGGTCACCGGTGACTGGGCCCCGTTCAACCAGGCGTGGACCTCGATCGAGACGTACGCGATCCCGTCGGCGGCCGACCAGCCGGGCAACTCCGGCTACAACGCCAGCAAGCCGGCGACCTACGCCGCGGAGTACCCGAGCCCGAAGAACTACCCGTCGCAGCTGCAGTCGAACGTCTCGGTCGGGGCCGACCCGATCGCGGCCGAGCTGAAGGCGGCCTACGGCTCGCCGGACGTCTACGGCATGCACTGGCTGCTCGACGTGGACAACATCTACAAGTTCGGCCACTGCGAGGACGGCACCAACACCGCGCCGGCGTTCATCAACACCTTCCAGCGCGGCTCGCAGGAATCGGTCTGGGAGACGGTCACCCAGCCCAGCTGCGACCTGCTGAAGTTCGGCGGCAAGAACGGGTACCTCGACCTGTTCACCGGGGACTCCTCCTACGCCAAGCAGTGGAAGTACACCGACGCGCCGGACGCGGACGCCCGCGTGGTGCAGGTGGCCTTCCAGGCCGAGAAGTGGGCCCAGGCCCAGGGCAAGAGCGCCGATGTCGCGGCCGTGCTGAAGAAGGCCTCGAAGATGGGCGACTACCTGCGGTACTCGCTGTTCGACAAGTACTACAAGAAGATCGGCAACTGCGTCGGCGCCTCGAGCTGCCCGGCCGGCACCGGCAAGGACAGCGAGCACTACCTGATTTCGTGGTACTACGCCTGGGGCGGTTCGGCGGACACGGCCAGCTCCTGGGCGTGGCGGATCGGTGACGGCGCGGCGCACCAGGGTTACCAGAACCCCTTGGCGGCCTACGCGTTGTCGGCCGACCCCGGCCTGAAGGTCACTTCGTCGACCGGCGCCACCGACTGGGCGACCAGCCTCGGCCGGCAGATGGAGTTCCTGCAGTGGCTGCAGTCGTCCGAAGGCGGGCTCGCCGGCGGTGCGACCAACAGCTGGGACGGCCAGTACGGCACCCCGCCCTCGGGCACGCCGACCTTCTACGGGATGTACTACGACTGGCAGCCGGTCTGGCACGACCCGCCGAGCAACCAGTGGTTCGGCTTCCAGACCTGGGGCATGGAACGGATCGCCGAGTACTACCAGGCGACGGGCGACGCCCGGGCCAAGAAGATCCTCGACAAGTGGGTGCCCTGGGCGATCAGCAAGACCACGGTCGGGGCAGGCGGGAGCTTCCAGATCCCGTCCGACCTGACCTGGAGCGGCGCGCCGGACACCTGGAACGCCACCAGCCCGGGTGCGAACACCGGCCTGCACGTCTCGGTGAAGAACTACAGCCAGGACGTCGGGGTCGCGGCCTCGCTCGCCAAGACGCTGCTCTACTACGCGTCCGGGTCGAGCAACGCCCAGGCCAAGACGGTCGGGGAGCAGCTGCTGACCGCCCTGTCGGCGAACACCGACACCAAGGGCATCGCGGTGCCGGAGACCCGGTCGGACTACGACCGGTTCGACGACAAGTACAACGCCAGCACGGACCAAGGGCTGTACGTGCCCTCCGGCTGGACCGGCACCATGCCGAACGGCGACGCGATCAACTCCAGCTCCACGTTCCTGTCCATCCGGTCCTTCTACAAGAACGACCCGCAGTGGCCGAAGGTCCAGGCCTACCTGGACGGCGGCGCCGCGCCGACGTTCACCTACCACCGGTTCTGGGCGCAGTCCGAGATCGCCACGGCGTTCGCCGCGCACGTCGCCCTGTTCGGCTGAGAGGCACTTGATGAAGCGACTGCTCTCGCTGGTGGTCGCCGCACTGGTCGGGGGCGCCGTTCTCACGGCGTCCCCGGCCACCGCGGCTCCCGGAAGCACGGCCGCGGCCGGTACCGGCACCGGGTTCTGGCACGCGTCCGGATCCCAGCTGTTCGACTCGACCGGCGCGCCGGTCCGGATGACCGGGATCAACTGGTTCGGTGCGGAGACGGCCAACTACTCGCCGCACGGGCTGTGGAGCCGCAACTACAAGGACATGCTCGACCAGATGGCCGGGCTCGGGTACAACACGCTGCGGCTGCCGTACTCGAACCAGCTGTTCGACGCCGGGTCCAAACCGGTCAGCATCGACCAGGTGGCGAACCCCGACCTGCAGGGCCTGTCCGGCCTGCAGGTGCTCGACAAGATCGTCGCCTACGCCGGCGCCAAGGGCATGCGCGTGCTCCTGGACCGGCACCGGCCGGACTCCGGCGCGCAGTCCCCGCTCTGGTACACCAGCGCCTACTCCGAAAGCCGGTGGATCTCCGACTGGACGATGCTGGCGAAGCACTACCAGGGCAACCCGACGGTGATCGGCGCGGACCTGCACAACGAACCGCACTCGATCCAGGGTGGCGGCGGCGCGTGCTGGGGCTGCGGCGACACCGCGACCGACTGGCGGCTCGCCGCCGAACGGGCCGGCAACGCCGTGCTCGCGGTCAACCCGGACTGGCTGATCGTCGTCGAAGGCGTCGACTGCGTCAGCGGCACCGGCGACCCGCAGTGCGGCTGGTGGGGCGGCAACCTCTCCGGGGCGAAGCAGTTCCCGGTGCGGCTGTCCAAACCGGACAAGCTGGTGTACTCGGCGCACGAGTACGCGACGTCGGTGTTCGCCCAGAAGTGGTTCTCCGACCCGGCGTTCCCGGCGAACCTGCCCGCGCTGTGGGACCACTTCTTCGGCTACCTGCAGAAGCAGAACATCGCGCCGGTGCTGCTCGGCGAGTTCGGCTCCACGCTCGCCGACCCGCGCGACAAGGTCTGGCTGCAGGAGCTGATGAAGTACGCGGGCACCGGGACGTCCGGGATGAGCTTCACCTACTGGTCGTGGAACCCGAACTCCGGGGACACCGGCGGCATCCTCAACGACGACTGGACCACGGTCAACCAGACCAAGCAGGCGATCCTGCAGCCGTACCTGATCCCGCCGGTGGGCTCGGGCGGCGGCACGACCGACCCGCCGCCCGCGGCGAGCTGCGCGGTCACCTACCACGTCGACAACACCTGGCAGGGCGGTTTCACCGCCACCGTGACGCTGAAGAACACCGGCGGCTCGGCGCTGAAGAACTGGGCCCTCGGCTGGACCGTGCCGTCCGGGACGCAGATCACCGGCGGCTGGGGCGCCACCGTCACGCAGGCCGGGCAGCAGGCGAGCGCTAAGGCACCCACCTGGGCGCCCGACCTGGCCGGCGGTGCCTCGGTGTCGATCGGCGTCCAGTCGACCGGCCCCTCGACCGGTGCACCGAGCGGCTTCGCCATCGGCGCAACCGCCTGCACCACCTGACCGAAGCACCCGAAGACCCCAACCACCCGAGAGACCCCAACCACCGAGAGACAAAGGAGCGCACTCGATGAGGAGTGAATTCTGGTCCGCGAAGAGGAAGTCACGGTTCGCCGTGGCGTCCTCGGTGACGGCGGCGGCGATGACCGCCGGATTACTGGTGGCCGGGGGCAGTCCGGCGGGCGCCGCCACCGGCTGCAAGGTCACCTACACGGTCAACCAGTGGGACACCGGCTTCACCGCGAACATCGCCGTGACCAACCTGGGCGACGCCGTTTCGTCCTGGAACGTCGAATGGGACTTCGGCGGCAACCAGAAGGTGCAGCAGGGCTGGAGCGCCACCTTCAGCCAGAGCGGCAAGCACGTGAGCGCCAAGAACCCGTCGTGGGGCGGGAACCTGGGCTCGAACGCCACGGCCAGCTTCGGCTTCAACGGGTCGTACTCGGGCACGAACGACATCCCGACGTCGTTCTCGCTCAACGGGGCCCACTGCGACGGCACGCCGACGACCACGACGCCGACCACACCCACCACGACGCCGACCACCACCACGACGACCCCGACGACGACGCCCACGACCACCACGACGACTCCGACGACGGTGACCACGACGCCCCAGCCGGGCACCCACGTGGACAACCCGTACGCCGGGTCGAAGGGGTACGTGAACCCGGACTGGTCGAGCCAGGTGAGCGCGGCGGCCGCGGCCAAGGGCGGCACGCTCGGCGCCCAGATGGCCAAGGTGGCCAACACCTCGACCGCGGTCTGGCTGGACCGGATCGCCGCGATCGAGGGCACGTCGAGCGCCCGCGGCCTGCGCGGGCACCTCGACGCGGCGCTGTCCCAGGCGAGCGGCGGCACGCCGGTGACCATCCAGATCGTCGTCTACGACCTGCCGAACCGCGACTGCGCGGCGCTGGCGTCCAACGGTGAGCTGAAGGTCTCCCAGAACGGCCTGGCCCGGTACAAGAGCGAGTACATCGACCCGATCGCCTCGATCCTGTCGGACTCGAAGTACGCGCCGCTGCGGATCGTGGCCATCGTCGAGCCGGACTCGCTGCCGAACCTGATCACGAACACCTCGATGGCCACCTGCGCGGAAGCGCAGTCCAGCGGGGCGTACACGCAGGGCATCCAGTACGCGCTGAACAAGCTGCACGCGATCTCCAACGTCTACAACTACCTGGACATCGCGCACTCGGCGTGGCTGGGCTGGGACAGCAACTTCCAGCCGTTCGTCAACCTGGTCAAGCAGACCCTGCAGGGCACCACGGCCGGCGTGAACAGCATCGACGGCTTCATCAGCTCCACGGCCAACTACACGCCGCTGACCGAGCCGAACCTGCCCGACCCGAACCTCACCGTGGGCGGGCAGCAGCTGAAGTCGGCGACGTTCTACCAGTGGAACCCGTACTTCGCGGAGATCCCGTTCGCCACGGCGATGTACAACGCGTTCGTCTCGGCGGGCCTGCCCAGCGGCATCGGCATGCTGGTCGACACCTCCCGCAACGGCTGGGGCGGCTCGGCCCGGCCCACCGGGGCTTCGGGATCCACTGTGGACGCCTACGTCAACTCGGGCCGGATCGACCGGCGGCTGCACCGCGGCAACTGGTGCAACCAGAGCGGTGCGGGTCTGGGCATCCGGCCGACGGCGTCCCCGCAGGCGCACTTCGACGCCTACGTCTGGGTCAAGCCGCCGGGTGAGTCCGACGGTGCGAGCCAGCAGATCCCGAACGACGAAGGCAAGGGCGCGGACCCGATGTGCGACCCGACCTTCCACGGCACCCAGCAGGCCAACGGCGGCAACCTGACCGGCGCCCTGCCGAACGCCCCGCTGTCCGGCAAGTGGTTCGAGGCCCAGTTCGAGGAACTGGTTCAGAACGCCTACCCGCCGGTGCAGTAGCAGACCCCGGGCCGGGCGGTGCCGCGCAGCCGCCGCCCGGCCCGGCCTCCACCACGGCGAGTGCGCACCCGTCCCGCCGGGCGCACTCGCCGGAGGTCCCGCCCGCGCCGCCTGACCGGCCGGGTGGGACAGCGGGATCCGGCCGGGGCGCCTGCCGCGGCCTCCGGCGGCCCCGGGCCGGATCCCGCGGCGCGCACCTCCGGCGTGTCAGCCGAGGTCCTCGCGGAAACCCGGCCGGTGCGGCCCGGCCCGTCGTGGCCGGGCCCGCACCGGCACCCCCTCGAACCCCTTCGGCCCTGGTTCGGCGACGAACCCCCATCCGGGTGTGGAACAGTGCGAACCCTTGTGCTCCGGCAATGCGCCTCAAGGCGGCCTTCGGTGCGTCAGACGCACCGAAGGTGGCCTTGGGTGCGTCAGACGCAACCAAGGCCACCTTGGGGCGCACGGATCCCGCCGGCCGGAACGCCGGACACCCGGCGACGGGCGCCGACGGCGGGTGCCCGGTCAGGGGACGAGCCGGTGCACCCCGACCAGCACCTGCTGCCAGACGGCGGCGGGGTCGGCGCCCTGCTCGACCGACTTGAGCGCGGGCGCGATCACCGTCTCCTGGATCTTGCCGTCGCCCGGCCCCTTGTACTGCGGCTTCCCGACCTTGCGGGCCTGTGCGACGAAGACCTGGCCGCTCAGCGCCCCGCCGAAGTAGCCGTTCATCTCGCTGAGCAGGTCCGGGGAGGTGAAGGCGTCGACCTGGCTGGGGAAGTTCCCGCTCACCCGGAACGCGTGCAGCTGCTGCTCCGGCGCGGTCAGCCAGGCGGCGAGCGCGGCGGCCTCCTTCTGGTGCGGGCTCGAGGCCGGCACGGTGAGGAAGGAACCTCCCCAGTTGCCACCGCCGTCCGGGAAGGCGTCGGTGAGCGCCCACTTGCCCGCGTTGCCCACGCCGGCCTGCTGCTCGATGATGCCGAGCATCCACGACGGACAGACCTTCGTCGCGAAGGCGCCGGTGCGCAGGCCGTTGTTGCCGTCGTCCTCGAAGGCGGTGAGCCCGGCCGACTGTCCCTGCTTCACCGCGGCGGTGACCTGGTTCCAGGCGTCCCTCAGCGCGGTGTTCGTCTCCAGCGTCGAATGGTTTTCGCGGTCGAGGTAGCCGACCGGCAGCTGGTTGACCTTCGCGTTGAAGATCTGCGCCGAGGAGTCGAACCACGGCTTGCCGTGCGAGCGCTTGACGTACTTCTCGCCGGCCTGGAAGAAGCTGTCCCAGGTCGCGAACATCGTCTTCACCGAGCCCGGGTCGGTCGGCAGCCCGGCCGTCTCGAGCAGGTCCTTGCGGTAGCACATGGCCAGCGGGCCGATGTCCGTGCCGTAGCCGACGAGCTTGCCGTCCTTGCTGCGGCCCGCTTCGTACTTCCACTCCAGCCACCGGCCGGGTTTCACGTCGGGCGGCCCGATCTCGGCCAGGTCGGCGAACTTGTCCGCCTGCGCGAGCACGTCGGCGAGGTGGCCTTCCTCGACGGCCTGGATGTCGGCGAGCTCCTGGCCCTTCTGCAGCTTGTCCAGCAGGTCCTGGTGGTAGGGTCCGCCCTGCTCGGTCCGGACCTGGCGGATGGTGAGGCCGGGGTGGGTGAACTCGTAGCCGGGGATGAGGTCCTCGTAGCCGAACTGGCCGAAGGTCGCCACGGTGAGCGTGATCCGCTCCGGCGTCCCCGGTCCGCACCCCCCGATCAGGAAGAGCAGGACGACGGTGGCGGCGAAAGCCGCCGGTCTTCGGATCTGCCACATGCGCGCGCACTCCCCATCCACGGCACGCTCCGAACCCTCGTTGGCTGGGAGCGCTCCCGGGCCGAGTCTCGTTTCCCGGTGCGGCGGGTGTCAAGTCGTGCGACGGCGGGTGTCCGCGCGGACACGGACCGCGGGCTCCGGCCCCGGTCCCGCGACGACTCGTGGTGCGAAGAGAGGGTGCGATGAAGCGTCCGACGATCACCGACATCGCGAAGGAGGCCGGCGTCTCCAAGGGGGCGGTGTCCTACGCCCTCAACGGCCGCCCCGGCGTCTCGGAGGCCACCCGCCGGCGGATCACCGAGATCGCCCGGGAGCTCGGGTGGTCGCCCAGCAGCACCGCGCGGGCGCTGTCCGGCGGCCGGTCCGGGGCACTCGGCCTGGTGCTCGACCGCCGGCTGGAGGCGTTCGTCCCGGCCCTGCTCGACGGGTTCGAAAGCGAGCTGCTGCTGCAGGTCGCCCCCGGCCGCGAGGCCGCGCTGGCCATCTACCGCCGCTGGCGGGCCGAGCGGAAGGTCGACGGCGTGCTGCTCACCGCACCGGACTGTGCGGCCGAGCTGGTGCGGATCGGCCTGCCGGCGGTGATGCTCGGCGGGCCGGGCGGGGTGCCGGGGGTGCCTTCGGTGCTCGTGGACGACGTCACCGGCGCGGCCGAGGCGCTGGCGTACCTCGCCGCACTGGGGCACCGGCACGTGGTCCGCATCGCGGGCGCGGCGGTGTTCGCCGACCCGGCCGCGCGGCGGCGGGCGTTCACCACGGCGGCGACCGGTCTCCCGCACCCGGGCACGGTCCACCCGGAGCCGTCGGCCGACGCGGTCCGCCGGGTGCTGGCCGCGCGCCCCCGGCCCACGGCGCTGCTGTGCGACACCGACGACCTCGCGGTGGCCGCGCTCGCCGCCGCGCGCGAACTCGGCCTCGCGGTGCCGAAGGACCTCTCGGTCGTGTCGTGGGACGACACCCCGCTCTGCCGGCTGGTCCGCCCCGCGCTCACGGCGATCCGGCGCCCGCTGGCCGAGCTCGGCACGCTCGCGGCTTCGGTGCTGCAGGACCTGCTGGCGGGGGAGCGGACCGGTGACGTGTACTCGTCCCGGCCGAGGCTGATCACGCGGGGGAGCACCGGCCCGGCGAACGGGTGAGGGCCGCGCGGCTTCGGGCCCGCAACGCCTGGAGGCCGCCTCGGGGAACGATCCCCGGAGCGGCCTCCTCGCCTGACTGTCCACCCGGGACGGTTCAGGTGCCCTGGCACGTCGGCGACGGTGCCGCGTTGCCTCCCGTGGTGTTGACGACCAGGCCGAAGCTGGTCGTGCCGTCGGCCGCGACGCTGCCGTTCCAGTTGGCGTTGCGGACCGTGACCGCCGAGCCGGACTGGCTCAGCGTGCCGTTCCACACGCTGGCGATCGTCTGGCCCGCGGGCAGTGTCCAGCCCACCTGCCAGCTCGTGTACGCCCTCGTGCTGTGGTTCATCACCGTCACCGAGGCCTGGAAGCCGCCGCTCCAGGTGTTGGTGATCTCGTACATCGCCATGCACGACCCCTGGGGCATCGACGTCGTGGTGGTCGGTGTCGTGGGAGTGGTGGGTGTCGTGGGAGTGGTGGGTGTCGTGGGCGTGGTGGGCGTGGTCGGTGTCGTCGGGGTGGTGGGTGTCGTGGGCGTGGTCGTCGTGCCGGTGCCCGGGTCCTTCACGCCGGTGACCTCGCCGTGCCCGCCGTCGAAGGTGACGTCCGAGCAGCCGTAGAACGTTTCCGCGCTGTCTGAGCGCTTCCACACCGAGTAGACGATGTGCCGGCCGGACTTGTTCGACGGCAGCGCGCCGCTCCACTTGTACTGCCCGTCCACCGTGCCCACCTGGCCGGTCACCGGTGGGTGGTCGATGGTCAGGAACGGCTGGTCCTCCAGCGAGTCCCAGGTGAGCGGCTGGTTGGGGTTCCAGCCGTCCTTGGTCACGTACGTGTAGAACCAGCCCGGGTGGGCCGCCCACGCGTTGTACGAGAAGTCGAACTGCGCGCCGGCGGTGAGGTGGGTCAGCGGCCAGTCGCCGACCCCGTCGAAGCCCGCGTAGTTCGGGTTCCCGCCCGAGCACAGCTTCCCGTCGGGGATGAACCCGCGCGTGCGCCCGGCGCCGTCCGAGCGGAGCACGCCGAACCAGTTGTACAGCGAGTTGGCGCCGCTGACGCCCACCGCGGCCGCGCAGGCCGGGTTGACGGGCTTGATTTCGCCGGTCGAACTGAGCCCGTCCCGCCAGCACAGGAAGGTCCGGCTGCCCGGTTTCATCATGGCGCCGTGCGCCTCGGCCGTGCCGGTGCTCAGCAGGATCGCGGTCAGGCTCGCCAGCAGCACGGTGACGGCGGCGAGAATGGTACTTCGTCTCCTGGTCACGTCAGTCCCTTCATTGGGTTGCGTGCGTCGAAGACTGGGAGCGCTTCCAAGGTCAGGATACGCGGTGGGGGTCACTTCCGGAACAGCCCGCGATGGCCGGAGCGGGTGCCTTGGCCTACGTTGACGGGGGCCGTCGTACCGGGCGGGCCCGTGGAGAAAGGCAGAGAGTGGACAG
Organism: Amycolatopsis sp. NPDC004747; assembly: GCF_053601335.1. Taxonomy (NCBI): domain Bacteria; kingdom Bacillati; phylum Actinomycetota; class Actinomycetes; order Pseudonocardiales; family Pseudonocardiaceae; genus Amycolatopsis; species Amycolatopsis sp. NPDC004747. The sequence goes on along the minus strand of NZ_JBSGBQ010000023.1, from coordinate 126,144 downwards.
TCCGTCTTCGGTTCCCGCCTGGGTGCGCGCCGAACCCGCCCGGCTGCTCGGGTTCGCCCGCGGCGCGGCGCACCCCGGTGGCGGGTTCGCCTGGCTCGACGACACCGGGCGGCCGGTGCTCGAGAGGCCCGTCGAGACCTGGATCACCTGCCGGATGACGCACGTCTTCGCGCTCGCGGCGCTGGGTGGCGCGGACACCGGCGAGCTGGTCGCCCACGGCGTCGCGGCGCTGAAAGGCCCGCTGCGGGACGGCGAGCACGGCGGCTGGTACGCCTCGACGGCCCTGGCCGAGAAGCGCGCCTACGAGCACGCGTTCGTCGTGCTGGCCGCGGCGAGCGCGGCGGCGGCCGGTGCCGAAGGCGCGCGGCCGCTGCTGGCCGAGGCCCTTGAAACCGTCGAACGCCGGTTCCTGGAGCCGGAAGCCGGGCTCGTCGCCGACGTCTGGGACCGCGGCTGGACGCGCCTGGAGGACTACCGCGGCGCCAACGCCAACATGCACACGGTGGAGGCCTTCCTGGCCGCCGCCGACGTCACCGGCGACGCGGTGTGGGCGGCGCGTGCGCTGTCCATTGTGGAGCGCCTGGTGCACGGCGAGGCCCGTGCGCACGGCTGGCTGCTCCCGGAGCACTACGACCCGGACTGGCGCGTCCGGCTCGAGTTCAACCGCGCCGAACCCGCCCACCCGTTCCGCCCGTACGGGGCGACCGTCGGGCACCTCTTCGAATGGGCGCGGCTGGCCGTCCACCTCGGACGGGCGCTCGGGCCCGCCGCGCCGGCGTGGCTGGTGCCCGACGCGGCCGCGCTGTTCGAGACGGGCGTCCGGTACGGCTGGGCCGTCGACGGGCGGCCGGGCTTCGTCTACACGACCGACTTCGCCGGCACGCCGGTGGTGCGCACCCGGCTGCACTGGGTGGTCACCGAGGCGATGGCCGCGGCCTGGACGCTGCACCAGGAGACCGGCGACCCGGCGTACCTCGCGCGCTTCGAGGAGTGGTGCGCGCACGCCGAAACCTGTTTCGTCGACCGGGAACTCGGTTCGTGGCACCACGAACTCGACCCGGATAACCGTCCCGCCGCGACGGTGTGGGCCGGCAAACCGGACGTCTACCACGCCTACCAGGCGACGCTGCTGCCCGGCCTGCCGCCCGCGGCGTCGTTCGCCGGCGCGCTGCTCGCGCGCGGATAGACTGCGCACATCGAAGGCCGTCGCCCTCTTTCGCAAAGGAGCACCATGTCGCCTTACGTCGCGGCTGAAGACCGGTACGCGGGCCTGCCGTACCGGCGGGCCGGCCGCAGCGGGCTCAAGCTGCCCGCCGTGTCGCTCGGCCTGTGGCACAACTTCGGGGACGACAAGCCCCTCGACGTGCAGCGGGCCGTGCTGCGCCGGGCGTTCGACCTCGGGGTGACGCACTTCGACCTGGCCAACAACTACGGCCCGCCGCCCGGCTCGGCCGAGGCCAACTTCGGGCGGCACTTCGCCGCCGACTTCCGCCCGTACCGCGACGAGATCCTGGTGTCGTCCAAGGCGGGCTACCTGATGTGGGACGGCCCGTACGGCGAGTGGGGCTCCCGCAAGAACCTCCTGGCGAGCCTCGACCGGAGCCTGGCCCGCACCGGCCTGGACCACTTCGACATCTTCTATTCGCACCGCCCGGACCCGGACACGCCGATCGAGGAGACGATGGGCGCGCTCGACACCGCCGTCCGCTCGGGCAAAGCGCTGTACGCGGGCATCTCGAACTACTCGCCCGAGCAGACCGAGGCCGCGCTCGCCGCGCTGAAGGAGCTGGGGACGCCGCTGCTGATCCACCAGCCGCGGTATTCGATGCTGGACCGCTGGGTCGAGGACGGCCTGCTGGACACCCTGGACGCCCACGGCGTCGGCTCGATCGCGTACTCGCCGCTGAGCCAGGGCCTGCTGACCGACCGCTACCTCGACGGCATCCCGGCCGACTCCCGCGCGGCCGGTGCGAGCCCGTTCCTCACCAGCGAGCGGCTGACCGAGGAGACCCTCGCGACCGTCCGCGCGCTGAACGACGTCGCCAAGCGGCGCGGGCAGACGCTGGCCCAGCTGGCCATCGCCTGGGTGCTGCGCGGCGGCCGCGTCACCTCCGCGCTGATCGGCGCGAGCAGCGTCGCGCAGCTGGAGAACACCGTCGCGGCCACCGCGAACCTCGACTTCGCCGAGGAGGAGCTGGCCGAGATCGAGCGGATCCTCGGCCGGTAGCCCCGCCCGGTCAGCAGCCGATGCGCGAGCTGCCCAGTGCCACGTCGTCGAACCACAGCGTGTCGGCGTCGCCGGCGTAGCTCTCCCAGCCGAGGCGCAGGTCGGTCAGCGCCGGGTGCCAGGCCTTGGCGAGCCACTGCTGGTCGATGTCCTGGGTCGGGACGCGGTCGACGACGAGGCCGGGCACCTCGGCCGAGTTCAGCCAGGTCCGCAGCTTGCCCGCGGCGCCGTCGACCTCGAACTCGAAGCACGACCAGGTACCGGTCGCCAGCGGGACGCTCTGGGCCACCCCGGCCGGGCTCTGCGCGGGCAGCGTGGCGTCGTCGGACTCGCGGTTCCACTGCAGGGCGCGGTTCTGGCCGCCGGCGCGCAGGTCGCGGCCGCCGTCCGCGGTGTCGCGCAGGGCCATGAAGGCGACGTGCCCGGTGGGCAGGGCGGTGGTGTGCCGGACCCAGAACCGGCCGAAGAGCGGGCCCGAGCCGACGCCGGCGAGGCTGGTGCCGAGGAAGGCGTGGTTGCAGTAGCCGCCCTGGCCGGTGACCTTGACCGAGCGGCCGCCCGAGTGCGCGACCGCGGTGTCGACGGCGACCGTGCCGGTGCCGGTGCAGTTGGCCGCGCCGACGGTCCAGCGGCCGCCCGGGGTGCTGCCGGTCTGCTGTTCGAAGTCGTCGCAGATCGCGGCACCCGTGCAGCCGGCGGGCGGCGGGCCGGAGGTCGTCGTGGTCGGCGTCGTGGGCGTGGTGGTGGTGGGGGTGGTCGGCGTGGTTGAGGTCGGGGGTGCCGGATCGCCGCACGGGACGCCGTTGAGCGCGAAGTCCGCCGGCGTGGCGTTGGTCCCGCTGTAGGTGCCCTGGAGGCCGAAGGAGATCGTGCCGCCCGCGGGCACGGTCCCGTTGTAGGTGAGGTTCTGCGCGGTGACCTCGGTCCCGCTCTGGCGGACGGTGGCGTTCCAGGCGGACGTCACCGTCTGGTTCCCGGCGTAGTGCCAGGTGAGCGTCCAGGAGGAGAGCGCGGTGGCGCCGTTGGTCACCGTGATGTCGGCGGTGTAGCCGCTCTGCCACTGGTTGACGCGGTAGGCGACCGAGCAGGCGGGTGCGGCGGCGGCCGGACCGGCCACGACGAGCGCGGCGGTGCCCGCCGCGGCGAGGCAGAGCGCGGCCAAGGCGCCGGCGAACCTGTTCATGGGGTGGGCTCCTCCGGGTACGCGGACAGGGGCGTCGTGGCCTGCACCACGACGCCCCTGGGTGGTGGCCGCGTTCTGGCGAGGCGACCTGGCATGGGAGCGCTTCCAGCCGCCGGAAAGGTAACCCCCGCGTGTCACCCTTGTAAAGAGCGACCCGGACGCGGCCCGATCCGGTGGTCCGTTTTCCGCAGCCGGCGCCGCCGGTCCCGGCACTGAACATCACTGAACGGCCGAACCCGTTGGGACGCAGGACATCTCTCCGTCGCGCTGCGCCACCGGGGTGCGGGCCTGTGCGCCTCCGTTGGGGTGGATTCCGGAAATCCGCCCCAAGATCACGAAACCGGTGCCGGACCACCGGAAATGGGAGCGCTCTCAGTCCGCCGCGAGAGCGGGGGTTGCCCGAGATCCCGTTGCGTACTCAACTTCTCGGGAATCGCACGGTTCCCACCGCGGTCACGAGTTGGGCCGGCGCGGTCGCACTGCGGTAGGGTCGGCCTCGGTGCCCCCGTACTCCGGAAATCGTTGGATGAACGATGAGTCGACAGGCCAAACCAGGGAGCAAGCCCTACCGCGCACAACTGCGCGACCGGCTGGCCGCCCTGGGCTTCCCCGAGGAGGCGATCCCCGCCCAGGTGGCGAAGAACCTGATCGTCGAATGCCGGATCCCGCCGCGCACCGCGTGGCGGCTGGCCTCCGAGCTCTCGCTCGATGTCGCGGCGCACCAGTACAACGCCGTCACCGGCGACCCCCGGGCGGGCATGCGCGGCACGCGGATCTGGGAGTACGAGCAGTGGCCCGACCGCGGTGTCCGGCCCACCGTCGCCGCGCTGCGGGTGCTGGCGCAGGTCTACGGCACCGGCTGGAAGTGCCTGCTGGGACTGCGTGATCTCGAGCGGCTGCCGGCCAAGGACCTCGCCGAGTACCACGCCGAGGCGGAGCCGGCGGCCGGGCCGGAGGTGCCACCGGTCCGCGCCGTCGCCCACGCCGAAGCGCGGGCACCGGAGGAAATCGGCGCCGGCGCCCTCGGCAGCGCCCTCGAAACGGCCATCCTGCTCACGAGGACCAACGTGGACGACGTCCAGCTCGACGACCTGTGGGCGGACCTCGACTTCCTGGGCGGCGCCTACACCCGCACCGCACCCGACTCGGTCCTCGGCCAGCTCGCCGTGATCGCGGAGCGGACCGCGTCGCTGCTGAAGGGCCGTCAGCGGCCGAAGCAGACGCAGGACCTCCTGCTCGTCGGCGCGAAGTCGAACGCGATGATGGCCTGGATCGCGGGGGACCTCGGCCGGTACCGGCTTTCGCGGGAGCTCAATTCCGCCGCCTGGCTCTACACGCAGCACGCCGACGACTTCCTCGCCCGGCGCTGGGTGCGCACGTCGCAGGCCCGGGTGGCGTTCTGGGCCGGCAACGGCATCGAGTCCGCGAAGCTCGCCGCCGACGGGCTCCGGTACCACGTGGGCGGGCGCCTCACCGACGCCCCGCTCATCCTCGCCGAGGCCCGCGGCTGGTCGTCGGTGCAGGCCGAGCCGCAGGTACTGGACGCGATCGCGCGCTGGACGGCCATCGAGGACCCGGGGCTCGGGGCCGGCGGCGAAGACAGCTTCTTCAACATCACCAAGGACCGGCGGCACTACGTCGCGGGCAATTCGCTGCTCGCGGTCGGGCAGGCTCCCGCCGCGCTGCGCGAGTTCGCCACCGCCCGCGAGGCGTTCGAGCAGCTGTCGCTGGAGAACCGCTGGGAGGCCATGGATCCGATGATCCGGATCGACACGGGCCGCGCGCACCTGCTGCTCGGCGACCTCGAAGGCGCTGCCGCGCAGGTCGAACCGCTGCTGGACGCGGGCGTCGGCAAGCAGCCGGACATGGTGCGTGCCATGCTGAAGCTGATGGCGACCGAGCTGTCCGGGCCGCGCTGGCGCTCGGCCGCGACGGCCCGGAACCTTTCCGAGGCACTCCTCGACGCCCACGCTTCGGCGCGGCCGTGACGCCGGATCCGGCCCGGACGAAGGCGCCCGAGGCGGCACCGCGCGATTTTCCCCGCCCGGACGCGGGCACCCCGTGCGAACCGGCCTGGGCCCTCGAAGGGCACACCCGGCGGGACATCGTCGTGGTCGCCGACCGCTTCGCGCAGTTCGCCCGCGAGGAGCGGGTGTTCACGCTGTCCGGCCTGCTGGCCCTGCTCGGCTCCGGCGGTCTCGTGGCGGCGGGCTGCCACTGGATCGTCCACTTCGGCCAGGGCATCGACGCGGCCGACGGCGAGCTGCTCGAAACCGCCTGCGAGACCAGCGGTGGCTCCGTGCGCCTGGCGGACCCGGACGGGTTCCGGCGGCCGTCCGAACCGCCCGTCGTCGTCCACAAGAGCCGGCCGGAGAACGTCCTGCTTGCCGGCGTGCACAGCCCCGCGCCCGCGCACTGCCGGGCCGAGCTGCGGATCCACCGCGACAACGAGCTGGTCCTCGACCACCACACCGGCGAGCACGTGCAGGGCATCGTGATCATCGAAGCGATGCGGCAGATCTGCATCGCGCAGTTCGAGACCGCGATCCGCCCCGGTCTCGCCCCGGCCGAGTACACCGGGGTGTGGCAGCGGATGGACCTGTCCTTCGACGACTTCCTGTTCCCGCTCCCGGCCACGGTCGAAGCCCTGATCGTCGAGTCCGACCTCGGCCGGGCGACCAACCTCAGGTTCCGCGCCACGACGTCGGTGCACCAGCAGGGGCGCACCGTGGCCACCGCCGGCATCGAGTACGCGATGATCGCGCGGGGGCGCATCGACACCCTCGAACGCCGCAAGGCCGGCCAGGCCGCCCGGGCCTACCTCGGCTGAGCGGCCACTCCGGAAGGGAAACCACGCCACGATGTCCGACCTGCAGCAGCAGGACCGCGCCAAGTCCTTCGCCCAGGGCCTGAAACTCATCCAGCAGCTCGGCGGGGTGGACCGGCCGGCCGTGCTGGACCTGTTCGAGAGCATCGGGGAGGCCGAGTTCGGCGAGCAGTGCGTCGGGTTCATCTACGGCGACGTCTACCACCGGCCCGGCCTGCCGCTGCCGGAGCGGCAGCTGGCGACGGTCGCCGCGCTCACCGCCCTCGGCTACGCCGGCTCGCAGCTGCAGTTCCACGCCAAGGCCGCGCTCAACGTCGGGTGTACCCGCCGCCAGCTGGTCGAGGCCGTCATCCACGTCAGCTCGTTCGCCGGGTTCCCGGCCACGCTCAACGCCTTGACGGCGCTCAAGACGGCTTTCGACGGCCTGCCCGAAGAAGCGCCGTCGCCGTCCGAAGAGGCCGGCGACGTGCCGTGGGCGGGCATCGAGGACCGCTACGAGCGCGGCCTGGCGGCGATGAAGGCCGTCGACGGCGAGGCGGGCGAGAAGGTCGCCGCCGGCCTGCGGGACATCGCCCCGGACCTGGCTGCCTACATCGTCGAATTCACCTTCGGCGAGATCTACTCCCGGCCGCACCTGAGCCTGCGCCACCGCGAGATCGTCACGATCGCCGCGTGCGTCGCGCTGGGCACCGCGCTACCGCAGCTGAAGGTGCACATCCACGGCCTGCTCAACGTCGGGGGCACCGAGCGGGAAGTCGTGGAAACCGTGCTGCACCTGGCGTTCTACTGCGGCTTCCCGGCCGCGCTCAACGCCATCGCCGCCGCGCGGGAAGTGTTCGCGCAGCGGTGAGGACCTTCGAGAAGCTGCGCGTGGTCGCGCTCGACTGCGACGGCGTGCTCGTCGACGACACCTACCTGGCGATGATCGCCCGGTTCGTCACCGGGCACGGCGGGACCTACGACGCCGCCGCCGAGCGGGACGTCATCGGGCTGCGCGACATCGTCGTCGCCGAGAAGGTCACCCGGCTCTGCGGTCTGGACCAGCCGGCCGAGGAGACGCTGAAGCAGCTGTGGGCCGCGCGGCAGGACTACCTGGCCGAGCACCCGATCCGCGTGGCCGAAGGCGCGCGGGACTGCCTGGAGGCGCTGGCGAAGCTGCCCGTGCGGCTGGTCTGCTACGGCGGCCGGACCCGCGAGCACACCTTCGACCGGCACCTCGGTGACCACGTGGACCTCTTCGACCCGGAGGTGCCGTACGTGAGCATCAACGAGCACCGCCCGGGCGTCGAGCACATCGCCCGGACGGTGTTGGGCGTCGGCTTCGACGAGATCGTCTTCGTCGACGACGTCAGCCGGGTCGCCGGGGACGCCCGCGCGCACGGCGCCGGGTTCGTCGGGTTCCCGTCGAGCCCCGCCCACGCGCGGCAGCGGGACTTCATGGCCGCCGTCGGCGTCCGCCACTTCGCGACGTCGCTCGCCGGCCTCACCCCGGAACTCCTGGCGATCGTCGACGGCGAGCTCGCGGCTTCGACACACTGGCCTCGTTGAGGAGTGCCCCGACCCCTTGGAGTGCGCTGTGAAGTTCTTTTCCCTGCCCCGGCCCGGCGCCGGGCTCGTGCTGGGCGAGCGTGACGTGCCCGAACCCGGGCCCGGGCAGGTCCTGGTCCGGCTGCGCGGCTGGGCGGTCAACGCCCGGGACCTGATGATCCTGAAGGGGTTCTACCCGAAGCCGGTGAAGCCGGACGTGATCCCGCTGTCCGACGGCGCGGGCGAGGTCGTCGCGGTCGGCGACGGGGTGCGCGCCTGGACCGCGGGGGACCGGGTCGCGGCGACGTACTTCCCGGACTGGCTGTCCGGTCCCGGCACGCCGGAGAAGACCGCGGACGACCTGGGCGGCACCCTCGACGGCGTGCTCGCGGAGTACGCAGTCTTCGCCGAGGACGCCCTGGTCGCCGTGCCCGCGCACCTCGACTACGCCGAAGCCGCCACGCTGCCCAGCGCCGGCGTGACGGCGTGGCGGGCGGTCGTCGAGGAAGGCCGGCTGAGGCCGGGGCAGACCGTGCTCACCCTCGGCAGCGGCGGCCTGTCCACCTTCGCGCTGCAGTTCGCCGCGCTCGGCGGCGCCCACGTCGTCGCGACGTCGAGCTCGGACGAGAAGCTCGAGCGGCTGCGCGGGCTCGGCGCCGCCGAGACGCTCGACCACGCGGCCACCCCGGAGTGGGGTGCCGCGGTGGCCGAGCTGACCGGCGGCGGTGTCGACCACGTCGTCGACGTGGGCGGCGGCGGCACGATCGGCCAGTCGATGCTCGCCGCGCGCTACGGTGGGCACGTCAGCGTGGCCGGCGTCCTGACCCACGAAGGCGGCGCCGACCCGATCCTGGTGCTGGTCAAGCAGCTGACCCTGCGCGGTCTCACCAACGCCTCCCGCGAGACGTTCCAGGCGATGAACACCGCGATCGAGCGGACCGGCCTGAAGCCGGTGATCGACCGCCGGTTCGGCTTCGCCGAGGTGGCCGGGGCGCTGGAGCACCTGGAGTCCCGGAAGCACATCGGGAAGGTCGTGCTGGAGAGCGCCTGAGCGCCCGCCTCCCGCGCCGCTGTCCGCCGGGTAAGTTTTCCCCGCCCGGCTGGGTATTTCCGGCACCTCCCGAGCGCGTTCCCGCAGCTCGGCAGGGGTGTGTGCGGGCGAAAAAGTCCCCTTTGGGCAGGAATGGCGGCGGCCGTCGGCACCGGGAAGAGTGGACCTCGCCGGGGACGTCGCCCGAGCAGGCTGTGCCGGCTCGGGCGAGGGCCCCGGACTGGGGGCGCGGGGAGGGGGTTTCAACCGCCTGGGGGTGGGTTGAAACCCCCTTCCCGCCCGCGGCCCCGCCCGCCCGGCCGGCGGACCGCGTCAGGTCGCCGTGCAGGCCCGCCCGTTGAGCGAGATCGAGCTCGGCCGGGAGTTCACCATCCCCGAGCTCCCGGTGAAGCCGAACTCGGCGCTCCCGCCGGCCGGGATGGTCCGGTTCCAGCCCGCGTCCAGCGCCGTCACGGCCGCGCCGCTCTGGGTGACCTGCGCGTTCCAGGCCTGGATCACCTTCTGGCCGTCGGCGTAGGTCCACGTCACCGTCCACCCGGTCACCGCGGCGGTGCCGGTGTTGCCCACCTTCACCGAGGCCTGGAACCCGCCCTGCCACTGGTTGGTGATCGCGTAGGCCGCGGTGCAGGAGCCCGACGGCACCGGGGTGGTGGTCGTCGTGGTGGGTGTGGTGGTCGTGGTCGTCGTGGTGGGCGTCGTCGTGGTGGTCGTCGGGGGCGGCTCGCCGCCCCCGGACTCGCCCACGATCACGCCGCGGCCGTTCGTGCCGACGTAGACCCGGCCGTACACCCGCGGATCGCCGGTCAGCGCCGCCCCGATGTTGCCGTACTGGTGCTGGTCGTCGTTGATCCGCGTCCACGAGGCCCCGGCGTCGTCGGAGCGGAAGATCCCGCGCACCCCGCCGATCTTCGCGATCGTGTACAACGCCGCGTACGTCCGGCCGGGAGCGGCCTTGCCGAACCCGACGTTGTCGGCTTCGGCGACGTTCGCCAGCTTCGTGAAGGACGTTCCGGAGTCGGTGGAGTGCCAGAGGCCGTACGCCGCGCCGGAGCCGCCGGCCAGCCAGATGTCGCCCTTGCCCCCCGGCACCGCCTTGAAGTGCGCCGAGCCGGACGGCAGCCCGGTGGCCGCGGTCGCGGTGAACGTCGCGCCGCCGTCGGTGCTGAGGTAGAACCGGCCCGCGGCGAACCCGTAGAACCGCTTCGGGTCGACCCGGTCCGACTCGACCACCGCGCCGGCGGGGATGCCGGTGGACGTCGTCCACGAGGAGCCGAAGCCGACCGAGTAGCTGACGTTCATGCCGTCCGGGCTCCAGACGAACCGGCTGCCGTCGGCGGCCGCGGCCACCGTGCCGCCACTGGCGTTGCCGCCCGGTTCGGCGCCCTGGAACCAGTTCTTGCCGCCGTCGGTGGAGAAGGCGATCCGGTTGTCGTTGGGCCGCGCGGACCGGTCCAGCGTGCCCACGCGCACGATCGTCGCCGGTGCCAGCTCGGCGTAGTCGAGGCTGGTGGTCGTGGTGAACACCGGCTGCGTGTACATCGTGGCCGGGACCGTGTCGAGGCTGTCGTGCCGGAACCCGCCGATGTCACCGAGGGCGGACAGCAGGGGAGCGCCCGACGGCGGGCTGATCAGGTCGAGCACCGCGGTTTCTTCGAGGCCGCCGACGACCGGCTTGATCGTGATCTTCCCGCCGCTGTCCCACTTCGTCAGGTCGTTGGTGCCGTAGATCGTCGCGCCGGTGCCGTAGAGGAGGTGGTTCGAGTCGAACGGGTCGATCTCCACCGACTCGGTCATCCAGCCGAGCTTCGGCGAGGGCACCGGGGGAGCGGGCTGCGCGCCGAAGGTCAGCCACGGCACCGCGGAGATGTCCTGGGTGTAGCGCAGCGACCGGTCCGGGTAGCTCGAAAAGTCCCAGATCCGGGTCCAGGTGGCGCCGCCGTCGGTGCTGCGGAAGAAGATGACGTCCGGCCACCACGACACCTGCGTCGCGACCATCAGCGTGTTCGGGTGCTGCCGGTCGATCGTCAGCCCGCTGTAGCCGAAGTAGTCGTCGCCGCTGTCGGAGGGGATCGGGCTGATCCGGGTCCAGGTGCCGGTCTTGGTGGCGTACTTCCAGACATCGCCCTTCGCGCCGTCGTACGGGCCGCCGGTGTCGCTGGTCGCCAGGTAGAGGTTGCCGCCGGCGCTGTCGAGGACGCCCTTGTGCGCCAGGAACCCGGTGGGCTGGCCGGCCAGTCGCGCCCAGGTCGTGCCGCCGTCGGTGCTGCGGTAGACCGTGTTCTGCTTGTCCGCGACGCCGACGTAGATCGTCTGCGTGGTGCTGCCGCGGGTGCCGGTGGAGGGGTCGAAGGTCACCCAGGTGACGCCCTCGTTGTCGCTGGAGTACCCCGTCGTGTCGTTCGGGTCGGGGACGTAGTTGCCGGGGTTGGGGAAGGCGGTCACCTTCGCCCAGGTGACGCCGGAGTCCGTGCTGCGCCAGAGGCCGTTGCCGCTGGGGGCGCCGAGGTAGAGGACGCTGTTGCGGTTCGGGTCGATGGCCAGCCGCTCGCCCATCCCGCGGCCGGGCATGTTGCCGCCGAGCTTGAACGGCAGCGTGGCCGCCTGCCAGGTGGCGCCGCGGTCGGCCGAGCGGAGGATCGCGCCGGGGTTCGGGTCCCAACTGTTGGTGTACATCCCGGCCGCGACGTAGACGCGGTTCGGGTCGACCGGGTCGGTGGCGAGGCTGACGACGCCGTTGTGCCCCCAATCGGTCCAGCCGACCGAGTCCAGCAGCGGTGTCCAGCGCCCGGTCGCGGTGTTCCACCGGTACGCCCCGCCGATGTCGGTGCGGGCGTAGACGAGCCCGCGTTCGGTCTGGTTGAAGACGATCCCGGGGACGAACCCGCCGCCGGCGATCTCCGCGTTGCGCCAGGTGGTGGCCGCCGGTGCGGCCGGGGACGGCGATGCGCCGACGGTGACCGCGAGCGCGGCGGGCAGCAGCACGGCGAGCGCGGACCCGAGCAGGCGTCTCGCTGACCGGGACCGGGCCGGGGAATGAGTTCTCGGCACGACGTTGTGCACCTTGGCCTCCACATTCTGGGAGCGCTTCCAGAAGGAAGGTAGACCAGCGTTCCGAGCGTTGTAAAGCATTCGACGATTTCGGCGATCCAGACTGTCCACAGTGGAATAGGGGGGTTCGCGGCCGCGACTGCGCGCCGGTTTTGCCGGAATCACATACATGAACGGCGATCAGGTTTCTGAATCGTTATCCGCGACTGTCTTGCTCGCGTTTTTGCGGCGTGTGAATGTGGTGGCCGCTGACTGGACTGGACCTACGCTGTATCGGATCTACGGAAGAGGCGACCCGGCAATGACGCAAGCAGCCCCGGCGCGGCACATCAGCCGGACCACGTTGTACTTCTTCGGCGCGCTCGGCGGCATCCTCTTCGGCTACGACCTCGGCGTGATCTCCGGGGTGCTCCCGTTCATCGGGAAACTGTGGGCGCTGACCAGCTGGGACAAGGGCATCATCACGGCCAGTCTCTCGGTCGGCGCCATCGTCGGCGCGCTGTTCTCCAGCCGCACCAACGAAGCACTCGGCCGGCGCCGCACGATCATGGTCGCCGCGGGCATCGTCATCGTCGGCACGCTGGCGGCGAGCTTCTCGCCGACGTTCGTGCTGCTGGTGCTCTCGCGGCTGGTCATCGGCCTCGGCATCGGCCTTTCGTCCTCGACCGTGCCGACGTACCTGTCCGAGCTGGCCCCGGCGAAGTGGCGGGGCGCGATGGGCGCGCTCAACCAGATCTTCATCGTGCTGGGCATCCTGATCGCGTTCCTGGTCAGCTACTGGCTCGGCCCGGTCTCGGCGTGGCGCTGGATGTTCGCCGGCGCGATCGTGCCCGCGGTGGTGCTGCTCGTCGGCCTGGTGTTCCTGCCGGAGACGCCGCGGTGGCTGGTCAAGAACGGTCAGGAGGAAGAGGCCCGGCGGGTGCTGGCCAGCGCGCACGGCAGCACCGTGGACCTCGACGAGGAGATCGCGACCATCCACGAGGTCATCCGGCTCGACACCGAGGAGAAGCCGCGGATCCGCGACCTGTTCTCCGGCTTCGTGCGGCCGATGCTCGTGGTGGCCCTGCTGCTCGCGATCGGCCAGCAGTTCAGCGGCGTCAACGCGATCAACGCGTACTTCCCGACGATGCTCATCGGCCTCGGGTTCGCCACGCAGGCCGCGCTGCTGTCCGGCGTGCTGCTGGGGGTCACCAAGTTCCTGTTCACCGCGTGGGTCGTGTTCGTCGTGGACCGCTGGGGCCGCAAGCCGCTGCTGCTCATCGGCAACGTCATCATGGTGCTGACCCTGGTGGGGGCCGGCCTGGTGGTGCTGAACGTCCACGACACCGGCACGCGCGGCCTGCTGATGCTGGTGATGATGGTGCTCTACCTGGTCGGCTACGAGCTCGGCTGGGGCGCGGTGGTCTGGGTGATGATGTCCGAGGTGTTCCCGCTCAAGTACCGGGCCACGGGCATGGGCGTCAGCAGCGTGGTCCTGTGGGCGGCGACGGGCATCGTGAGCGCGGTGTTCCCGATCATCTCCGACCCGAAGTCCCTCGGCATCGGCGGCTCGATGTTCCTCTTCGCCGGGGTGAACGTGGTGCTGTTCGTGCTGACCAAGTGGCTGGTCCCGGAGACCAAGGGCCGCTCGCTGGAGCAGATCGAGCTCGACCTGCGGGCGCGCCAGGGCGTCGCGGCCAAGAGCTGACCCCGGGGGGTCATCGCGGCGCCGGAAAGGCGGTCTGCCGCGGCTTGTCGTGAGTGGTGAGGCGGGTTCTAACCCGCCTTGCCACTCACGACCCGGAGTCCGAGCTTCCCGGCCAGCCGCCCGATCCAGGCCTCGACCTCCTCGGGCGAGCGGTCGGGGAGGCCGAAGATCGTCTCGGTGACGCCCAGGGAATCCAGGTGCGCCAGGCGCTCCGGGTCCGGCCGCTCGCCGAGCGCGTAGATCAGCGGCGCGCCTTCGCGGCCCTCGTCGGCCCAGATCCCCTTGAGCAGGGCCACGTGCCCGTCCAGGTCGGTGTCGGCCGGGGTGGTGAGCCAGCCGTCGGCGTGGCGGGCGATCCAGTGGAACGTCTTTTCGGTCGGGCCCGCGCCGAGCACCACCGGGATGTGCGCCTGGACCGGCTTCGGCCACGCCCAGCTCGGTCCGAAGGAGACGAACTCCCCGTCGTAGGCGGCCTCCTCCTGTGTCCACAGTGCACTCATCGCCTCGAGGTACTCGCGCAGCGCGGTGCGGCGGCGGTTCCCGGGCACGCCGTGGTCGGTCAGCTCGTCGACGTTCCAGCCGAAGCCGGCGCCGAGGGTGACGCGGCCGCCGGAGAGGTGGTCGAGGCTGGCGATCGTCTTGGCGAGGGTGATCGGGTCGCTCTCGACCGGCAGCGCGACGGCGGTGGAGAGCCGGATCCGCTCGGTGACCGCGGCCGCCGTGGCCAGCGCGACCCACGGGTCGAGCGTCCGGCTGTAGCGGTCGTCGGGCAGCGACGCGTCGCCGGTGCGCGGGTGCGGCGACTCCCGCTTGACCGGGATGTGGGTGTGTTCGGGGACGTAGAAGGTCGAGAACCCCGCGGCCTCCGCGGCGCGCGCCGCGGCTGCCGGGGTGATTCCCCGGTCGCTGGTGAACAGCACGATTCCGTAGTCCACCCGCGGAGCGTATTAGAACGTGTTTCAGTTTTCAAGCCGGCCGGTCCGTCGCTCTTCGAGGTCGTTCGAGTACGATCGGTGGCCTTGAGGAGGGCTCGATCCCGGGCTGTCACACTCGGCGCCTGCAGTGGCGCGCGATCGGCCGACGGAGGTGCGGGGTGACCCGGGTAATCCATTGTGGACAGACGGTGTTCCGGTCGTGGACACTGTCCCAGTCCGTGGACGCGGCGGCGGGGCGGGATGGCGTACCGGGGCGCGTTTCCGATACCGTGGACCACAGGTCGAGAGGCGCTGCAACGGACCACCGGGTCCGCCACGCTCGGCCGGGAATGACCAACCAAGGGCGCCTCCCGACCGAGGGAGGCTGCCGGTGAACACCCCGCACGAGTCCGAAGCACGCTTGCGCGAGCTGCTCGACCAGCGTGTGGCGGTCCTGGACGGCGCCTGGGGCACCATGCTGCAGGGCGCCGGGCTGACCCCGGCCGACTACCGCGGCGACCGCTTCGGCGAGCACACCCACGACGTCACCGGCGACCCGGACCTGCTGAACCTCACCCGCCCGGACGTCATCCTCGACGTCCACCGCCAGTACCTCGCGGCCGGCGCGGACATCACCACGACGAACACGTTCACCGCCACCAGCATCGGCCAGGCCGACTACGGGCTGCAGGCGTACGTCCACGAGATGAACGTCCGCGGCGCGCAGCTGGCCCGCCAGGCCGCCGACGAAGCAGGCGGCAAGTTCGTCGCCGGCTCGATCGGCCCGCTCAACGTCACCCTCAGCCTGTCGCCCAAGGTCGACGACCCGGCGTACCGCGCGGTCACGTTCGAGCAGGTCAAGGCGGCCTACGCCGAGCAGATCGCCGGCCTCGCCGAGGGCGGGGTCGACCTGCTGCTGATCGAGACGATCTTCGACACGCTGAACTGCAAGGCCGCGATCGCCGCCGCCCGTGAGGTCGCGCCCGAGCTGCCGCTGTGGATCTCGGTGACGATCGTCGACCTGAGCGGCCGGACGCTGTCCGGGCAGACGGTCGAGGCGTTCTGGAGCTCGATCGAGCACGCGAAGCCGCTGGTCGTCGGCGTGAACTGCTCGCTCGGCGCCGAAGAGATGCGCCCGCACGTCGAGGAGCTCGCGCGGATCGCCGACGCCTACGTCGCCTGCCACCCCAACGCCGGCCTGCCGAACGCGTTCGGCGGCTACGACGAGACGCCGGAGGAGACGGCCGGGCTGGTCGGCGGGTTCGCCCGCGACGGCCTGGTCAACCTGGTCGGCGGCTGCTGCGGCACGAGCCCGGACCACATCGCGAAGATCGCCGCCGCGGCGAAGCAGGCCGCCCCGCGAGTGGTGCCGCCGCCGCGCACCCACACGCGCTTCAGCGGCCTCGAGCCGTTCGGCATCGGCGCCGACACCGGGTTCGTGATGATCGGCGAGCGCACCAACGTCACCGGCTCCAAGCGGTTCCGGCGGCTCATCGAGTCCGGCGACCACCAGGGCGCCGTCGACGTCGCGCTGGAGCAGGTCCGCGGCGGGGCCAACCTGCTCGACGTCAACATGGACGCCGACCTGCTCGACAGCGAGGAGGCGATGACCACCTTCCTCAACCTCATCGCCACCGAGCCCGAGGTCGCCCGCATCCCGGTGATGGTCGACAGCTCCAAGTGGAGCGTGCTCGAAGCCGGCCTGCGCTGCCTGCAGGGCAAGGGCGTGGTCAACTCGATCAGCCTCAAGGAGGGCGAGGAGCCCTTCCTCGCCCAGGCCCGCACGATCCGCAACTACGGCGCCGGCGTCGTCGTGATGGCCTTCGACGAGCAGGGCCAGGCCGACACCGCCGACCGCAAGGTCGAGATCTGCGCCCGCGCGTACGACCTGCTGACCCGGCAAGCGGGCTTCGCGGGCGAGGACATCATCTTCGACCCGAACGTCCTCGCCGTCGCCACCGGCATCGCCGAGCACAACGGCTACGCGAAGGCGTTCATCGACGCGTTGCCCCGGATCAAGGAGCGCTGCCCGGGCGTCCACATCAGCGGCGGCATCTCGAACCTCTCGTTCTCCTTCCGCGGCAACGACGTGGTCCGCGAGGCGATGCACTCGGCGTTCCTGTTCCACGCCATGCAGGCCGGCCTCGACATGGGCATCGTCAACGCCGGCCAGCTCGCCGTGTACGAGGACATCCCCAAGGACCTGCTCGAACTGGTCGAGGACGTCCTCTTCGACCGCCGCGAAGACGCCACCGACCGCCTGGTGAGCTTCGCCGAGAACGTCAAGGGCAGCGGTACCAAGCGCGTCGTGGACCTCTCGTGGCGCGAAGGCACGGTCGGCGAGCGGCTCTCGCACGCCCTGGTGCACGGCATCGTCGACTACATCGAGGAAGACACCGAAGAGGCGCGGCAGCAGCTGGCGCGGCCCCTCGACGTCATCGAGGGCCCGCTGATGGACGGCATGAAGATCGTCGGCGACCTGTTCGGCTCGGGCAAGATGTTCCTGCCGCAGGTGGTCAAGAGCGCGCGCGTGATGAAGCGGTCCGTCGCCTACCTCGAGCCGTTCATGGAGGCGGAGAAGGAGAAGGCGCGCCAGGAAGGCCGGCTGGCCTCGGCGGGCGGCCAGGGCAAGATCGTGCTCGCCACGGTCAAGGGCGACGTCCACGACATCGGCAAGAACATCGTCGGGGTCGTGCTGGGCTGCAACAACTACGAGGTCATCGACCTCGGGGTGATGGTGCCCGCCGGCAAGATCCTCGACACCGCGGTCACCGAGGGCGCCGACGCCGTCGGGCTGTCCGGCCTGATCACGCCGTCGCTGGACGAGATGGTCGCGGTCGCCACCGAGATGCAGCGGCGCGGCCTGAAGCTGCCGTTGCTGATCGGCGGCGCCACGACGTCCAAGCAGCACACCGCGGTCAAGATCGCGCCGGCCTACGACAACGCGACGGTCCACGTGCTGGACGCCTCCCGGGTGGTGGGCGTGGTGTCCGACCTGCTGGACCCGGACCGCTCGATCGCGCTCGCCGAGAAGAACCGCGCCGACCAGGAGGTGCTGCGCGAGCAGCACGCGAGCAAGCAGCGCCGGCCGATGCTCACGCTCGAGCAGGCGCGGCTGAACCGCGAGCAGGTGGTGTTCGCCGACCTGCCGACGCCGCTGTTCACCGGCACCCGCGTCATCGAGCCGTCGATCACCGAGCTGCGCGAGATGATCGACTGGCAGTTCCTGTTCCTCGCCTGGCAGCTCAAGGGCAAGTACCCGGCGATCCTGGAGCAGCCGGTCGCCCGCGAGCTGTTCGACGACGCCAACAAGCTGCTCGACCAGATCATCGCCGAAGGCAGCTTCACCGCGAAGGGCGCGTACGCGTTCTGGCCGGCGCACAGCGAAGGCGACGACATCCTGCTCGACGGCGAGTTCTCCCACGTCGGGTTCCCGATGCTGCGCCAGCAGACGTCGAAGCCGGAAGACCGCGCCAACCGCTGCCTCGCCGACTACGTCGCCCCGGAAGGCGACCACCTGGGCGGCTTCGCGGTCGCGATCCACGGTGCCGAAGATCTCGCCGCCTGCTACGAGGCCGAGCAGGACGACTACCGCGCGATCATGGTGAAGGCGCTGGCGGACCGGCTGGCCGAGGCGTTCGCCGAGCACATCCACCTGCGGGCCCGCCGCGACTGGTTCGAGCCGGACGCCGAGCCGGTGCTGGCCGACCTGCACGCGGAGCGCTTCCGCGGCATCCGGCCGGCGCTGGGCTACCCGGCCAGCCCGGACCACAGCCAGAAGCGCGAGCTGTTCGAGCTCCTGGAGGCGGACCGGCTCGGCATGGACCTGACCGAGTCGTTCGCGATGACCCCGGCGGCGAGCGTGTCCGGGCTGATCTTCGCCCACCCGGACTCCCGCTACTTCACCGTCGGACGGCTCGGCCGCGACCAGGTCGAGGACTACGCGCGCCGCAAGGGCGTCGAAGTCGCCGAGGTCGAGCAGTGGCTGCGGCCGAACCTGGCCTACGACCCCGAGGCGTAGTCCGGCAGCTCGATGTCGGTGGCGAACCTGTCGGTCGCCTTCAGCAGCAGGCGGAGCAGGAAGCGGGACTTGAACGTCCAGTCCCGCAGCCTGATCCGCAGGGGTGAGGGCGGCGCGAGGAACGGGCCCGCGCTGCCGCGCTGCGAGACCTTGGCGTAGCCGCGCATCAGCTCCTCGTAGCGGGCGAAGGCGATCCGGTGGTCGCCGCCGGCCGCGCGGAGCTCGCCCGCGAGCACGTACGCGCCCACGACGGCCAGGCCGGTGCCGAAGCCGCCGAGGGTGTTGCCGTAGGCGGCGTCGCCCAGGAGCACGACCCGGCCGCGGGAGTAGCGGTCGATGGTGACCCGGCTGAGCGAGTCCAGGTGGAACTCGCGGGCCTGCGGGATCCGGGCCACCAGCTCCGGCACCCGCCAGCCGGCGCCCCGGTAGGCGTCCATCAGCAGCTGCCGCTGCCGGCCGGTGTCGGTGCGGTCGTAGTCGAGCTCGGGCGAGGCGAACACGAAGAACGCCGACGCCTTGGGCCCGCCGACGGCCGCCATCCGCCCCGGCTCGTTGTACATCTGCGCTTCGCCGCCGCCGAGCTCTTCGCCGAGCTCGGCCAGCGCGTAGTGGTAGCCGAGGTACCGGACGTAGTCGCGTTCCGGGCCGAACGCCAGCCGCCGGACGTTCGAGTGGATGCCGTCGGCGCCGACGACCAGGTCGAACCGCCGCGGCTCGGCGTGGGCGAAGGTGACGTCGACGCCGTCGGCGGTCTCGGTCAGCGACGTGATGGTGTCGCCGAAGAGGTACTCGCAGTCCGAGCTGGCGTGCAGGATCTCCGAGAGCTCGCCGCGGCGGATCTCGAGGTCGCCGCCGGTGAACTCGCCGGGGATCACCGCCCGCGGCCGCCCGGCGGCGTCGACGATCGTCTGGTCCTGCCCGCCCGTCTGCCGCGCCAGGACCTCGTCGAGGATGCCCATGCGAGCGAGGACCGTCCGGTGGGTGGGGCCCTTGAAGTCGACGGCTTGGCCGCCGGGCCGCAGCGCCGGGGCGTGTTCGACGACGGTGACGGAGTAGCCGGAGCGGGTGAGCCAGTGGGCGAGCGCGGGGCCGGCGATGCTCGCGCCGGAGATCAGGACGGTGCGGTTCTTCATACCGCCGAGCTTCGCCAGGGCCGCTTACCGGGCCCTGGCGAAGCGCTGACGGCGGCCGTCAGTGCTCGTCTGTGTTGCTCGCCCGCGGGGGCGCCCCCCGTTTTCCACGCTACCGGAGAGCACCGACAGTTCCGGATCGTCGCCGGCTACTCGACGGCACCCGTTTGGGTGAGCAGGTTCTGGTACCAGCTGTCATAAGGATGGTTGGTCGCCGGGTAGTTCGCCAGGGGAGTGGTCGCCTGGCCCGCGGAGTCGAAGTCCCAGCCGCGGACCAGCTTGCCCGCCTGCCGGGCCGAGGTGATGAACCCCGACTCCGTCGCCGGTGCGCCGTAGAAGAGCGCGCCCTGCTGGAGTTCGGCGCTGTCGCCCTGCTGGAACTCGTCGAAGGCGACCTGCCGGTAGCGGATCCGGTCGCCGGCGACCCGGTCGGTGTCGACGCGCAGGGTCTGGGCCGAGGTCGGGCCGTCCGCGCCGGTCCACACGAACACCGCACGGCCGGCCGTGCTGGCCACATCCTTGGCGAACCGCGCGTCGGACGTCTTCGCGTTGCCGGTCCACGTCACCGTGGTGCCCGCGAGCGCACCGTTCCAGGCCCAGTTCTGGCTGTTGTTCTGGCTCTTGTGGATCTCCCGCAGGTGCGTTGCGTCGGTGAAGTCGACGGTCGGCAGGACGCCGTTGTCGTACTGGTGGCTTTCCTGCCACGTGATCTCGCCGTCGGCGCCGAGCGTGCCGACGTGGTACCAGAGCGTGGAGGCACCTTCCGACTGGTGCACCTCGACGAGGTCGCCATTGTTGTTGAGGGCCACGGCCGGTGTCTGGCCGTTGTCGTACTTGCCGTGCCGCAGCCAGGTGATCCGCCCGTCGGCGCCGTAGGTGCCGGTCCAGTACCAGAGCCCGCCGGCGCCGGAGTCGTGCACCTCGACGACCTGGCCGCGGCCGTTCAGCGCGACGGCCGGGTGGTAGCCGACGTCCCGCTTGTACTCGGTGCGGGAACCGCCGTCCCCGGACAGCAGCGGCAGCACGCGCCCGCGCAGCGCGTCGACGTCCGGCGCCGCCGGGTAGTCCTGCGCACGCAGCAGCCGCCCCCCGAACACCGACTCGAGCTCCTGGTTGAGCGCGGTCAGGTTGCCCGCGGCGAACGAGGGGTTGTCGGTCAGGTCGTCCTTGAGGTCGAGCATGACGACGATCGGCGCGGCGGCCGGGTGCTGCGCGGACCAGGTGTTCACCACGGCCAGCCAGTCGCGGAGGTTGTTCGACGCCGGGTTGCCGCCACCGTGGTCGACGAGGTTGCCGGGCGAGTCGTGCCCGACGGCGTAGTCGTGGGCGGTCGCGTAGCCGTTGTCGTGCACGTCGAGTTCGAGGAACCGCACGCCGTGGTCGAGCTGGTAGGCGAGCGAGTTCTTCGCACCGTCGACATTGCCCGAGTAGCTGTTGTGGGTCGCGCGGAAAACCGACGCCGTGAACGGCGTGGCGGCATGAGCCGCGGCGGGGGTCAGGACCGCGGCGGTCACCAGTGCGGCGACGGTCAGCGCGGGCAAGCGGCTCATCCTCGGATCCTCACGTCGGGAACGGGGCGCCGCCCATCCTGGCGCCTCCCGCGAGGTCTTGTCCTGAATTCCGCGAAAACGGTTGATCACGGTGTCGGGAGAATGGCCGGGAAACGCTCACGGAATAGCAGATCGACTGTCTGCTATGTCGGTTTTGTCGCACCGCTTGAAGATTTATGCCAAATTGCTGTGCGGATTCGGTACTTCGCGGGGCCCGGCGTTGTCATTATCCCCACACAGCTGTGCGTGGGAGCGGTGGGAGGCAGCGGGGGTGGTGAACGACTGGCCACTGGTGGGCAGGGAACGGGAACTGGCGTTCGCGCGCCGGGCGCTGGCCGACGCCGAGGTGTGCGGGCTGCTGCTGACCGGGCGCGCCGGCGTCGGCAAGACCCGCCTGGCCAAGGTGCTGCTGGCCGAGCTGGCCGCCGGCGGGGCGCGCACGCACTGGGTGCGCGCCATGTCGTCGGCCTCGACGATCCCGTTCGGCGCCTTCGCGCACCTGCTGCCCGGCAGCGCGGACGGCACGGCCGACCGCGCCCACCGGCTCAACCAGGTCGCCGGCCACCTCACCCGCGGCGCGGAGGGACGCCGGCTGGTGCTCTGCGTCGACGACGCGCACCTGCTCGACGGCCTGTCCGCGACCCTGGTGCACCAGCTGGCCGCGACCGCGTCGGCGTTCGTCGTCGTGATCGCGCCGCACGGGGTGAGCGTGCCCGACCCGGTGTTCGCGATGTGGAAGGACCGCGTCGCCGAGCGGCTCGACGTCGGCGAGCTGACCCGGCCGCAGACCGCCGAGCTGATCACCGCGGCACTGGGCGGGCGGCTCGAGGACGGCGCGGAGCACCGGCTGTGGCACCTGACCCTCGGGAACCCGTTGTTCCTGCGCGAGCTCGTCCAGGGCGGGCTCGACAGCGGTGCGCTGTCGGCCACCGACGGCGTGTGGCGGTGGAGTGGCGCGCTGACCGCGACCCCGCGGCTGGTCGAGCTGATCGAAACCCGCACCGACCGCGTCGACGCCGACGAGCGGCGCCTGCTGGAGCTGCTGGCCTTCGGGGAGGAGCTGGGCTGCGAACCCCTGCTGCGGCTCGGCGCCGCGCGCGTGCTCGCCTCGGCCGAGCGGGCCGGGCTCGTCGTGTCGGAACGCACCGGGCGGCGGCTGAACGTCCGCCTCGCGCACCCGCTCTACGCCGAGGTGATCCGGCGGCGGACGTCGCCCCTGCGGCAGCGCGACACCTACCGCATCCTCGCCCACACCCTGGACCTGACCGGCGCGCGGCGCGCCGAGGACAAGCCCCGGCTGGTGCGCTGGCGGCTGGCCGCCGGCCTGGCGACCGACCCGCAGCTCGTCCGGGCCGCGGCGGAGACGTTGCTGCGCAAGGACTTCCCGCAGGCCGAGCGGCTGGCCGCGGAAGCCGTCCGGCTCGGCGGCGGGTTCGCCGCGAAGTACCTGCTGGCCCAGGTGCGGATCGCCGGCGGACGGCACGCCGACGCCGACGCGTTGCTGGTGGAGCTGGCCGGGGAAACGGTGTCGGACGTCCAGCACGCGCGCGTCGCCGGGACGCGGGCCCGGAACCTGGCGTTCGGCCTGAACCGCTTCTCCGACGCCGAAGCGGTGCTGGACACGGCCGAGACGGCGGTGTCCGGGCCGGCCGACGACCTCGTGGTCGCCCGGGCCGCCCTGCGCGCGGCCGTCGGTGCGGCACGCGCGGCCCTGGACCTGCTCGGCCCGGTGCTGGACCGCAACCCCCGCGGCGACGAGCTCCGCCTCGGGGCACTCGTGGTCGCGGCCGGGGCGCTGGCCGGCGCCGGGCGCACCGAGGCGTGCCTCGGCGTGGTCGAAGAGGGACTCGCGATCGCCGCGTCCGGTGCTTCCGTGCCAGGGTGCCGGGTCCGGCTGGAGCACGCCCGGATCGTCGCGCTCTGCCGCGCGGGCCGCCTGGAGGAAGCCGAGGACTTGGCGGGCGAGGACTACCGGGACGCGGTCCGCGACCGCTGGGGCCCGGCCTTGGCGAGCGCGGCGGCGTCCCTCGGCACGGTCGCGCTCGCGTACGGCAACGTGCGCGCGGCGATCCGGCGGCTCGGCGAAGCGCTGGCCGTGGAGGGCCACGACCAGCCGTACGAGTTCCGCCCCGTGGTGACGGCGGCGCGGGCCCGGGCCTCGGCGATGGCGGGCCGGCCCGAGGACGTGGACCTGCCCGGCCCCCTCGGCGGCTGGGCCGCCGCCTGGGCGGCCGCGGCCCGGGGCGAGCTGACCCGGGCGGCATCGCTGGCGGCCTCGGCGGCGGCCGCCGCCGAGGCGACGGGCCTTGCGGCGCTCGCGGCGGAGATCCGGCACGACCTGGTCCGCTTCGGCGTGCCCGAGTTCGCTTCGGACCTGGACGGGCCACTGGTGTCGCTGTACGCGGCCCACGCGAGGGCGTTGGCGTCAGGGGACGCGGCCGGGTTGGACACGGTCGCCGCGTCGTTCGCCGGCCTCGGTGCCCGGTTGCTGGCGGCCGAGGCGGCCGCGGAAGCGGCGCGGGTCCACCGCACGGCGGGCAAGCTGGGCAGCGCGGTCGGCTCGGCCCAGCGGGCCCGGGCGTGGCTCGCGTCCTGTGAGGACGCCGCGACGCCGGCGCTGGCGCTGCTGGAGGTCCCGCTCGACCTGACGGTCCGCGAGCTGGAGATCGCCCGTCTGGTGGCCACCGGCATGACGAGCCGCGCCGTCGCCGACCGGCTGGTCGTGTCGGTCCGGACGGTGGACAACGTGCTGCACGGCGTTTACGCGAAGCTGGGTATTTCGGGACGGCGGGAGCTGGCTTCGGTGGTGGGGCAGCCGGAGCCGGGGAGTAGCCCGGGCGACGGTCCGTAGGTAGCCGGCCGGGGTGCCCGCCCGGAAGCCGAGTAGGTCGCTACTCATGACCCGGCCGTGCGGTGACCCGAGACTGGATGACAACGGAGGGGCACGGGCTTCACCGATCCGAATGTCAGGAGTGCACACGATGACGACTTCATCGGGCGACGTTTTCCAGAACGAGCAGGGTTCCGGCGGGTACGGCGGGAACCAGTTCAACGAGCAGGCTTCGACGGGGGGCGGTGGCGACATCTTCCAGAACGAGCAGGGCTCGGGTGGTGCCGGCGGAAACCAGTTCAACGAGCAGGCTTCGACCGGCGGCCGGGGAGACATCTTCCAGAACGAGCAGGGTTCCGGCGGGTACGGCGGGAACCAGTTCAACGAGCAGGCTTCGACGGGGGGCGGTGGCGACATCTTCCAGAACGAGCAGGGCTCGGGTGGTGCCGGCGGAAACCAGTTCAACGAGCAGGCTTCGACCGGCGGCCGGGGAGACATCTTCCAGAACGAGCAGGGTTCCGGCGGGTACGGCGGGAACCAGTTCAACGAGCAGGCTTCGACGGGCGGCGGCGGCGACATCTTCCAGAACGAGCAGGGCTCGGGTGGTGCCGGCGGGAACCAGTTCAACGAGCAGGCTTCGACCGGCGGCCGGGGAGACATTTTCCAGAACGAGCAGGGTTCCGGCGGGTACGGCGGGAACCAGTTCAACGAGCAGGCCTCGACGGGTGGCCGCGGTGGCGACATCTTCCAGAACGAGCAGGGTTCCGGCCGCGGCGGCAACCAGTTCAACGAGCAGGCCTCGGCCGGCCACCACGGCGACGTGTTCCAGAACGAGCAGGGTTCGGGCGGCTACGGCGGGAACCAGTTCAACGAGCAGGCTTCCACGGGCGGCGGCGTCGGTGACATCTTCCAGAACGAGCAGGGCTCGT
>NZ_JBSGBQ010000023.1:83536-101123 GCF_053601335.1 Amycolatopsis sp. NPDC004747 | reverse complement strand
CGGGTGGGCACGGTGGGAACCAGTTCAACGAGCAGGCCTCGACGGGTGGCCGCGGTGGCGACGTCTTCCAGAACGAGCAGGGCTCGGGTGGGCACGGTGGGAACCAGTTCAACGAGCAGGCCTCGACGGGTGGCCGCGGTGGCGACGTCTTCCAGAACGAGCAGGGCTCGGGTGGGCACGGCGGGAACCAGTTCAACGAGCAGGCTTCCACGGGCGGTCACGGGAGCATCTTCCAGAACGAACAGGGCCAAGGCCACGGTGGCAACCAGTTCAACGAACAGGCTTCCACGGGCGGTCACGGGAGCATCTTCCAGAACGAACAGGGCCAAGGCCACGGTGGCAACCAGTTCAACGAGCAGGCCTCCACGGGCGGTCACGGCAACATCTTCCAGAACGAACAGGCCCAGAGCCACCACGGCGGCAACCAGTTCAACGAGCAGGCGGCCACCGAGCACCACAGCCACGAACACGAGCACCACCACCACGGCGGCCACGACCACCACGACCACCACGCCGACCACCACCACGACGTCGAGCACTACTGAGCCGTCGCCGGAAACCCAGTGAACGAACCGGAGGAGCGGTCATGCAGGAGCCGAGTGGCGGGGGGCGCATCGCCCTCGACACCCTGGACCTGGCCGTCAAGGGCGCGAAGGCCTACGGGCGGGACGATCTCGTCCAGCGCCTCACCGACGCCCGGCGCCTGCTGTCCGAACCCGACGTCACCGTCTACGTCGTCGGGGAGTTCAAGCAGGGCAAGAGCTCGCTCATCAACGCCCTGCTGACCGCGAAGATCTGCCCGGTCGACGACGACATCGCGACCGCGGTGCCGACCGTCGTCCGGTACGCGCCGGAGTCCGGGGCACTGGCGACCTACGAACCGGCCGACCCGTCGTCACCGCCGTGGACCGAGCGGATCTCCCTCGAAGACCTTCCCCATCACGTCTCCGAAGCCGGCAACCCCGGCAACGTCCGCAAGCTCAAGTCGGTCACCGCGTCGATCAGCCGCCAGCTGCTCTCCGGCGGGCTGGTGCTGGTCGACACCCCCGGCGTCGGCGGGCTCGGCTCGCTGCACAACGCCGTCACCGTGAGCTCACTCCCGCGAGCGCACGCCGTCCTCTTCCTCTCCGACGCCTCGCAGGAACTCACCGCCGCCGAGCTGCGGTTCCTCCGCACGGTGAAGGAACTCTGCCCGGCCGTCTTCTTCGTCCTCACCAAGATCGACCTCTACCCGCAGTGGCGGCGCATCCTCGAACTCAACGCCGGCCACCTCGAAGCCTGCGGTCTCACCATCGACACGGTCGCCGTGTCCTCGGAGCTCCGCACCATCGCCGCCCGCTCGGCCGACCAGGAGATGAACGTCGAATCCGGCTTCCCGCAGCTGGTCAAGCGGCTGCAAGGCGTGGTCGGCGACGCCGAACGGGCCGCGCTCAACGCCATCGGCCTGCACGTCGGGTCCGCCGTCGGCCAGCTGCACGCCGCGCTGCGCGCCCGCCGCACCGCGCTCGCCCACCCGGAACAGTCCGCCGCGCTGGTCGCGGAGCTGGACCGGGTCAACGACCGCGTCGACGCGCTGCGCAGCCAGTCCGCCAAGTGGCAGCAGCTGCTCTTCGACGGCTTCGCCGACATTTCGTCCGATGTGGACTACGACCTGCGCGCCCGCTCCCGCGGCGTCCTCCACGAGGCCGAAGAGGCCATCGAAGAAGGCGATCCGGCCAAGAACTGGGCCGAGTTCGAGAAGTGGCTGCGGCAGCGCCTGGCGAACGAGACGCTCGAGAACTACACGACGTTCGTCAAGCAGGCCAGGGTTCTGGCCGGCCGGGTCGCCGACCACTTCGAACTCGCCGAGTCCCAGGCCGTGCTGCCGCGCGAGGTCCAAGCCCCGGTGAAGGTCGTCGAGGAGATCGACATCGACTCCTCCTTCACCGGCGTCAAGACCCGCGGCGCCACCGGGATGGCCGCGTTCCAGAAGGCCTACAGCGGCTTCCTGATGTTCTCCATGCTCACCAAGATGGCCGCGCTGGCCATCCCGACGCCGTTCGGGGTCGCGGCCGGCCTGCTGATGGGCCGGTCCGGCTTCGCCGACGAGCGCAAGCGGCAGCTGGAGAAGCGCCGCGGCCTGGCCAAGACCGCGGTGCGCCGGTTCGTCGACGAGTTCAACCTCCAGGTCGGCAAGGATTCCCGCGACGCGCTGCGGACCGTCCAAAGAGAACTCCGGGACGCCTACAGCGCGCGTGTGGAAGAACTGCAGCGCTCCCTCACCGAAGCCCTCGCCAACGCCAAGAAAGCCGTGGTCGACGACGACGCCGAGGCCGCGGAGCTCAAGCGGCTGGAGGCCGACATCGAAGCCCTCGAGGTGCTGGGCCGCCGTGCCGAGGAGCTCACCGTCCGCAGCACCCCCCAGCCCGTGAAGGCGGTGGCCCGATGACTCCGCTGCACCTGCAGGTCCGCGGGTTCGTCGCCCGCGCGTGCGCCGGGTACGCCGGTTCGCCCGCCGAGCCGCAGCTGCGGCAGATCGCCGGCCGGCTCGCCGAGCCGCTGCGCGTCGCGATCGCCGGTCGCGTCAAGGCCGGCAAGTCCACCCTGCTCAACGCCCTGGTCGGCCAGGAGCTGGCGGCGACCGACGCGGGGGAGTGCACCCGCGTCGTGACCTGGTACCGCAACGGCCCGACCTACCGGATCATGCTGCACCCGGTCCGCGGCATGCCGCGCCAGCTGCCCTTCGGCCGCCTGTCCGGCACCCTCGGGCTCGACCTCGGCATGACGCCCGAGGACGTCGACCGGCTCGTCGTCGACTGGCCGTCGCCCGCCCTGCGCGCGATGACGCTGATCGACACGCCCGGGCTCGGCTCGGCGCGCGCGGAGGTCTCGGGCCGCACCGAAGCGGCGCTGGTGCCCGAGGGTGACGGCGTGGGCACCGCGGACGCCGTGGTGTACCTGATGCGGCACGTGCACGGCGACGACGTCCGGTTCCTCGACGCCTTCCACGACGACCCGGCGCAACGCCGCCCGGTGAACACCATCGGCGTGCTGGCGAAGGCCGACGAAGTGGGGCACGCCCGGACCGACGCGCTCGACTCGGCGGCGAAGATCGCCGGACGCTACGCCCGGGACTCCCGCGTCCGCGGGCTCTGCCAGACCGTGGTCCCGGTGGCCGGGCTGCTGGCCAGCTCCGCGGCGACGCTCAAGGAATCCGAGTTCCGCGCGTTCCGGCGGCTCGCGGCCGCACCGGAAGCCGAGGTGGCGCGGCTGCTGGTGTCGGCCGACCGGTTCGCCGGCGCGGCCGAAGTGGACGTCCCCGCAGCCGAACGCGCCGAGCTGCTGGCCCGCTACGGCCTGTTCGGCGTGCGGCTGGCGCTCGAGCTGGTCGGCGGCGAGCTGGTGACCGGCGCCCGGGCGCTGTCGGGCGAGCTGCTGGCCCGCAGCGGCCTGCACCGCCTCCGGTCGCTGCTGACCACGCAGTTCACCGCGCGGGCCGACGTGCTCAAGGCCCGGTCGGCGCTGCAGGCGGTGGAGCAGGTGCTGCGCGCCTACCCGGACCGCACCGGCGGCCTGCTGCACGAATGGGAGCGGATCGTCGCCGGGGCGCACGAGTTCGCCGAGATCCGGCTGATCGATGCGATCCGGCTCGGCGTCGTCCTGTTCACCACCGACGAAGCCCACGACGCGGAACGGCTGCTCGGCGCGACCGGGGTCGACGTGCCGAGCCGGCTGGGCCTGCCGGGTAACGCGAGCCGCGCCGCGATCCGGCAGGCGCTCGGCGCGCAGCTGCTGAGGTGGCAGCGGCGCGCCGAGCACCCTGCGTCCCCGCGCGACGTCCGCGACGCGGCGCGGGTGCTGGTCCGCACCTGCGAAGGAATCCTGCTCAGCGAAGCCAGGGCGGAGGTCTTGTCGTGACCGAGCAGCCGAAAGGCAAGATCAGGAAGGCCGTGACGGCCGCCGCCGGCGCCATCGCCTCCGAGGTGGTGGGCAACGTGCTCACACCGGGCTCACCCGGTGCGGCCCCGCGGCCGGAACCCGCCGCGACCGAAACCCCGCACGCGGACACCGGCCACGAATACGTGCCGCACGTCGAGACCAGCACGGTGACCCGGGGCGAGGACGGTTCCGTCGAAGCCCGCACGGGCACGGTCTGGCACCCCGAGACCACCGGAGGCGCGCCGGCCGAGGACCTGCCCACCGTCGAGGAGTTCGAGCAGATCGACGTCCGTGAAGACGAGTTCGGCAACTTCGTCATCGACGCCACCGAGCGGTTCGTGGTGCACAACCACGGCCACGACGAGGTGTACGTCGACCACCAGCACCTCGTCGTCCCCGGCGACGGCACCCCCGGCGACACGGACATCGACATCGTCCAGGACGCCGACATCGTCATCCACGAGAACCCGGACGGCACGATCACGGTGGCGCACGAGGGGTCGCTGACCTACGAGCTCACCCCCGACGCGCCGGGACACGGCGACATCGAGGTGTTCCAGGAGGAGACGGTGCTCCTCGACGAGGCCGAGACCGGCCCGCCCGGCATCGAGGTCGGGGTCGCCGTGGACGAGCAGGCCAAGGCCGACGACCCGTTCGGCGAGCCCGCCGGGCCGACCGTGCACCAGACCGAGGTGGTCACGGACAAGGGCCGCGGCGCCGCGGTGACCGTGCAGGCCACCGCGCCGGCACCGGCCCTGCCCGGCCCGCCGCCCCCGCCGGTCGTCCCGACCGGCCGCCTGCCGTCCACAGTGGACAGCGCGCCGGTGGCCGTCGAGACCACGCTGGCGGCTTCGGCTTCGCTCGCCGAGCACCCGGTCCCGCGGCACAGCTTCGCCACCGGGCGCGAACCGGAGCACCACGACGCCGGCGAGGTCACCGGCACCCGGCCGCACCCGGCGGAGGAGGAGCACCCGTTCGAGCCACCGGCGCACCCGGGCAGCGCGGAGGAGAAGCCCCCGTTCGAGCCGCCGCGGCACGACCAGCCGGACCCCGTGCCGGACGCGCGGCACCTGTCGGACGACCCGCCACCGGAGCCGCACGGCCTGCCGCCGGAGGAGCCACTCGCGCCGGCGGCACCCGAAGACCACCTTGAGGAGCCGGAGCCGGTTCCCGCGGACCACCCGGCTTGGGACCACACGCACACCGGCGGCGGAGGCTGACATGAGCTACGGACTGGGCATCGACCTCGGCACCACCTTCACCGCCGCCGCGGTCGACCGGGACGGCCACGTCGAGATGGTCTCCCTCGGCGACCGCACGGCGGCCATCCCTTCGGTGGTGCTGCTGCGGGCCGACGGCGGCGTGCTCGTCGGCGACGCGGCGAGCCGGCGCGCGGCCGTCGAACCCGACCGCGTCGCGCGGGAGTTCAAGCGGCGCCTGGGCGACCCGACGCCGGTGCTGCTCGGCGGCGCCCCGCACTCGGTGGCGTCGCTGATGGCCCACCTGCTCGGGTCCGTGGTGCGGACGGTCGCCGGGCAGCAGGGCGGCCGCCCGGACCGGATCACGCTCACCCACCCGGCGAACTGGGGACCGTACAAGCGGGAGCTGTTCGAGCAGGTGCCGAAGCTGACCGGGATCGACCACGTCGGCCTGATCACCGAGCCCGAGGCCGCGGCGGCGCACTACGCCGCCCAGGAGCGCCTCGACGAGGGCGCGGTCGTCGCGGTGTACGACCTCGGCGGCGGCACGTTCGACGCGACGGTGCTGCGGAAGCGCACCGGCGGGTTCGAAATCCTCGGCACCCCGGAAGGCATCGAGGGCTTGGGCGGGATCGACTTCGACGAGGCCGTGTTCGGGCACGTCGACCGGGCGCTCGACGGCAAGCTGGCGGAGATCGACCCGGACGACCCGCGCGCGGTGGCGGCGGTCGTGCGGCTGCGCCAGGAATGCGTGCTGGCGAAGGAAGCCCTGTCCGCGGACACCGAAGCGGCGGTCCCGGTGCTGCTGCCGTCGGTGCAGACCGAGGTCCGGCTGACCCGCGGCGAGTTCGAGGAGATGATCCGCCCGTCGATCACGGCGACGATCGGGTCGCTGCACCGCGCCCTGCGCTCGGCGAACCTGCGCCCGGCCGACCTCGGTGCGGTGCTGCTGGTGGGCGGCTCGTCGCGGATCCCGCTGGTGTCCCAGCTGGTTTCCGCGGAGCTCGGCCGTCCGACCGCGGTCGACATCCACCCGAAGTACGGCGTCGCGCTCGGCGCGGCGGCGCTCGCCTCCGGCCGCTCCGGGCTGGTGCCGGCGACGGCGCCGAGGCCGGCGAGCCCGCCGGTGGCCGCCGTCTCGAGCGTGCCGCCGCCGCGGCGGGAAACGCGCGAACCGGCGGGGCCCGCGTTCGGAGCGGGTGCGCCGCCGCCGTCGCTGGGCCGTGCCAAGGGCGGCTCGACCCCGGGGCGGCGGGCCTCCCGCCGCGGCGTGGTGGTGGGCCTGTGCGCGGTCGCGGTCGTGGCCATCGGCGGCGTGGCGGTGGCGGTGAGCAGCTCCGGGGGCAGCCCGTCGGGGAACACCCCGGTGCCGGCGACGACTTCGGCGAGCGAGACACCCTCGCTGGTGACGCTGCCGCCGCCGGAGACCGCGGAGACGACCCACGCGACGGTGAACCCGCCGCACACCAACCCGCCGCCGGCGACCCGCCGCAAGACACCGACCCGCACGACGACGCCGACCACCACGACGACCCCGACGACGACCACGACCCCGACGACCACGACGACCACGAAGAAGACGACCTGACCGCGGCGGTAGCCTCGCCGGCATGGCGGCAGAACACGTGATCGTGACGTCCACGACCTACTCGGAAGCGGCGGCCCGCGAGCTCGCCACCCAGGCGGTGGACGCCCGCCTCGGCGCCTGCGCCCAGATCGTCGGCCCGATCACCAGCGTCTACCGGTGGGGCGGCGCGGTGCAGACCGACCAGGAGTGGCGGGTCGAAATCAAGACCACCGCCGAGCGCGTCCCGGCGCTCACCGAACGCCTCCGGCAGCTGCACAGCTACGAACTGCCGGAGGTCGTCGCCACCCCGATCACCGGCGGCAGCGCCGAATACCTGGCGTGGCTGACCACCGAGACCGCTGGCTAGATTCGGCGCATGGACCACGATGGACTCAGACAGCGGTTCGCGACGCTGACCACGGCTCACCTCGCCGACGCGTGCATCCGCGCCGGGCTCCCGGTGCGCTGTGCGCCGTCGCCGACGCGGGCGGTGGTGCCGGGGAGCCGCCTGTTCGGCCCGGCCGTGCCGGCCCGGCACGTCGGCAGCGTCGACGTCTTCCTCGAAGCGTTCGAGGACGCCCCCGCCGGCGGTGTGCTGGTGGTCGACAACGGCGGCCGGCTCGACGAAAGCTGCGTCGGCGACCTCGTCGTCCTGGAGGCGCGCGCCGCCGGGCTCTCCGGCGTGGTCATCTGGGGCCTGCACCGCGACACCGCCGACATCCGCGCCATCGGGCTGCCGGTGTTCAGCCTCGGCTCGCTGCCCACCGGCCCGCTCAGCCTCGGCCCGCGCGTCGAGGGCGGGCTGGCCGAGGCGATCGTCGGGACGTGGCGGATCGGGCCGGCGGACCTCGTGCTGGGTGACGACGACGGTGTCCTCTTCGTCCCGCTCGCCCAGGCGGGTGAACTGTTCGCCCTCGCCGAGGGAATCCGCGACACCGAACGGCGCCAGGCCGACCGCATCCGCGGCGGCGAACCATTGCGCGAACAGCTCCGCTTCGGTGAATTCCTGGCGGCCCGCAAAACGAATCCGTCCTTGACTTTCCGCGCCCATCTGCGGGCCGTGGGCGGGGCCATCGAGGAATGAGCTCGAAAGTGTGATCCCTCGCTGAATCGGGTATTCCGGGCCTGCAGCGGGTGCGGGAGGCGGAACCATGAACACGCTCATCGGCTTCGGCAGGGACATCGAATACCACTTCGCCCGGGGACTGCGGGCCTATCTCGGCCGGGTGGCCCAGGCGGTCGGCGTCGGGTTCGAGTCGTGCTCGCTCGACCTCGACGTGCCGTCCTCCGGGTACGTCGCGCTCGACCGCACGCTCCCGGACCGGCCGGGGCAGGACCTGGCCCTCATCTGGGACGAGGTGCACGGCTGGTCGGCGGTCGTCGAGCCCGCCGTCGGGGGCGCGCCGAAGGTGCTCGCCTACCTCGGCGGCCCGGAGGTCTTGCCCGCGCCCCGCGCGGTCTCCCGGTTCCTCGAGGTGCTGAGGGTCGCCGGGCCGCCCGCCGGCGCGTTCCGGCCGCCGGTGTTCCGGGCGGCCGGTCACCACGAGGACCTCGTCGACTGGCTGCCGGTCGCCGGCCCGGAGGGGCTGTTGCGGCCCAGTTCCCCCGCCTGGTGACCGGCGGCGGTCCCGTGCCCGGACGCCTAGGATGGGCGGTCACACCGCTTTCGGGGGTCCGGGTGGCGGACCCCCGGCCTCGGGGCGAAGCCCCGGTCTCACCGTCGCCACCGGAGTGAGGGAACACCGTGAGCAGCGCCGAGGAGCCTCGACCCGTTCGTGTCCTGCTCGTCGAGGACCACGACATGGTCGCCGAAGCGCTGCAGCTGGCCCTCGACCGCGCCGACGGCATCACCGTGGTCGGCCGGGCCCGGTCCCGGGCGGAGGCGGTGGCCGACGTGCTCGAACTCGACCCGGACGTCGTGGTGCTGG
This sequence comes from Amycolatopsis sp. NPDC004747, assembly GCF_053601335.1. Lineage (NCBI taxonomy): Bacteria > Bacillati > Actinomycetota > Actinomycetes > Pseudonocardiales > Pseudonocardiaceae > Amycolatopsis > Amycolatopsis sp. NPDC004747. The sequence goes on along the minus strand of NZ_JBSGBQ010000023.1, from coordinate 92,511 downwards.
ACCGGCGGCTCGCCGACGGAGACGCGCTCGGCGTCGTCGCGCGGCTCGGCGCGGGCGGCGCGCGGGTGCTGGTGCTGACCGGTGACGCGACGCCCGCGATCGCCGTGCAGGTGGCCAAGGCGGGCGGCGCGGGGCTGCTGCTGAAGTCCTCCCAGCTCGGCGTGCTCGAATCCGCCGTGCGGGACGTGGCCGCCGGCGGCGTGGTCTTCGACCCGGAGCTGCTGCCCGGCGTGTTCGACCGGCTCACCGGCCGGGGCACGGGTGGTGGCGCGGCACTGACCGCACGGGAGCGCGAGACGCTCGACCTGCTCGCCGAAGGCGCGACCACGGAGGAGATCGGCCGTCGGCTGGGCGTCTCCCGCAACACCACGCGCAACCACGTCCAGCGGGTGCTGGAAAAGCTCGGCGCGCGGTCGAAGCTCGAAGCCGTCGCGGTGGCCCGCCGGGAGGGCCTCATCGGCTGATGCAGTTGCACCAGGGGGGTGGGGGCTTTTGCATCTCGCGCCGCCGGGTGCGCTTCGAGCAGGCTTGCGGCGTGAACATCCCTGTCCCGCTCACCGCGGAGTGCGTGCTGTCCGGCTCGGCGGGCGGGCTCGCCCTCGCACGCCGGTTCACCCGGCTCGCCCTGCTGGCCTGGACCGACGGCGCCGGCGTCGACGACGCGCTGCTGGTGGTCACCGAGCTCGCGACGAACGCGCTGCGCCACGCCGGCGGCGACCCGGTCCTGCGGCTGACCGTGGAAGGCGCGGACGTGCGCATCGAGGTCTTCGACGACAACCCGGCGCCCCCGGTGCGGCGCCCCGCGGGAGCCGACGGCGGCTGGGGTCTCGCCCTCGTCGACCGGCTGTCCTCGGTGCGGGGAACCGCCCGCCACGGCCGCGGGAAGGTGGTCTGGTGCGTCCTGCCCGCCTCGCCCGCCGAGCTCGCGGGCTGAGCCGGGTCCGTTGCCGTGCCGGCCGGGTGCCGATCCGGCAGAGTTGCCGCATGGACGACGACCGGTTCCGGCTGCTGGTGCAGGGCGTGCTGGACTACGGGATCTTCATGCTGGACACCCAGGGCCGGATCTCGACGTGGAACGCCGGGGCGGAGCGCATCGAGGGGTATGCGGCGGAGGAGATCATCGGGCAGCACTTTTCGGTGTTCTACCCGGCGGAGGACGTGGCGGCGGGGAAGCCGGTGCGTGAGCTGGAGATCGCGGTCGCGGAGGGGCGGCTGGAGGACGAGGGGTGGCGGGTGCGCAAGGACGGCACCCGGTTCTGGGCGAACGTGGTGATCACCGCGCTGTACGACGAGCAGGGGCGGCTGCACGGGTTCGGGAAGGTCATCCGGGACATGACCCGGCGCCGCGCGGCCGAGCTGGCCCGGCGGGAGGGCGACGACCGGTTCCGGCTGCTGGTGCAGGGCGTGCTGGACTACGCGATCTTCATGCTGGACACCGGCGGGCACATTTCGAGCTGGAACGCGGGCGCGCAGCGGATCAAGGGGTATGCGGCGGAGGAGATCATCGGGCAGCACTTTTCGGTGTTCTACCCGGCCGAGGACATCGAGGCGGGCAAGCCGGTGCGTGAGCTGGAGATCGCGGTCGCGGAGGGGCGGCTGGAGGACGAGGGGTGGCGGGTGCGCAAGGACGGCACCCGGTTCTGGGCGAACGTGGTGATCACCGCGCTGTACGACGAGCAGGGCCGGCTGCACGGGTTCGGGAAGGTCACCCGGGACATGACCGAGCGCCGCAACGCCGAGAAGGCGCTGCGCGAACGGCGCCGGCTGGTCGGGCACCTCGTCGAGGCCCAGGAGGTGGAGCGCCGCCGGATCGCCTGGGACGTCCACGACGAGTCGATCCAGTCCATGGTGGCCGTCGGCATGCGCCTGCAGCTGCTGGCCTCCAAGCTGCCGGAACCGCACGCGAGCGCCGTCGCCGGCCTCGACGAGTCGGTCGCCGCCGCGATCGCCCGGCTGCGCGGCCTGGTCTCCCGGCTGCGGCCGCCGGAACTCGACCGGCACGGCCTGGTCGAGGCGGTCTCGGCCTACACCGACGACGTCGCCGGCCGCTGGGGGCTGGCGCACGAGGTGCGCGACGAGCTCACCGCCGAGCCGTCCCCCGAAGCGGCGATCACCGTGTACCGGATCTGCCAGGAGGCGCTCAGCAACGTCCACAAGCACGCGCGCGCCACCCGGGTCGGCGTCACGCTGTCCACAGTGGACAACGGCACGCTGGTGCGGATCGCCGACGACGGCGTCGGCACGGCCGGGGGCGACGCCGGCGCGGGTCACTTCGGGCTGGTCGAGATGCACGAACGTGCCGAGGCGGCGCACGGCTGGCTCTCGGTGGACAGCACGCCCGGCGAGGGCACCGTCGTCGAGTTCTGGCTGCCGCTGTTGCCGGACGCGACGGAGCCCGCCCCGTGACCGAGCTGCGCGTGCTGATCTCCGACGACGACGTGATGATCCGCGACGTCCTCAAGGAGGTCCTGGAATCCGAGGACGGCATCGCCGTGGTCGCGGTGGCCGGCGACGCCGACGAGGCGATCCGGCTCGCCGAGCGGCACCGGCCCGCGGTCGCCGTCCTCGACGTCCGGATGCCGGGCGGCGGCGGGGCGCGGGCGGCCCGCGAGATCGCCCGGTGCAGCCCGGAGACCGCCATCCTGGCCTTCTCCGCCTACGCCGACCGGGCCTCGATCGCCGGGCTGGCCGCGGCCGGGGTCACCGAGTACCTGGTCAAGGGCGCGCCGAACACGGCGATCGTCGAGGCCGTCCGGCGGCTGGGCCGTCAGGTGGCCGGGTGAGCGCGGTCAGCCGACCGGCCGGACGTTCGCGACGCTGTCGAAGTCGGTCGGCAGCAGCGCGAACAGCCGCCGCACCGCGCGGGACCGCCCGGCGTCGACCGTGAGGCGCGCCCCGGCCGAGTCCGCGAGCAGCTGGGCGCGCAGCAGCGAGTTCAGCCCGGCGACGGAGAAGAACGTGACGCCGTCGAGCTCGATGACGAGCTCGTCGAGCTCGCCGCGGACGCGGTCCTGCAGCACCGCGTCGAGGCGGCGGGCGGTGCCGAGGTCGACCTCGCCGGTCACCTCGACGAGCAGGGTGCGGGTGCCGGGCGAGCGCACGCGCAGGGACATGTGGCCGCCGGCGTTGAGCCAGTCGGAGGCGGTGAGCTGGTGGTCGGCCGAGCGTGGTTCGGGAACCATCGCGGCACACCCTTTCGTCAGGCAGCGGGGGCGAGCCGGACGTTGCGGGGCGGGGACGGGCGGACGAGGCCAGCCTGCCGGCCCGGGCGCGGAACGTCCGGCAGCGGCTGACGGCTCAACCGTGAGCCTTCAGCATAGTGCATGTGCACTAGGCGGACCATCGGGCGCAACCGGATGGGATGCGAACCGGTGAAAACGGACCACCTGCGGTCGAAGGAGGCCGGATGCCGACCACGGTCGTCAACCTGAAGGGGCACCGGGACGACCCGGACCACGCCGACGTCGTCTACGTCGGGCGGGCGATGCACCGCGGGGGCCGGCACCTCGACGGGTCGAAGCTGGCCAGCCCGTTCCGGCCCGGGCCGGACGGCACGCGCGAAGACGTCGTCGCCAAGTACCGCGAGCACCTGCTGTCCCGGCCGGACCTGCTCGCGCTGCTGCCGGAGCTGCGCGGTCGCCGGCTCGGGTGCTGGTGCGTCCCCGAGCCGTGCCACGCCCAGGTGATCGCCGAGCTCGCGGATAACGGCCCGTAACAGAACGGACCCCCTGTGCGAGTAAGCTGACACGAGGGGGTGAGTGATGGTGCACGCGCGGCGGCTCGGCGGGTTCGACCAGGCCGAACTGCCCGCGGCGCACCGGATCCGCTGGTGGCTCGCGGCGGTGACGTCCGGGCTCGTCGCGGCCGGCTTCGCGGTCGTGCCCTACCTGCCGTTCTTCCAGTCCTGGACGTTCGTGCGCGACCCGAAGGTCGCCACCGTGATCACCTGGACCGTGCTGCAGACGTCCGTGGTGCTCGTCTCCGCCGTCCTGACGCTGTACTTCATCGGCAAGGCGCGGCTGGAAGGCGCCGCCTACCGGGCCAACCAGATCGACATCCGGGTGTTCGCCGACGAACGGCCCGAAGGCAGCCACGACCGCGAGATCGACTCCGCCGTCGAACTGACCGCCACCTTCAAGCGGTTCCTCAACGACTCCCGCCTCTACACCCCGACGCCGGTCCCGGGCGCCGGCAGCTCGTACGACTTCCTGCAGATCGTCGAGCACGCCGGCGACGCCGCGGAGGGCTGGTGGAAGGCGGTCACCAAGGTGATCCGGCTGGCCCAGCCGCCCGCCGCGTTCACCGTCACCGGCACCGTCCGCCCCGGCAACACCCCCGGCCGCCACCAGCTGATCCTGGAACTGGTGCGCGTGCCGCGGTTCGCCGCGAGCCCGCTGGTGATCGAGGACGCGAACTGGCCGCGCGTGCTCCACCGCGCGGCGAACGCAGTGGCCGCGCTGGTCATCCCGCGCAGCGCCTACGTCCGCACGAACATCCACTGGGCGGCCTGGCGCGGCGCGAAGATCCCGTACGAGCTCTTCGACGCCTACCAGCGCGCCAACCACTTCATCGCCTACCGGCGCTACGACGAGGCCCTCGCCGAGTACTACCGCGCGGTCAGCCTCGACCCGGCCAACGTCTACATCAGGCTCGAGATCGCCGCCCTGCAGGAGCAGCTCGACCTGCACCTCGACGCGCTCGCCACCTACGACGACGTGATCACCGTCTGCAGCCGGGGGCACCCGCGGCTGGCCCGCTGGTGGATCGGCCCCGACTTCGCCCGCCAGCCCCGTCACGCCGGCCGCGGCCGCGACGTCGCCCTGCTCATCGCCCGCTACCGGCACGCGCTCGTCCTCGGCCACGGCGACTCCGTGGCCGGGTCCTGGTGGGTGCGGCGCACCACCGCGGGCGCCCCGGGCGACGCGCGGGCGCAGCGCCGCGCCGAGCTGCGGGCGGCGATCGAGCTGCGCTTCCGCCGGTACGTCGACCTCGACGTCCGCACGCGCCCGTACCCGATCCCGCGCGAGAAGCGGCTCGAGCTGCACCGGCGCGTGCTGAAGGTGCCGGTCGAGGAGCTGCTGGTCAGCGAGGCGACACCGGCGCAGCTGGCCGAGTACAACCTGCGTGCCGCCGAGATGCGCTCCTACTTCGCCGCGCTGTCCCAGTACGAGATCGAGCGGCTCATCGAGGACTACCGCCGGTTCGGCCGCCGCTGGCGCCGCAGCTGGAAGCAGCTGACGAACCGCGCCCTCGACCTGTCCCTGGTGTGGTCGGTGGTGCGGCGCGCGATGGCGGACGTCGAACCGGTGACCGGCGCGGTGCCCGAACCCCAGCCCGCCTACCCCGGCAGCCGCGTCCGGCTGGCCGACGTCTGCCCGGACCGGCGCTGGCCGCCGGACCCGGGTGCGCTCGACGCGACCGTCGAAGCCGCGGGACCCCGCCGGTCTTGGGAGGAGTGCTACAACGCGGCGAGCGTGTACGCGGTGGCGATGCTCGAAGTCGGCCCGCGCGGCGAACGCGACCTGCGCGACCGCGCGCGCAACCCGCGGCTGCTCGGCGAAGCGCGGGACGAGGTGGCCCGCCGCGCGGTCCGCGAGCTCTACCACGCGGCGACGATCAGCCACAGCGGGCGGCTGCCGGAGCGCCGCTCCTGGGTGATGGGGGAGGACCCGGACCTCGCGGCCCTGCGCGGCCACGAGCTGTTCCGCGTCTTCGAGATGGTGACCTTCTCGCCGGACCGCGCGGCGCCGCTGCGGCCGCAACGCGCCCACGTCTGGGAACAGGTCGGCTACGTCCGCCGGCTGGTCGCCGAGATCGCCGGCTGCCGGGCGCACTTCTGGCGCGCCCGCGCGCTCGACGAAGGCCCGCCGGTGGACGGCCGCACACTCGACCGCTGGCGTGCCGCCGACCGCGACGCCTGGCGGAAGCTGGCGAACCTGGCGGCCGGGAAACAGGACTGGTACACGCGCTACCAGGCGATCTGCGCGTTCCGCGAGTGGGCGGCCGAGTCCGGCTACCCGGGCTCGATCGCCGGATTCCCGTTGTACTGCGAGGAAAGCCTGCACGCCCAGCTGCGTGGCGCGGCCGGCCGGGGCGCGAAGACGAACTTCGACGCGAACATCGTCGTCCGCGAGTACGTCCGCCTGTGCGACCGCCGCCTGGACCACCTGGTGGCGGACGTGGCGGAACTCGAGCAGACCCCGGTGGCGCTGGAGGACTTCGCGGCGCGCGCGGAACTGTGGGCGGCGCTGTGTTCGTGGTTCGACGACGACATCGCCGACGGCTCGTCGGCCGACGAGCGCCGCGAACGGTTCCGCAAGCTCGCGCGTCCGTGATCGGTGCCGGTCGGCCGGCGGGCCGGGCTAGGACGGCCGCGTGTAGCGGTGCTTGACCCCGGCCGGGAAGTACTCGGGGTCGCCCGCCGGGCGCAGCACGACGTCGGGCAGCTGCCGCTCCGCCGGGACGTAGTGCGCGAACTCGCTGTTCAGCCGCACGAGCTGGGCCCGCACGGCCGCCGCGATCCGGCCGGCGTCGGCGGTGGCGCCCGGTGCCGTCTCGACCGTGATGCGCAGCCGTCGGTCGCGGTCGGCGTCTTCGACCGACTCGACGACGAACTTGCCGGTGACCGTGTCGCTGATGCCCGGCTGCTCCAGGCCCACGGTCACGTTCTCCGGGTAGACGTTCGCCCCGAAGAACGACACCGTGAACAGCGACCGGCCGAACACGTAGACGAACGGCAGGTCCGGGCCCGGTGGCGGGGTGAAGCCGTGCCGGGCGCAGAAGCCGAGGAGCTCCTCGTGCGGCAGGAGCCCGCCGTCGTCGGCGAGGTGGTAGCGGATCAGCGGGATGCCGCCGTCGGCCGTGATGACCAGGGTGCCCTCGTGCACCTCGAAGAAGCGGCTCGCCGGGTCGTACTGCACCAGCGTCGGGAGCCGCGCGTCGCCGAAGACCTCGCTGGCCAGGTCCGGGCGGCCGGCGAAGAACCGGCGGATCCCCGCCGACCGCGGCGTTTCGGTGCCGAGCACGCCGGCGTCGGCCGTGCCGTACAGCGACGCGATGTCGCGGACCGGGTCGGCGATCCCGGCGCGCCGGGCGACCAGCTCGCGCCACTGCTCGCTGAACACCTCGCCGGCCAGCACGAGCTTGAGCGCGTACGCGGGCCAGGCGATGCCTTCGGCGAGGCCGGTGTCGACGACGTCCTTGACGAACGGCGGGTACCCCAGCAGCACGACCTGGTCGAAGTGCGGCGCGAGCTCGGGCAGCACGCGCAGGATCTCGGCCTTGTTGTTGCCGGGGGCCACGACGGTGATCGGGCAGCCCTTGGCGGCGAGGTGGCGCACGCACGCCGTGGTGAACAGGCCGCCCACCCAGGTGCCGAGCGGGAAGCAGACGACGGCGAGCGTGCGGCGCCGATCGGCCTCGAAGGCGCCGGCCAGCACCTGTTCGAACCGCCTCGCGACGTGCAGTTCGTCTTCGAGCGCCCGGGGCCACACGGTCGGGTGGCCGCTGGAGCCCGAGGAAACGGCGATCATGTCGAGCCCGTCGAACGTGCCGCCGCGGCAGAGCTCGGGCAGCGGGTACTTCCGGTGGTAGCCCTCCTTGCCGACCAGCGGCAGGGTGCGGAAATCGGCCATCGTCGCGATGGTCTGCGGTTCGATCCCGTGCTCCCGCAGGAATTCCCGGTACGCGGGCACGGTTTCCGCGGTGCGGCGGAACAACTCGAGGACGTGGTTTTCCGGCGGCGGTTCCGCGGCCGCGAAGAACGTGTCGAACGCCTGCCGCACGCGGGTCTGCCGACCGAGGTCCATGATCGGAGCATAGCGGCGGACGCGTGCCATGATGGGCGCCGTGAGCACCTCGGCCCAGGAGCACCCCGCCGGCCCGCCGTTGACCCTGTACCTGGTCAAGCGGCTCGAGCTGGTGATCAGGGCCCTGCTCGACGACGCGCTGCGGCCGCTCGGGCTCACGACGCTGCAGTACACGGCGCTGACCGTGCTCGAAGCCAGCGGCGCGCTGTCTTCGGCGCAGCTGGCCCGCCGGTCGTTCCTGCGGCCGCAGACCATGCACGAAATGGTGCTGACGCTGGAAAAGCGCGGCTTGATCGCGCGGACCCCGAAGGCGGGCAACAAGCGCGTCCTGCTGGCCGGCCTCACCGACGCCGGGCGGGCGCTGCTCGCGGGCTGCGCACCGGCGGTCGCGGAGCTGGAGAACGCGCTCCTGGCCGAGATGAGCCCGGGCCAGCGCGCGACGTTCCGCGAAGGCCTGCAGCACGGCGTCACGGCACTGGGAGCGCTGTCAGGACAGCGGCGGGCGCAGGAAGCCTGAATTCGGCGGAGGTACCGCTGGGCGGGCACCTGGTCCATCCACCTCACCCGACTGGAGTCTCAAGTCAGGCATGTGGAGACCGAAATACTAGGCCGGACGAGTGGAAGCGCCGGACGGCCCGTAGCAGGGGTGTGGTGCGGGCCGTTGGAGGGTACGTCCCAGGCCTGTTCTCACCGTGGAGGTTCGCCGACGTGACCGGGGCTAGCGAGGTGGGCGGCGTGTCAGTCGCCGCTCGCCGGCTGCTGGTACTGGCGGGAGCGGTGGCGGGCATCTGGCTGGCGATGTGGCTGACGTCCGGCGACGCCGACGCGGCGCCCCGGGCCGAGGACCCGGTGGGCGCGGTGGTTGCGCCCGCGCTGGGCACCAGGCTCCCGGAGGCCGGGGTTGCGGTCCGGGGTGTCTTGCGGGTTCCGGGAGCGGGTGCTGGTGCGGCACCTCGCGAGACGGTGGCTTCTCCTGGGGGCGTTGCGGGGACTGGGTCGGGGCGTGGCGCCGGGGTGGTTGCTTCCCCGGTTGCGCCGGTTTCGGCTGGTCCGATGGGGCGCGCTGCGGGTGATGTGGTTTCGCCAGTGGGTGGGGGCGCCGCTGCGCCGGTGGGGCGTGCCACAGGTGGTGTGGTTTCGCCGGTGAGTGGAGCCGCGGCCGCAGTT
>NZ_JBSGBQ010000023.1:0-83440 GCF_053601335.1 Amycolatopsis sp. NPDC004747 | reverse complement strand
AGTTGTGGCGCCGGTGGTGAAGGCGGTGGGTGCTGCCGGGCCGGTGGGCCGTGCGGCGGGTGGTGTGGTTTCGCCGGTGAGTGGAGCCGCGGCCGCAGTTGTGGCGCCGGTGGTGAAGGCGGTGGGTGCTGCCGGGCCGGTGGGCCGTGCGGCGGGTGGTGTGGTTTCGCCGGTGAGTGGAGCCGCGGCCGCAATTGTGGCGCCGGTGGTGAAGGCGGTGGGTGCTGCCGGGCCGGTGGGGCGTGCCGCAGGTGATGTGGTTTCGCCAATAGGTGGAGCCGCGGCCGCGGTTGTGGCGCCGGTGGCGAAGGCGGTGAGTTCGGCTGCGCCGGTGGGGCGTGCCGCGGGTGATGTGGTTTCGCCAGTGGGTGGGGGCGCGGCCGCGGTTGTGGCGCCGCTGACCAGGGCGGTGGGTGCTGCCGGGCCGGTGGGGCGTGCCGCAGGTACCGTGGTCTCGCCGGTGGGCGAAGCCGCCTCCGCGGTCGTGGCTCCACTGACCAAAGCGGTGGGCTCCGTCGAGCCGGTGACGCGTGCCGTCGGCGCTGTTGCCTCTCCGGTGAGCGAAACCGTCGCCGGGCTCGTTGCGCCCGTTGTTCGTGGCGGCCTTCCCGTCGTCGAGCCGGTGACCGGTGCCGCGAAAAGGCTTCTCTCCCCGCTGACCCAGGCCGTCGCCGGGCTTGGTGAGCCCGTTGCGTCCGTTCTCGGGCCGCCCGTTGCCGGTCTCGCCGGTTCTCTGGGGCACCTGCTCGAGCCGGTCGCCGGGCCCGTGCTCGGCGCCACTTCTCCCGCACTGGGCGATCTGCTCGCCCCCGTCGCCGACGGCGTCGGGCGACCGATCGTCGCCCCCGTCGCCGAGGCCGTCGAGCCGCCCGTGTCCAGGACCGTTGTCCGGGCCGTTCCCGCGGTCGCGCCGCGGGTGGTCGCCGGTGCGCCGCCGGATCAGGCGCGTGTTTCCGCCTCGGGTGTTCACCCCGCCGCCGCAGCCGGTGGGCCGGTGTGGCGAAGCGGCCCGGTCTGCTCCGCCGCCTCGCCGTCGCGCCGAAGCGCCGCTCACCAGCCGGTGGTGGCGCACCTCGGCGGCCACCGGCCCGGGTCCGCTCCGGCGCCGGCCCGGCCCGGCGCGCCCGGGTCGTCGTCCGACGTCGCCTCCGGCAGCGGGTCCGGCATCCCGCCCGCCTGCCTGAGCGCCGGCCAGGCTCCGCACCGCTTCCGGGCGTCCCCTTGGGCGCACGGGGATTTCGTGCCGCTGTCGCGGCCGTCCGAACCGGGCACCGGACCCGGTTAGTCCCGTTCCGATCTTCCGCCCGTCGTGTGCTCCGCGGCGCGATCCGCGCTGCCCGCGACTGCCGAACTCGAACCGAAAACCACGCGTGGAAGAGGGACGAAATGGAAGCGAGCGTGTTCGACCTGGGGAAGGTGCGAAGAGACGCGGTGGTCACCGTCCGCCTGGACGCGATGGCCAACGTCAGGCTGCTGACCGCGGTCAACTTCCAGGCCTACCGGCGCCGGCAGTACTACCGGATGCACGGCGGGGTGGCCACCGCACCGATGTTCAAGATCCACATCCCGGCCAACGCCCACTGGTTCCTGGTGATCGACGTCGAGGGCCTCGAAGCCCGGCCCCTGCGCCCGCGGGTGAGCGTCGAACCGGAAGCGGCCGTCACGGCCCGTGGCCGCGGCTGCCGGCCGTGAGCGTCCCCTCCGCGGCCCTGGATCCGGGGCCGCGGAGGGGAATCGGCGGCCGGATGCGGGGTACCCGGACCGGATGCAGACGTTCCTGCCGTGTCCCGGCTTCACCGCCAGCGCCCGCACGCTCGACCGCCGCCGCCTCGGCAAGCAGCGCGTCGAGGCGCTCCAGGTGCTGCGGGCGCTCGTGATCCCCGGCTACGGCTGGCGCCACCACCCGGCGGCGAAGATGTGGACGGGCTACGAGGAGGCGTTGACGCGCTACGGCCTCGAGGTCTGCGCGGTGTGGTGCGAGCTGGGCGCGGCGGACACGTGCGCGGTGAAGCTGGGGGAGGAGTTCACCCGATCGGTGAGCAGCGCCGAGGTCCGGACCCAGGCCGACCTCACCGCGGCGGGTGACGTGCCGCCGTGGCTGGGCGACGAAGCGCTCCACCGCAGCCACCAGTCGGCGCTGGTGCGGAAGGACCCGGACCACTACGGCACGCGGTTCCCGGGGGTGCCGCCGGACCTGCCGTACGTGTGGCCCGCGTCGGACCGCGCCAGCCGGGTGGGCTGAGCCGAGCCGCCGGGCCCGGGCTCGCCAGGTCTGGGCCGCCCGACCCGAGCCGGGTGGGCCAGGCGAGCCGAGCCGGGTGGGCCGGGCAAGCCGAGCCGGGTGAGCCGCCCGACCCGAGCCGGGTGGGCCGAGTTGGGCCGCCGGGCCTCGGGTCGTCTGAGCTGAGCCGCCCCGGCCCGGACCGCTCGACCCGAGCCGGGCCAGGCGGCTGGACCGACCGAGTCCAGCCGCCTGGTCCGGACCCGCCGGATCCGGGCCAGGCGAGCCCCGGCCGCTCAGGCCCGGGCCACTCACCTCACCTGCGCCGCGCCAGGGCCACCAGCGCCGGTCCGGCCGGCCTAAACCGCACCGGACCTGCGGCTCCACTGGTCCGCACCGCAACCCCGCACCGACCTTCGGCGGATTTACAACGTTGTACCAACGATGTAAAAAAGTCCCTGCCCGGCTCGCCCGCCGTCGGAAGGGGCCATCGATGTCCTCCGGAAACCGCGACCGAACCCGAGAACCCGCCCACCTCACCCGCCGCGATCTGCTCCGGCTCGCCGGGGGTACGGCCGCCGCCGTCGCGGCCGCGCTCTGGCTGCCCGGGACCGCCGCCGCCGGGACCTTCGGCCCGATCCGGCCGCCCGCCACCCCGCTGATCGTCCGCTCGCCCTACCTCTCCACCTGGCAGCCCGCCGACAACCTCCCCGGCACCTGGTCGAGCTTCTGGACCGGCCACATCACCGCGCTGTGCGGCATCGCCCGCGTCGACGGCGCCGCCTACCTCTTCGCCGGCGCGCCCGGCAGCCCGGCCACGACCCCGATGACGCAGGTCAGCCTCCAGGTCACCGGCACCCGCTCGACCTACGTCCTCAACGGCGGCGGTGTGAACCTCACCGTCACGTTCTTCTCGCCGGTCGACCCGGCGAACCTGCAGCGCCAGTGCGTCCCGTTCGGCTACGTCACGATCCAGGCCGCCAGCGCCGACGGCCGCGCGCACACCGTCGACCTGCACTTCGACACCTCCGCGGAGTGGGTGCACGGCAACACCGCCACCCCGGTCACCTGGACGCAGCAGCAATCCGGCGGCTACACGCTGCTCAGCTGCACCCCGGCCAGTCCCGGCGTGCTGCAGGAGAACGGCGACCAGGCCGGCTGGGGCTCGCTCGTGCTGGCCGCGCCCGCCGCGGGGACCACCTGGCAGATCGGGCAGGACACCGTCGTGCGCGGCGCCTCGGCGGGCCAAGGCGCCCTGAACAACACCAGCGACCCCGCCCAGCCGCGCGCGATCAACGACCGCTGGCCCGTGCTGGCCTTCAACAAGGACCTCGGCACGATCCCGGCCGGCGGCACGGCGAGCCCGTTCACCCTCGCGATCGGGCACGTCCGCACCCCCGCGGTCCGCTACCTCGGCACCGAGCTGCGGCCCTGGTGGACGCACTACTGGAGCAGCTGGCCGGACATGGCGGTCTGGTTCGCGAACGACTACGCCGCCGCACTGACCTCGGCCACCGCGATCGACCAGCGGCTGCACGACGACGCCGTCGCCGCGGCCGGCGGTGGCAGCACCGGCGAGCACTACGCCGGGATCTGCGCGCTCGCCCTGCGCCAGGCCTTCGGCGGCACCGAGCTGGTCGACCGGGGCGGCGCGCCCTGGGCGTTCCTCAAGGAGATCTCCTCCAACGGCAACATGTCCACAGTGGACGTCACCTACCCGGCGTTCCCGGCCTTCCTCCACCTTTCGCCCGCCTACCTGCGCCTGCTGCTGGAGCCGCTGCTCGACTACGCCGAGCGCGGCGGCTGGCCGATGGCGTTCGCCGAACACGACCTCGGCACCCACTACCCGGACGCCACCGGGCACAACGACGGCAACGAAGAGAGCATGCCGGTCGAGGAGTCGGCCAACCTGCTGATCATGGCGGCCGCGCTGGTGCAGCGGCTGCCGCAGGCCGAAGCCGTCGCCTTCGCGAACACCCACTACCGGATCCTGCGGCAGTGGGCCGAGTACCTGGTCGCCAACACCCTCGACCCCGGTTTCCAGAACCAGACCGACGACTTCACCGGCTTCATCGCCCACAGCGCGAACCTCGCGCTGAAGGGCATCATCGGCGTCGGCGCCATGGGCATCATCGCCGCCGCGGTGGGCAACTCCGCCGACGCCCAGCGGTACCGGTCGACGTCCCGCAGCTACGTCAGCCAGTGGGTCACCCTCGCCGAGGACGGCCAGCACCTGCGGCTCGCCTACGACCAGCCGGGCACCTGGAGCCTGAAGTACAACGGCTTCGCCGACCGCGTGCTCGGCCTCGACCTGGTCCCGGTCGGCGTCGCCGCGCAGGAGGCCGCCTGGTACCAGAGCCGCGCCGGCGCCCACGGCGTCCTGCTCGACCCGCGCAACAACTACACGAAAGCCGACTGGGAACTGTGGACCGCGGCCTGGCTCGCCGACCGGCCGGACATCCGCACCACCCTGGTCGAAGGTGTCTACAGCTACGCGAACACCACACCGCAGCGCGTGCCGTTCAGCGACTGGTACGTCGTCGCCGACGCCACCCAGCGCGGCTTCCAGGCCCGCCCGGTGGCCGGCGGCTACCTGGCGCTGCTGACCCGCCCCGCCGCGTCGACGACCGTCTGGCGGAAGCTGCAGAACCAGCGTTCGGGCAAGGTGCTGGCCGTTTCGAACATGTCGCTGGCCGACATGGCCGAGGTCACGCAGTGGTCGGACAACGGCACCGCGGACCACCTCTGGGCCGTCGTGGACAACGGCGACGGCACGGTCCGGATCGTCAACCGCAACAGCGGCAAGGTCCTCGCCGTGCACGACCAGAGCCTCGACAACGGCGCCCACGTCCAGCAGTACCGCGACAACGGCACCCCCGACCACAACTGGCGGATCGTCGACGCCGGCGGGGGCTGGTCGAAGCTCGTCAACGTCCGCAGCGGCAAGGTGATGGCGGTCGACCAGCAGTCCACGGCGGACGGTGCCCAGGTGACCCAGTGGGACGACAACGGCACACCGGACCACCTGTGGCGGTTCGCCTGACGCCCGTTTGCGACACTGGCGCCCGTGTGCGCCGACTTCACCCGGATCCGCCGGTTCCTCGACGAGCGGGACCCGCCGACCCCGTGCCTGGTCGTCGACACCGACGTCGTCGCGGCCCGGGCGCGGGAGTTCGGCGCGGCCTTCCCCGGCGCGCTGGTCCGGTACGCGGTCAAGGCCAACCCGGCGCCACCGGTGCTCGACGCGCTGGTGGCGGCCGGGATCGGCTTCGACGTGGCCGGGCCGGCCGAACTCGAGCTGTGCCTCGGCCGCGGCGCCGGCCCGGCGGACATCGCCTACGGCAACCCGATCAAGAAACCGCGGGACATCGCCTTCGCCTTCGAGCGGGGGGTCCGGGAGTTCACTTCGGACGCCCCCGCCGACGTCGAGCACCTGGGCCGGTACGCGCCGGGTTCGGCGGTGTCGATCCGCGTCCTGCTCGACGCGCCGGACTCGGCGACGCCGTTCGGCCGGAAGTTCGGCTGCGCCCCGGCCGAAGCCCTCGACCTCGTGCTGCACGCGGCCGCGCTGGGCCTGCGGCCCGGCCTGGCCTTCCACGTCGGCTCGCAGCAGCCGGACGTCTCGGCCTGGGAGATCGGCATCGCCACCGCCGCGAAGCTGTTCGCCGAGGCCGCGGCGCAGGGCGTCGGGATGACGCGGCTCAACCTCGGCGGCGGCTTCGCGACCGCGCACCGGACGGCGGTGCCGTCCTTGGCCACGTACGCGGCGACGATCGAGGCCGCCCTCGACGCGTCGTTCCCCGAAGGCCGGCCGGAGCTGCTGCTCGAGCCGGGGCGGGTGCTCGTCGCCGACGCCGGCCTGCTGCGGACCGAGGTCGTGCTGGTCGCGGACCGGGCCGGGCGGCGCTGGGTGTACCTCGACATCGGCCGCTACAACGGGCTGGCCGAAGCCGAGAACGAAGCGATCGCCTACCGGTTCGAACCGGTGGGCGTGCCCGGCGGCGCGGACGGCCCGGTGGTGCTGGCCGGCCCGACCTGCGACGGTGACGACGTGCTCTACCAGCGGACGCCGTACCGGCTGCCGGTGTCGCTGCGCGGCGGCGACCGGCTCGACGTGCCGGGCACCGGGGCCTACACCGCGAGCTACGCGTCGGTGGGGTTCAACGGGATCGAGCCGCTGCGCACGTACTGCGTCGGGAGGTGGGGCGATGCCTGAGGTCGGCCGGTTCACCGGGCGGCACGTGCTCGCCGAGCTGCACGGTGTCGACCCGGGGCTGCTCGACGACCCGGTGCGCCTCGGTGAGCTGCTGCGGGCGGCGGTGACGGAGGCGGGCGCGACGGTGCTCGACGTCGTGGCGCAGCGGTTCGCGCCGCAGGGCGCCACGGTGATCGCGCTGCTGGCCGAGTCGCACGCGTCGGTCCACACCTACCCGGAGCACGGGTCGCTCTTCGCCGACGTGTTCACCTGCGGGGACAGCGCCGACCCCGAACACGCCCTGCGGCTGCTGGCCAAGGCGCTCGACGCCGCGCCGGTCCACCTGTCGGTCCTCCACCGGGGAGAACGCTGATGCCCTTGATCCACGAACCCCTCGGCGAGGGCCTCACCCGCGTCTGGGAGGTCGGCGAGGTGCTCTTCCACGAGCGCACGCCGTACCAGGAGGTGCTGATCGGGACGACGGCACAAGGGGTTTCGCTGTTCTGCGACGGCGAGCGCCAGAGCACCGAAGCCAGCCAGCTGGTGTACCACGAAGCGCTGATGGTGCCCGCGCTCCTGCTGGCCGAACGGGTGCGGCGGGTGCTCGTCATCGGCTCGAGCGAGGGCGTCGCGAGCGAGCTGGCGGTCGCCGCGGGTGCTTCGCTGGTCGACCACGTCGACATCGACGCCCGCGCCGTGCGCGCCTGCGCCGAGCACCTGCCCTACGGCTACACCCCGGCGGAGCTGGCCCGGGCCGAGCGCGGGGACGGGCCGGTCCGGGTGTCCTATGCGGACGGCTGGGCCTTCCTCGCCGCGGCCGAAGACCGGGGCGAGCGCTACGACGTGGTCGTGATCGACCTGCCGGACGAGAACACCGATCCGGACGCGCAGCACAACCGCTTGTACGGCACGGACTTCCTCGCCCGCTGCGCGCGCGTGCTGGCGCCGGGCGGGGTGGTGACCTGCCAGGCGGGTTGCCCGACGCTGTGGCGCAACGAGACGCTCCGGGCGTCCTGGCGGCGGTTCCGCGAGGTGTTCGGCGGGGTGCTGTACTTCGGCTCCGACGAGCACGAGTGGGCGTTCCTGTCCGGCCGCGCGGAGCCGGTCGGGGAGCCGGGCGCGCTGGTGGCGCGGCGGTTCGCGGAGCGGGGGAGCGGCGCGGCGACGCTGGACGCCGAAGCGCTGCTCGGCGGCAGCGTCCCCCCGCGGTCCCTTCGCGCCAGTGGTCTGAACCAGTCGTCTTGACCTTCGATTCCGCGAATATCGGGGCCCGGGAAAGGTGAATTAGCGGGAAATGGATTTCCCGCGCTCCGCGCCTCTCGTGTTACTCCGTTCAGTGGCCGTCGAAAAGGTTGCGATCGCGCTACGATCCTTCCCGCGCGCGATCATCATCACCACCTCGGCACCGTGGCCCATTTGGAGGAGCGTCATGCTCGGTATGTCGGTCGTAGGCGCAATGATTCTGTCCACCCTCCTCGCTCCCGTCGATTCCGCGGCGGCGTCCGTTCCGAGCGAAAAGATCACGCTCGACATCAAGACGATCAACGGTTCGGGGTGCCCGGCGGGCACGGCCGCCGCGTCCGCCGACGTCGCCTCCGACAACACCTCGTTCACGGTGCACTACTCGAACTTCACCGCCAAGGCCGGCGGCGGCGCCCCCGCGCTCGAAGCCAGGAAGAACTGCCAGATCAACGTGGTCGTCCATGTGCCGCAAGGGTTCACGTACGCGATCGCGGAGGCGGACTACCGCGGCTTCGCGCACATCGAGAGCGGTGCGAGCGCGATCGAGCAAGCCAACTACTACTTCGCCGGGACGGCACCGACCGCACGGGTGCGGCACACCTTCCCCGGCCCGTTCCACGGCGTGTGGCGGGCCGTCGACGCCACCGACGTGGCCGAGCTGGTGTTCGCTCCCTGCGGGGAGAGCCGCAATCTGAACATCAATGCGGAACTGCGCGCGGACGCGGGCTCGTCGTCGGGCGGCAGTTTCATCGAAATGGATTCCGAACACGCGAGCGTGGACACGATTTACCACTTCGCGTGGAAGACCTGCTGAATTAGAGAGGTCTTCGTCGCGGCGCCCGCTCACCGGAACCCCGGCCGGTGAGCGGGTTTTGCCGTGCCCGCACGGGCCGGGAAATTCGTTGAACGAGGAACAACGAACCGGCGTCAGCCGCGGGCCGTCACCCGTTCGGTCTCGGGGCCCGGTGCCAGCCGGCACCGGCGTTCGAACCGCTCCATCAGGACGGTAGCGATCAGGACGGCCACTGGGGTGCTCACCGCGATCCACATGTAGCAAGAGCTACCCAGCCGGGCGCGCTCTCAATCGCCCGCGGACAGCCGGGTGATCAGCGCGAGCAGGCCGGTGCGGAACGCGTCGTCGTCGCCGAGGCCGCCGAGCAGCGCGGGTTCGGCCCGCACGGCCTGCTCGTGGACGGCCCGGCCGCGCGCGGTCAGCCGGGTGAGGTGGCGGCGCCCGTCGGCCGGGTCCGCGGCCCGGCTGACGAACCCCGCCTTGGCCAGGCGCTCGAGCGTGCGGCTCATCGTCTGGTCGGTCACCTGGCAGCGCTGGGCCAGTGTCCGCTGGGGCAGCGGTCCGTCACGCAGCGTGTGCAGGGCGATCAGACCCGCGTGGGTGAGGCCCAGGTCGTCGAGCACGGCCACCCAGCGCTGCTCCACCAGGCGGGCGGCCACGGCCAGCAGCCGGCCGGTCGGCCAGGTGCTCAAGTCGGGTTCGGGGGTTGTGCTCACCGTCACTCCGGGTCGTCGTGCAAAATGTTCAGCTTGCTGAACAATTGGGCGTGTTCGCCCTCGAAAGGACCTTAGCGACCATGAACGACAACCCGCGCCGCCTCCGCTGGCTGATCCCGGCCCTCCTGGTGGTCGCCTGGCTCGGCCTGGGCGGGTTCGGCGGTCCGTTCGCCGGCAAGCTCAGCGAGGTCGCGAAGAACGACAACGCCGCCTTCCTCCCGCGCTCGGCCGAAGCCACCGAGGTCGCCGACGAGCAGAAGGCGTTCAGCCCGCGCCAGGTGCTGCCCGCGACCGTCGTCGCCGAGCGCGCGAGCGGCCTGACCGCGGAAGACCGGCGCTTTCTCGAGACCAAGGCGCGGGAACTGGGCAGTGTGCCCGGGGTGGCCGGCCCGCTCGGCCGGCCGGAGCAGGCGCCACGCGACGACCAGGCCGCGCAGCTCGCGGTGCCGGTCTTCGCCGACGGCAACCCCGCCGACGTCGTCAAGGAGGTCCGGGCACGGCTCGCCGGCGCGCCCGACGGGCTCACCGTGCTCGTCACCGGGCCTGCCGGGCAGATCGCCGACCTGGTCAAGGCGTTCGGCGGGATCGACGGCATCCTGCTGCTGGTGGCCGGCGGCGTGGTCGCGCTGATCCTCGTCGCCGTCTACCGCAGCCCCTTGCTGCCGTTCCTGGTGCTGCTGTCGGCGGTGTTCGCGCTCGGGCTCGCCAGCCTGGTCGTCTACCTGCTGGCGAAGCACGACGTCCTCGCGCTCAACGGCCAGAGCCAGGGCATCCTCTCGATCCTCGTCTTCGGCGCGGCGACCGACTACGCGCTCCTGCTGGTCGCCCGGTTCCGCGAGCAGCTGCGCGACACGCCGAGCCGGTTCGACGCGCTGAAGCTCGCCTGGCGCGCGACGCTCGAACCGATCGGGGCCTCGGCGGGCACCGTCGTGCTCGGCGTGCTGTGCCTGCTGTTCAGCGACCTCAACTCGAACAAGGGCCTCGGCCCGGTGGCGGCGATCGGCATCGGTGCGGCCCTGCTGGCGTCCACCACGTTCCTGCCGGCCGCGCTGGCCCTGTGCGGCCGTGGCGCGTTCTGGCCGTTCAAGCCGGCGCTGGGCTCGCCGCACCCGGAGACGGCCGGGATCTGGGGCCGGGTCGCGCGCCTGGTCGGCCGCCGCCCGCGCGCGGTCTGGGTGGTGACGGCGCTGGTGCTGGGCGTCGGCGTCGCGTTCCTGCCGCAGCTGAAGGCGTCCGGCACCGCGCAGTCGGACGTCTTCCTGACCCAGGTCGAATCCGGGACCGGGCAGGAGATCCTCGGCAGGCACTTCCCGGGCGGCCTCGGCGCACCCGCGATCACGATCGCCGACGCCGGCGCGCTGCCCGCGGTCCTGAAGGCGTCCACAATCGACGGAGTGGCCCAGTCGTTCCCGTTGCCGGGCCCCGATGGCCGCCCCAAGGTGGTCGGCGGCCGCGTCCAGATCCTGTCGGTCCTCACCGATCCGGCGGACTCGGAGGCGGCGGTGGCGACGGTCGGCCGCCTGCGTGACGCCGTGCACGCGGTTCCGGAGGCGAACGCCAAGGTGGGCGGCCCGACGGCGATCCAGCTGGACACGCAGCAGACGTCGAAGCGCGACCGGGCGTTGATCATCCCGATCGTGCTGCTGGTGATCTTCCTGGTGCTGGCGTTGCTGTTGCGGTCGCTGCTGGCACCGCTGCTGCTGATCGCGACGGTGGTGCTGTCGTTCGCGGCGACGATGGGTGTGTCGGCGCTGGTGTTCAACCACGTCCTCGGCTTCCCCGGCGCGGACCCGGTGGTGCCGCTGTTCGGGTTCGTGTTCCTGGTGGCACTGGGGATCGACTACAACATCTTCCTGATGACCCGGGTGCGCGAGGAGGCGCTGACGCGGGGAACGCGAGCCGGAACGCTGCGCGGGCTGTCCCTGACGGGCGGGGTGATCACCTCGGCGGGAGTGGTGCTGGCGGCGACGTTCTCGGCGCTGGCGGTGATCCCGATCCTGTTCCTGGCGCAGATCGCGTTCATCGTGGCGTTCGGGGTGCTGCTGGACACGCTGCTGGTGCGGTCGTTGCTGGTCCCGGCGCTGACCATCGACGTCGGGCGGCGCATCTGGTGGCCGTCGAAGCTGGCTCGCCGGGAGGACTCGACAGCGAGCAGTCCTGGATGCCAAGAATCTTGGTAGCCAAACATTTCCGAGGGGAGCATGTGGGGGCGGATCACGGCACTCGTCGTCCTGCTCGTGTCCGTCGTCGCGCCACCCGCCTCGGCCTCGCCGGGCGCCCTGGACTGGGTGCCCGGCGGGGTGGGTGCGGAATGCACGAAGATCGCCGTTCCGCTGGACTGGGACCGGCCGGACGGGCCGAAGACCACGCTGGCGTTCGACCGGCACCGGGGTGGATCCGCGCGGTGGCGGGGTGCACCCCTTCAACGGCAGGCAGCCCGCCCCGGTCCGGTCCGGTCCGGCGCGATCGACTGCCGCCTGCCGGTGCACGACCCGGACGTGACCGCGTTCCCGCGCTCGGCGGCCGAGGCCGACGCGCTGATCCGGCACAACCAAGCGGTGGAGGCCGGTTGCGCCGGTCCGCCGGCCGGCCACCTGGACGCCGTCACCCAGGCCAGGGACCTCGACGCGGTCCGGGCCGCCCTGGGCGAAGAGCGGGCCAGTTTCTTCTTCTACGGCTACACCGGTCCGGGGCAGGCGTACGCGCACCTGTTCCCGCACCGCGTCCGCGCCATGGCGATGGACAGCCCGCTCGAGCACAGCGTCCCGGTGGTCGTCCGGGCCGCGGCGTACGCGTCCACAGTGGAGCGTGAGTTCACCCGGTTCGTGGCGTGGTGCACCGGGTCGGTGCGCTGCGCGCTGCACGGGCAGGACGTCGCCGCGGTCTACGACACCCTGCTGCGCGATGCCGACCGGCGTCCGGTCCGGCTGGACCTGCCGCCCGAACCCGGCCGCCCCGAACCGCAGCAGACGACGGTCGCGGTGCGCGGCGACGACCTGGCGTTCCTCACCGGGCAACTGCTGGAGATCGGCGACCTGACCCTCCCGGGCGGCGGCATGGGCTGGGCCGACCTGGCGACCGCCGTCCAGCAGGCGGCCGGCGGCACGAGCCCGGTGTTCGCCTTCGTCTACCGCTACTCGTGGGGCTTCCGCGACCTGTGGAACCCGCTGCGGGCCGGAATGTGCCAGGACTACCCGGCTTCGGTCACCGATCTCGTCGTGGCGCGGCCGATCGTGGCCGCGCTGGCCCCGCACACCCGCGGCGCGTCGCGGGCGTGGGACGCGCTGAGCGGCTGCGCCGGCCGGCGCACGGCGGGCACGAACCCGCCCCGGCCGGCGATCGTCCGGGGCGCGCCACCGATCCTGGTCGTGGGCGCCGAGGGCAACCCGTGGTCACCGTACGAAAACGTCGTCAGGGTGTCGGCGGAGATCCGGGGAAGTGTGCTCCTGACCTACGCGGGCCATCCCCACCCCTTAGCCGATGGCGGCCTTGAGGTCCGGGCACACCGCCGGGCACGCCGTCCACGACGGCACCCGCCAGCTGCTGCGGCGACGCTGTTCGGCGCGCACGACCCGTGGGAGCTGGACCTGCTCAGGAATCGCGCCGGGCCCGGGAGTCCGTCGCCTCGCCGGTGAGGTACGCGGCCGTGCCGGTGCGGGCGAGCAGCCGGTCCAGCGCCGGCTGCCGGTTGTCCAGGTGCAGCCGGGCGCCCGCGTCGGTGACGACGCGGTACAGCTTCATCAGCTCCGAGAGCCCCGAGGAGTCGCAGAAGCCGATTTCGCCGCAGTCCAGGCGGACTTCGCGGACGCCGGGGCGGCCGGCCAGCCGTTCGGTGACCAGCCGCAGCAGCGTGCCGGTCGTGGCGAACTCGAGGTCGCCGGTGATCGTGACGCGGGCCGTGCCCTCGTCGGGGGTGGTCCAGGTGCAGGTCAGCCCGGTGGTCATGCCGGCCGCTCCGATCCGGCGGCCGGCTCCGCCAGGTGCGTTCGTGCGGTGCGGAGCAAGCCGGTGGCCCGCGGGAAGTCGCGCAGTTCGCCTTCGAGCAGTTCGAGCGCCGGCGCGAGCGAGGCCGCCGGGACGCCGCGCGCGGTCAGGATCCCGGCCGTCCAGGTCAGGAACCCGGTGAACAGCTCGCCGTCGCCGACGTACAGGGCGGTGGCCAGGTACTCGACGATGTGGGCGAGGTCTTCGGCGGTGTACTGGCGCTGCAGGTCGGTGTAGTCCCGCATCGCCGGGATCCGCTCCTCCAAGCCCGCCAGCACCGTCTTCACCAGCCGGCCCGAGCTGCGCGTGACCAGCGTGTACTCCTGGTCGGCCAGGTGGGGCAGGTCGTCGAGCGGCTGGTGGGCGGTCTGCGGGCGGGGGAGCGGCTCGGCCAGCCGGTCGGCGGCGGCCCGGGCGTCCGGGGCCCACGCTTCGGCGCCCAGCAGCCGGGCGTACCGGCCGTCGTGACCGAAGGCGGCGCCGCCCGCGATGACCGGGGTCGCCGCCGCCTGGCACGCGGTGATCGTCGCGTGCGCCGTCGGCAGCCGGGTCGCCAGCGAGCCGGACAGCGCCACCGCGTCCGGGCCGGTCCGGTGCAGGTGGGCCACCAGGTGCGGGGCCGGCACCTGCGCGCCGAGGTAGTCGACCGCGAACCCGCGCAGCCGCAGCACCTCCGACAGCAGCCGGGCCGGCATCGCGTGCCACTCGCCGTCGACGCACGCGACGGTGATCCGGCCCAGGTGCGGCTCCGGCCGCTTCAGCACGTAGCCGAAGGTGGCGATGACGCGGTCGTTGATCGCGGTCGCCGCGTGCTCCTGGGCGACGGTGAGGCGGTTGGCCGCCCATTCGCGGCCGACCCGCCGCTGCACCGCGCCGATCACGTCGAGCAGCACGCTTTCCGGGTCGGCCCCCTCGCCGAGCGCCCGGACCACGACGTCGCCCGCGGCGTACTCGTCGCCCGTGGTGACGGCGGTCCAGAGCCGCTCGGCGTGCCCGGCCACCCCGGTGGCGCGGGTGGCGGTGCTCATGCGGTGTACCTCCCGCGGCCGTGGCCGCCGACCGCGGCCAGGTGCTGGCCGCGCGGCGCGGTGATCGCCAGCACGGCCATGTCGTCGTGGGTGCCGCGGCCGATCCACTGCGAGGCGAGCATCTGCACCCGCTCGACGACGGCGTCGGCCGGCATGCTCGCGCACTCGGCCGCGGCCTGCTTGAGCCGTTCTTCGCCGAACATGGCGTCCCCGAGCGGGCCGCCCTTCGCCTCGACGATCCCGTCGGTGTAAAGCAGGCAGGTCTCGCCGGGGTGCAGCGTGACGTCCGCGCTCGACGTCGTGATCTCGGGCAGCACGCCGATCAGGCTGCCCTGGCTGTCGGCCTCTTCGACCCGGCCGTCGGCCCGGATGATCAGCGGCGGCGGGTGCCCCGCGCAGGTCACGCGCAGCCGGACGGTGGCGCCTTCGCGCCGCGCGGAGGCCAGCACGAGGGTGACGTACCGGGCGTCGGCGTTGTCGCCGAGGGTGCGGTTCAGCAGGTCGAGGAGCCGGTGGTGGTCGCCGGCCATCGGCAGCAGCGCCCGCAGCGTGGTGCGGATCTTGCCGGTCAGCACGGCGGCGTCCAGGCCCTTGCCGCAGACGTCGCCGAGCACCGCGAGGGACTCTTCGCCCTCGGCGGTGATCGCCGAGTGGACGTCGTAGAAGTCGCCGCCGATCCGCTCGCCGTCGCGGGCCGGGCGGTAGCGGCCGGCGAACTCGACGCCGCCGAGCTGCTCGAGGGTCGGCGGGAGCAGCTCGCGCATGAGCGTGTCGGTGATCGACGCCTGCAGCGCGAACACGCGCGCCGCCGACATGGCCGCGCCCGCCCGCGCCGCGAACAGCCGGGCGAAGAGCTCTTCCTGGGCGGTGAACGACGCCCGGTCGCCGCGGCGCAGCAGGACCAGGGCGCCGGCGGGGACGCCGTGGCCGGGCAGCGGCGTCACGACGATCGAGCCGACCGGCCCGAAGCCCTCCGGCAGCACCCAGGACGGCGCCGCGCCGGGGTCGAGCCAGCGCGACGGCACCGGAGGGAAGCCCTGCAGCGCTTCGCCGAGACCGGGCAGATCGTCCGGGTCGATCTCCAGCCGGGCGCGGATCGGCACGCCGTCGCGCACGCAGGTGACGGCCGGGAAGCCGGTGCCGGCGGACGGGGCCAGGACGAGGGCGGCGTCGGCGAGGTGCTGCGCGGCCAGCCTCGCGGCCACCTCCATGCAGCGGTCCAGGTTGAGCGAGCCGAGCAGCGCGGCGGAGGCGTCGCTGAGGAAGGTGGTCCGCTCCTGCTCGCGGGCCAGTGCCTCGCGCGCCGAGCGGGTCTCGGTCTCGTCGATGAGCCACCAGGTCACGGCCTCGCCGTGCGGGACCGGGTGCGCGGCGAACGCGCGCTCGCCGACCTCGCCGCGGACGACCTCGTCGGAGCCGCGCTCGTGCGCCTCGGCCAGCCAGTCCGCGATCGTGCCCGCCGCCGGGCACCCGAAGCCGGCGGCCG
The DNA here is from genome assembly GCF_053601335.1 of Amycolatopsis sp. NPDC004747. Classification (NCBI taxonomy): domain Bacteria; kingdom Bacillati; phylum Actinomycetota; class Actinomycetes; order Pseudonocardiales; family Pseudonocardiaceae; genus Amycolatopsis; species Amycolatopsis sp. NPDC004747. Next base: position 67,775 of record NZ_JBSGBQ010000023.1, on the reverse strand, counting down.
GGAAGAGCGCGCGGGCGGCTTCGTTGAGGGCCCGGACCGTGCCGGACCGGTCGACCACCACGGCGGCGGCCGGGGCGGCCGCCCAGCCGCCGGTGCCGTCGACCGGGGCGGTGGCCGCGGTGTGTGCCGGATCAGCCACGGGCGCCCGCCGGATCCGGGTCGGTCGCCAGCTCGGCCCACAGGGTCTTGCCGCTGGGCCGGCGCAGCTGGCCCCAGGCCGCCGCGCAGCGTTCGACCAGCAGCAGCCCGCGGCCGCCGTGGTCGGACGGCGCCCGGCGGCGGGCCGGGTCGGTCCCGCTGTCGTCGACCTCGATGCGCAGCCGGGCGGCGCCGGGCAGCAGGCGGACGTGGTAGGGCGCGCGGCCGTGCCGCAGCGCGTTCGACGTCAGCTCGTCCACCACCATCACCGCCGTGCCGACGAAGTGGGCCGGGAAGCCGCGCAGGACCGTCCGCACCCAGTGCCGGACCCGCGCCAGTTCGGACAGCTCGGGGGAGATGCCGAGTTCGTGCCGGGCAAATCGGAGCTTCACATCCGCCTCCTTCGCCGTGCCACCCCCAGCCGGGAGGCCCTCTCCCTCTTCATGCCCGGAACCGGGCCCGCCCACACGGGTGTCCGAGGTCGTCATGCCGCACCCCAGGCGTCGGCGACCGCGTCGTGGGTCGGGTGCACCGGCAGGACGTCGCCGAGGCGGAGCAGGCCGATGGGCCGGGTCACCGCCGGGGCGGCCGACACGACGGCGAACCGGCCGCCCGCCGCGTGCAGCCCGCGGGCCAGCCGGAGCAGGACCTGCAGGCAGCTGGAGTCGCAGTACTCGACCTCGGCCATGTCCACCACGACCCGGGCGGCGCCCGGAGCGGCGACCAGCAGGTCCGCGAGCTTCGTCGAGGCCGCGAAGTCGAACTCGCCGCACAGGGTGTAGACGCTGGTCTCGCCGGAGTCGTGGGCCTCGAGCGACCAGCCGTCACCCGAGTACCGCTGCCGCGGCCGCGTTGCGTCGGTGGTCATCACAAGCTCCAGGAGGGGGTCGGGACGCGGGCTGGCCGGCTCAACCCGTTCCCGACGCAATCTACCAGCGCTGTCGACCAGGGGCAGGCCGGTGTCCCTTACTGTCCTTTAAGGACTTTCTCGGCAGGCGCGGTCACCGGCGCCTGCGCCGGCGTCCCCGGCGGCACGACGGCCACGTTCACGGTGCGGGTCAGCCGCTCGTAGGGGGCCCGGTGCTCGTCGTCGAGCAGCACGGCCAGCGGCGTCCAGATGCCGACGACGAACACCGAGGCGGCCAGCGCGACCGGCAGGAGCAGCCGTTCGGGGTGGTTCCCCAGGTCCCAGTGGTCCAGGTCCAGCACCAGCCAGGTGAGCCACAGCGGCGAGAGCAGGACGCCGTTGCGGACCAGCAGCGCGACCGGTCCGGCCCGGCGGCCGCCCCGGCGGGTCACCCGCAGCAGCATCGCGCGCTTGCCCGGTGTCGACCCGGTGACGGCGGGCAGGACCACGAACCACACGAGGGCGAGGATGACGACCGGCGTGTCGCGGTGGCTCAGGTCCTCGCCGAACAGCGTCAGCAGGCCGAAGAGGAACCCGAGCAGCGCGGCGAACCCCAGCAGGTCGGTGGCCAGCGCGAACAGCCGCCGGGTGAAGGTGACCTTCGCCGCGTAGCGGCGCCGGTCGTGTTCGGGCTCCGGGGAGGGGAGCAGCCGCCCGAGCGGGCCGGCCAGCAGCCAGCCCACGACGACACCCGCGGTGTTGAGGATCAGGTCGTCGACGCTGAAGAGCCGGTACGGGCACGGGTAGACGAACCACAGGCCGGTCAGCTGCGTCAGCTCGAAGAACAGCGACACGCCGAAGCCGATCAGCGTGGCCGGCAGCAGCCGCACCCGCCGGGCGTAGCGGACGTAGAAGCCCAGCGGGGCCAGCATCACGACGTTGAGCGCGGTGGTCCAGACCGCCGGGTTGTGCAGCAGCGCGCCGGGGCTCCAGTGACCACGGGCCCGCTGCGAGACCACCTCGACGAAGTAGAACGGCCGCAGCTGCGGGGAACTGGCGTAGGTGTGGCCCGCGCAGTACGCCGGGTCGGCCGGCAGCGGCAGCACCGTCTGGGTGGCGATCGCCAGCAGGTAGAACAGGAACGTGTAGAAGACGAAGGTCGGCCACCCGCCGGCGCGGCCGCGGCGGCGGTAGCTGACGAAGGCGGCCGGCAGCATCACGGCCAGCGCGACGAGCGGGAACAGCAGCAGGGCGGTCCGGACGGGGACCAGGTAGGTGGCGACCACGGAGCCGGTGGTACCCAGCCGCGGGGGCGGCGAAGCGTGCTTCCCCCGGACGGCTGGGATTCACCGGCGCGGGCTCACTGCGGCGGGGCGTCCTGCCCGCCACCGCCCTGCTTGCGCAGGAACTCCTTCGCCTTCTCCGAGCCCTGGTCGATCTTGTCGGCGTGCTCGCCGAAGCGCTGCTTGGCGGCCTCGGCAGCCTTGTCGACGCCCTGGTCGGCCTGGTCCGGGTGGTTCCCGAGCGCTTCCTTGGCCTTGTCGAACAGGTTCATCACGGACCTCCGCTGCGGATTCGATCTTCGGACCCCCCGAGGAGAACACCGGCGGCGCGCACCCGCAACGCCGCTTCCCCTGTGCCGGGGATTTCGGGCGTTTGTGCGGGTGAAAGCCGGGCGCGGGGGTTTGGGAAGATCGGCGGCGGGTAGCGGCGGCCGCAGACCTGGAGGTGCTTGAACCGCACGCCGCCGCGGCCCGTATATCCGGTGACGACCGCCGCCCGGCCGCACGGGCCGCGGTCACCACCGTGCACCACGACGTGAGGCTCGCCATGGTTGGAAACATCGGTCTGCCGCTGGTGCGGCGCGTCCGCCGCACCCCGGTCGCCGGGGCGGCGCTGCCCGACTTCGGGCTGCCCCGGCCCGGACGGCGGCGCCAGGTCGTCGCGAGCCGGGTCCTGACCGTGCTGGCCGCGCTGCTCGTGCTGTTCGGGCTCCTCGCCCCCGACGACCTCAGCTCGTTCTCCCTCGCGGACCTCGTGCGGGTGCCGGTCGAGGGACTCGTCGTCGCGGCGTTCCTGCTGGTCCTGCCGCCGCGGGCGCGCCGCGTCGCCGCCGCGGCTGTCGGGCTGGGGCTCGGCCTGCTCACCCTGATGAAGGCCCTCGACACCGGCTTCTACGCGACGCTGGAGAAGCCGTTCGACCCGGTCTACGACTGGAGCTTCTTCCACGCCGGCGTCGAGTTCCTCGCCGGGCAGATCGGCAACGCGGCCACGACCGCCGCGCTGGTCGGCGCCGGGGTGCTCGCGGTGGCGGTGGTGGCGCTCATGGTGCTGGCGATGCTGCGGCTGAGCCGGATCGCCGCCGGGCGCCGCACCGGCGCGACGCGGGTGGTGGCCGTCCTCTCCGTGGTCTGGATCGTCTCCTCGGTGTTCGGCGTCGAGCTCGCGCCGGGGCAGCCGGTCGCCGCCCAAAGCGCCGCCGCGCTGGCCTACGGCGACCTGCGCCAGGTCGGCGCCGATCTGCGGGACCAGCGGCCCTTCGGCGAGGTGGCCGGCGACGACGCGTTCCGGGCCACCCCGGGCGCCCAGCTGCTGAACGGGTTGCGGGGCAAGAACGTGGTGCTGACCTTCGTCGAAAGCTACGGCCGGATCGCGCTGGACGACCCGGTCATCGGCGCGAAGATCGGCCCGTCGCTCGACGCGGGCACCGCCGAGCTGCGCGCGGCGGGCATCGGCGCGAGGAGCGCGTTCCTGTCCTCCTCGACGTTCGGCGGCGGCAGCTGGCTGGCGCACTCGACCGTCCAGTCGGGGATGTGGATCGACAACCAGCAGCGGTACAACGACCTGCTGGGCAGCGACCGCCTGACGCTCGGCGGGGTGTTCCAGCGGGCGGGCTGGCGGACGGTCTGGGACGTGCCTGCCCACACGAAGGACTGGCCGGAGGGCCAGAGGTTCTACCACCCGGACGCCTACTACGACGCCCGGTCCATCGGCTACCACGGGCCCGGCTACGCCTACGCCACCATGCCCGACCAGTTCTCGCTCTCGATGCTGCAGCGCAAGGAACTGGCGAACGCGACGCCGCAGCGCCCGGTGATGGCGGAGGTCGACCTCGTCTCCAGCCACGCACCGTGGTCGCCGCGGCCCTGGCTGGTCGACTGGAACCAGGTCGGGGACGGCTCGGTCTTCAACCCCCAGCCCGCGGCGGGCGAAGCGCCGGAGTCGGTCTGGAAGGACCCGGAGAAGATCCGCGAGGCCTACCGCGACGCGACGGACTACTCCCTGAAGACGGTGATCTCGTTCGTCAAGCAGTACGGCGACGACAACCTGGTGCTGGTGTTCCTCGGTGACCACCAGCCGCCGGTGGTCACCCCGCAGGGCGCGGTGCACGACGTGCCGATCACCATCGTGGCCAAGGACCCGAAGGTCCTCGACCGGATCGCCGGCTGGGGCTGGCAGGACGGCCTGCACCCGGGCGCGCAGGCGCCGATCTGGAAGATGGACTCCTTCCGCGACCGCTTCCTGAACGCCTTCGCCCGCTGACCGTCCTCTCCGGACGGCAGCGGGTTCGCGGGCTCGAGCGGGGAATCCGCCATCCGACCAGTGGCCCGGGCTAGCCCGGATGGAGCAGCGGGGTGACTTTCCGCTGCGCGCCGGTTCACTGGCCCGATGAATTGCCGGTAATTCTCGCGCACTTCTACGCTCGTGAAGTCGGGTTCTCGGCGGTTGAGGAGTGGCGATGTTCAGGAAATGCGCGGTTTTCGCGATCGCGGTGTTTTCCCTTTTCGGTCTGTCGGTCGTGCCGGCGGCCGCGGCGACCGGTGATTTCGCGCCACCCGGCTGCTTCGGCGAGCGCTACGGAACCCTGTTCGGACAAGGGGTTTCCGTCAGCTGCTTCCCCGGCTCCGGCTACGGGTACCGGGTTCTCGCGCAGTGCTCGAACGGCTCCGCGTTCTGGCTGGTGGTCGGTCTTCCGGTGCCCTACGGATTCGGCCCGGCGACCGCCGAGTGCTCCGGTGCACTGCTCGTGCCTGCCCGGGTGATCCGCTACCAGGTCGACGAAATCTGATTGGGGTACGGAACCGCCCGGCCGCCGTTTTCCGGCGGCCGGGCGGCGTCGTGCCCGTATTCCGGCCGCCGGATCGGGCGGCCGGAGGGACGGCCGGGCACCTTCGGTGCCCGCCAGACTCCCGTTCGGGGCGTCGTCCGGTGCAGCGTGTTCTACTTGGTTCAGACCTTTGCGATGCCGCGACGAAGGGGTGGCGGACACGGCGCGGGCGGCCCGGTGGCCGGTCCGCGTTCCGGTCGTTGCCGGGAAAAGTCTTTGCCTCGTAACGGGTTGGGACCATCCATAGTGGAGGCAAGGCCGGGAGTTCCGGACAGAAGACCGGACAAATCTGGACCCGGCGCGGGGTCGGCCCGCACACTCTGCGGACGGTGTGTTTCTTTCCCCCGGCCTTGGAGGAGTTCCCATGCGTCGAAGAATCGCCCTGACCCTCGGCAGCGCCGCCGCCGTCCTCACCGCGTCCCTGACCGCCCTCACGCCCGCCGTCGCCCAGGCCTCGCCCGGGCTGATCGCCGCCATGCAACGCGATCTGGGGCTCACCGCCGCCCAGGCGTCGGCCCGGCTCACCCAGGAAATGACCGCCGCCCGGGTGCTGCCCGCCGCGCAGCAGGCGGCCGGCACCGCGTTCGGCGGCGCGTGGTTCGATCCCGCGCGGGGCAAGCTGGTCGTCGGCGTCACCGACCCGGCCGCGTCGGCCGCCGTCCGGCAGGCCGGTGCCGAACCCGTCGCGGCGCGGACCAGCGCGGCGAAGCTCGACGCCGCCAAGGCCGCGATCGACGCGTCGGCCAAGGCGGACCCCGCCCCGGCCGCCGTCACCGGCTGGCGCGCCGACCCGCGGGCCGGCAGCGTCGTGGTCACCGTGCGGCCGGGCGCGCGCGGCGCCGAAGTCGACGCCTTCCTCGCCCGTGCGGCCAAGGCCGGGCCGGTCACGGTGGCGACCGCGCCGGCCGCCGAGCCCTTCTCGGCCGGCACCGTCGGCGGCGACCCGTACTACATCAACGGCAACACCCGCTGCTCGATCGGGTTCTCCGTGCAGGGCGGGTTCGTCAGCGCCGGGCACTGCGGCGGAGCGGGCAGCTCGGTCGTCGGCTGGGACGGCTCGTGGATGGGCACCTTCGCCGGCTCCTCCTTCCCCGGCAACGACTATTCGTTCATCCGCATCGGCGGCGGCTGGTGGACCGCGCCGGTCGTGCTCGGCTGGGGCACGGTGAGCGACGCGCTCGTCCGCGGGTCCTGGGTCGCGCCGGTCGGCACGTCGGTGTGCCGCTCGGGCTCGACCACGCACTGGCACTGCGGCGTCGTCGAAGGCCAGAACGAGACGGTCAACTACGCCCAGGGCGCGGTCTACCAGATGACCCGCACCAACGTCTGCGCGGAGCCCGGCGACTCCGGCGGCTCGTTCATCACCGGTGACCAGGCCCAGGGCGTCACCTCCGGCGGCTGGGGCAACTGCGGCTCCGGCGGCGAGACGTGGTTCCAGCCGGTGAACGAGATCCTGCAGACCTACGGCCTGTCGCTCGTCACGGCGTAGAAAACCTGACGGCGGCGGTGCGATGAATCCGTCGGCCGCCGCCGGTAGGTACCGGTGCGGCCGCGCCACCGGGGTGCGGCGAAGAGACACCGGGAGCGGACATGAGCGTGATCGTCGTCGAGTTCACCACCTTGGACGGCGTCGTCGAGGACCCGGACGGCTCCGGCGGCACGCCCGCGGGCGGCTGGGCCTTCCGGCACGGCGGGCCGGAGGCCGTGGCCGGGGACAAGTTCCGGCTCGGCCCGCTGCTCGACAGCGGGACCCTGCTCTTCGGCCGCTCCACCTGGGAGCTGTTCGCGAAGCTCTGGCCCGGCCGGACGGGCGAGTTCCCCGACCGGCTCAACGCGGCCCGGAAACTGGTGGCATCGCGCACGCTGACCGATGTGACCGCGTGGCAGAACTCCTCCCTGCTGCAGGGGGATCTCCTCGAAGCGGTCAAGCACGCGGAAGGCGACCTGATCGTCATCGGCTCGATCGGGATCGTGCGGGAACTGGTCGAGCACGACCTGGTCGACGAATACCGCTTGCTGGTGTTCCCCACCGTGGCCGCGGAAGGCCGGCGGCTCTTCGACGGCGCGGCGCCCGCAGACCTGCGGCTGGTGTCGAGCACGCAGGTCGGGCCCGCGGTCCTCGGCACTTACCGGACGCGCTAGGTCCGCAGCAGGCTCCCGAGCCAGCCGCCGAGGACCTGCTGGACCTCGGCGCGGGTCCGCGCCGGGTCCTCGGCCGCGGCGATCATCCGCGCCGCTTCCATCACCGCGCTGAGCACGAGCTGCGCCAGGGCGCGGACGGGCGTTTCCACGATCAGCCCGTCCGCCCTGGCCCGCTCCAGCACCGCGACGATCAGGCCGAGGCCGTACTCCGCCTCGATTTCGCGCCAGACGTCCCAGCCGAGCACGGCGGGGGCGTCGGTGAGCGAAATGCGCCGGACCTCCTCGCGCAGGCAGGCGTCGAGGAAGACGCCGAGGCCGCCCAGCATGCCGGAGAGCGGGTCCGGGCCGGCCGCGAACGCGGCCTGCACCTCTTCGGTCAGCTCGCGTTCGAGCTCCTCGACGACGGCGCGGAACAGGCCCTGCTTGTCGGCGTAGTGGTGGTACAGCGCGCCGCGGGTCACCCCGGCGGCGCGGGTGATTTCGTCGGCCGGCACGGCCTGGTAGCCGCGGGCGGCGAACAGTTCGCGCGCGGCCGCGACCAGGGCGGCCTTCGTGCCGGCGGAACGGTCCTGCTGGGTACGTCGCACGCGCCTAATCTGCCATGACGCCCGCGAACTCCACGACGTGGCGGGCCAGCACCGCGGGCTGGTCCTCGGACACGAAGGTGTAGGAGTCCGGTATCTCCACGAGTTTCGCCGCCGGCAGCAACGCGGCGAGCCGGCGGGCCAGCCGGATCGGGAACAGCCTGTCCTCGGTCGCCCACGCGAGCAGCACCGGCCGGTCGAAGGTCCGCAGCTTCTCCGCGGCGGCCAGCGTGTGCCGCGGGTGCACGGCCTTCAGCAGTTTCCGCAGGTCGCGCTGCACTCCGGCGGACTTCCGCAGCGGGGCGAGGTACGCCTGCGCGACGGCGTCCGGCAGCGGGCGTTTGACCACCCAGCCGAAGAGGACCGGCAGCGGGTACAGCGCCCGGATCCGCAGCAGCTGCCCCAGCACCGCCATCGAGCCCGGGATCCGGGCGAGCGGCGGCAGCGCCTTGAAGACCGGCGGGAAGAAGTACTCGAAGCAGTCGGACGGGGTGAGCACGACCCGCCCGACCCGCTCCGGGCGGCGGGTGAGCAGGATCTGCGTCAGCGCGCCTCCGGTGTCGTTGGCGACGAGCGTGACGTCGCGCAGGTCCAGCGCCTCGAGGAAGTCGGCGATGACGTCGGCGTTGCCGGTGGGGGAGAGGTCCGCGTCCGCGCGCATCGGGAGCTCGTGCGCGCCGAGCGGCAGATCCGGGGCCAGGCACCGGAACCCGCCGTCGGCGACGTCGGGGACGACCTTCCGCCACAGCTCGGCGTTCGTCAGCACCCCGTGGACGAACACCACCGGGGCGCCCGTGCCCCGCTCGAAGTAGCGCACCTCGCCGGCGGGCAGCCGGACGCGGTGCTCCTGACCCAGGGATTCGCTGCGCTTCGTCATGCGGCCAGGTTACATACGTGGTGTATGTATGTAAATGCGCAAGGGAGGCGGACCGCATGCGCTGGGGAAGTGGCCCGATCGGCCGGATGCTGCGGTGGTGCCCCGGGACTTGGCTTCGGGGAAAGGTCGGATCCGGGGGCACCACCGCCCGCGGGACAGCTGACACGGTGTCCTGCGGTGGACTCACCCTACGAACCGCCGGGGGCGCTGACCAGGGCCTCGATGCGGTGTCGAAGGTTTGTCGCCCGGTCGGTCACCGGGCCTACCGAGAGTGGGTCCCGGTCAGGGTTTCCTCCGGTTCGGGTTCGTCCGGCGGCCGGTCGGCGTGGCGGTGGACGATCTTCCACTCGCCGTCTTCGCGGCGGTACACGTGGGTGGCGCGCAGGGTGTAGGTCGTGGGCCTGCCGTTGACCGACACCGTGTTGTGCTCGAAGCCGATGGTGTACGCCAGGTCGCCGCTCGCGCCGGCCGCGACGACTTCGAAGCGGTAGTCGAGCGAATCGGAGAACTGGGCCGCGACACGCTTGAACGCTTCGCTGACGTCGGGCCAGCCGGTCCGGATCGGCAGCCAGGCCCCGAACAGGCTCACCGGGTCGGCCTGCGACCACAGCGCGGCGCGCGGTTCCTGGTCCCCGTTGTGGATGGCCCGCTCGGCGGCGGTCTGCCGCGGCAGCACGTCGGCCAGGAACGCGTCGGTGGGTGATGGCATGATGACTCCAATACAGTCGTGCTGTTTTCAATACAGTGAGGATGTATCGGATGAGCGGACCCGTCAAGCGCCAGTACGACTCGAGCCGGCGCCGGGAACAGGCGCGGGAGAACCGGCGGCGGATCCTGGTCGCGGCGCACGAGCTGTTCGTCACGCGCGGTTACGGCCGGACCACCATCGCCGACGTCGCCGCCAAAGCGGGAGTCGCTCCCGAGACGGTCTACGCGGCCTTCAAGAACAAGCCCACGCTGTTGCACCGGGCGTGGGACGTAGCCGTGGGCGGCGACGACCGGGACGTGCCGCTGCTGGAGCGTCCCGAGCTGCGGGCCGTGCTCGCCGAGTCCGACCTGCGGGCCCGGTTCACCGCGCTGGCCGTCTTCAACACCGCCGCCATGCGGCGGACCGCGCGGCTGCACCTGGCCGTGCGCGGCGCGGCGGCGAGCGAACCCGCGGCGGCGGCGATGCTCGAGGAGATCGACCGCCAGCGGCTGGCGGCGATGGCCGAGCACGCGCGGGCCGCCGCCGGTACCGGGCAGCTGGCGGTGGCCGAAGAGGAGTGCCGGGACGTGCTCTGGTCCACCACGGACGGGACGCTGTGGCACCAGCTCGTCGAGTGGCGCGAGTGGTCCGACGAGCGCTACGCGGCCTGGCTCGGCCGGCTGTGGGGGACGGTCCTGGTGGCCGGTTGACCGGTGCTGAACATGCGCTTAACATTCAGTTGAAACTTCAACCGAACTGCGCGCAGCACGGAGCCCCGATGTCGATCTTCCGCCTGAACCACGCCGTGCTCTACGTCCGGAACCTGGCCGAAAGCGTGGCGTTCTACCGGGACGTGCTCGGCTTCGGGTACATCGACGGCGGTGACGCGCACCCGGGTGCGGCGTTCCTGCGGGCGCCCGGGTCGGCCAACGACCACGACCTCGGCCTCTTCGAGATCGGCCCGGACGCCGCGGAATCCGGCGCGGGGCGGACTTCCGTCGGCCTCTACCACCTCGCGTGGGAGGTCGACACCCTCGGCGACCTCGAGCGGCTCGCCGCCCGGCTCGGCGAAGCGGGCGCGCTGGTCGGCTCGTCCGACCACGGCACCACGAAATCCCTGTACGCCAAGGATCCCAGCGGGATCGAGTTCGAGGTGGTCTGGATCATCCCCCGCGACCTGCTGACCGACGAAGACCGCGCGTCGAGCGGGCGGCTCGACCTCGCGAAGGAGCTGGCGAAGTACGGTCCCGACGCGCGCAGCGGCGTCGGGATTTCCCGTCCCTCCTAGACCGTGGCGCCTTCCCGGCTCGGCTCGGAAGACCGCTGCCGGACCGACAGGTTGCCCAGCGCGAACCGGCCCGCGCCGATGAACGCGATGAGCAGCAGCGACCAGCAGAACAGCGTGGCCGCTTCGCCGCCGTTCTGGATGGGGAACGGGCCGGTCGGCAGGTGGACGACGAAGTAGGCGTAGGCCATCGAACCGGACCCGATCAGGGCGGCGACCCGGGTGCCGAGGCCGACCAGGACGAGCACGCCGCACACGAGCTGGATGACCGCGGCCCACCAGCCGGGCCAGGCCCCGACGGCGGCGGTGGACTTCGCGCCGAACAGGCCGAAGAGCGTCTTGAGGCCGTGGCAGGCGAAGAGGAAGCCGATGACGATGCGGTAGAGCCCGATGACTTGTTCGCGGGCCGGGTCAAGGCGGTGCATGGTGCCTCCGGGGAGCGGGAGAGGGCGGCATCGAACCGGCCGGGAGGGGTCCGGCCGCGTGCGAATTCGAGTCACCCAGATATACCGCCCGTGGAGAGTTGCCACAAGCGCCAATCGTCGTGTAAGCGAGTTTCGAAAACGTTTACCCGCTGGTCTTCGCCGTGCAACCACCTTGCGGGGCAAGGCAAAGCCGCCGTACGGGTGATCTTTCCGGCGTGGTCCAGACCAGTGGATAATCTGGTCCGCTTCTTTCGGGATTGTTTTCGAGTCTTTCGATGCGGCTGCTTAACGGTCTACTTAACAAATGGTGGATCCGAATGTCGTATTCGACGCACCCGAATGATGTGTTGATCGCACGGGGCCGGGTGCCACTCGTCCACATCGGAGGGGGAGCCGTCCCGGCCCGGGCCGGCGGCGGGCGCCCGGCACCGGCCGGCGTCCGCCGGTCGCGGAGCGGACGTTCGACATGATCGACGAGTTCCTCGGCCGGCTTGAGGAGGTACCCCCTAAAGTGGCTCCATGGTGGACGAAGAAGCCGTCACGGAGCGCATCCAGCAGATCGCCGCCACCCTCGCGGACCGCGCGGGCGAACTCACCGGTGAGCTGGTCCAGCTGTACGCCACCGACCTGCCGCAGCTGGTCAACGACGACGAGCGCATGGTGAGCCTGCTGTCGGCGAGCGTCTACCAGAACATCGAGACCGCGCTGCAGATCTTCCGGCACGGCATCGACCCGGCGGGCGTCGAGCCGCCGGCCGCGGCGGTGGAGTACGCGCGCCGGCTGGCCCAGCGCGGCACCCCGGTGTTCGACCTGATCCGCGCATACGACCTCGGACAGGCCGCGATGCTCGACTTCGGGTTCCAGGAGTGCATCCGGGCGGTCGACGACGCCGCGCTGCTCGGGGCCATGATGCGCCGGCTGCTGCGGGTCGCCTACGAGTTCATCACCCGGGTCGTCCGCCAGCTCGTCGGCGTCTACCAGGACGAACGCGACCGCTGGCTGCTCAACCGCAGTGCCGCGCGCGCGGCGAAGGTGGCGGACCTGCTGGGTGAGAACGGCGTCCCGCCGGACGTCGACGCGGCCGAGGCGGTGATCGGCTACCGCCTGCGGGGCACGCACGTGGGGATGATCGTCTGGCACGCGTCGGAGGCCTTCGTCGACGACGCGCTGTCGTTGCTGGAGTCGGTCGCGGGCGAGGTGTTCGCGCGCGTCCGAGGGCAGGGCCGTCCGCTGTTCGTCCCGCGGGACGAGGCCAGCGCCTGGGTGTGGCTCCCGCTCGCGCCGGGCGCGACGATCGGCCGGGAGCACCTCGACGCCGCGCTCGCCGGCGCCGCCGCCGGGGTGCGGGTGACCGTCGGCGACCCGGGCACCGGGGTGGCCGGCTTCCGCGACACCCACCAGCAGGCCCGGCGGGTGCACGCGCTGGCGCTGGCGGCCGGCGAGCACTGCGACCGCGTGCTGACCTTCCGGGAGGTCGGCACGGTGGCGCTGATGACGAGCGACCTGAACGCGGCCCGCCTGTGGGTCGCGAGCACGCTCGGGCCGCTGGCCGCCGACGACGAGAACGGGGCCCGGCTGCGCGAGACCCTGCGGGTGTTCCTGTCCTCCGGCGGTAGCTACACCGCCGCGGCGGCCGAGCTGACGATGCACAAGAACTCCGTGCAGTACCGCGTCCGCAAGGCGGAGGAGCTGCTGCCCCGCGGGCTCGGCGAGGGCCGGCTGGACGTCGAGCTGGCGCTCGCCCTGTGCCGCCGCCTGGGCTCGGCGGTGCTCTCGCCGTCGTGACTTTGGTGTCCGGGACCACCGGTGCCCAAGATCGTTGGGCCGTCGGCACGAAGCCGCAGTGCCGATCTTCGCCTACCTTGCTGGCATGGGTGAGAACGGTGGGATGCTCGCACTGGTGCGGCTACGCCGAGGCGTCGTCGGCGAGAGCAGACGCGTCTGCCACCTGATCCCCGTGCCCGCCGGTCCGGTGCCGGAGCACCTGACCGCCTTGTGCGGCGAGGCGATCTTCCCGGCCGAGGCCGAGGTGCTGGACGGGCTGCGGGGCATGCCGTGCCACGCGTGCCTGGTGCGCAGCGCGCCGCCGGGCCCGGGCCTGCTGGCCAACGCCGGCTGAGCTCACCACGCAGCCGGGCACCGGCCCGCGCGGACACCCGCGTGAGCCGGACCGGTGCGCTCCGCGACTGAATCGATTTCGTAAACCGCCGCCCGTCGGGAGGGTGGCGGGACAAAGCGGTCGAATTGATTGTCGGTGAATATCCGACCGGGACGGCGGGCGAATTCGAATTCGCGATCACGTCGAGTAGCCGGCCGACTGTCCACTGTGGCGATCAAGGCGGATTCCGCTGTGGATGACGTGGGAATCTGCGACGTCTGGTCCATGTTCGATAGGTCATTCGGCTGAACTCTGCGGATTACGTACCCATGGACGGTCTCGTGACCCTTAACCTTGCGTGATTCTTCGTCAATCGCACTGGGGAGTGAGATGAAGTCGACGTCACCGCCTTGGTTTCCGCGCGCCCATTCGCCGTCGGGGGCCGACCGCCGGCGATGACGCAAGCCGGAATTCTCAGACGTTTCGCGGAAATCTCCCGGCGCAGCCCCGATCGGATCGCCGTCCTCGAAGGCGGCTCGGCGGTGAGCTACGGCAGGCTGGCCGCGCTGGCCGGCGGGCACGCCGCCCGGCTGCTCGACGCCCGTGTGCGGCCGGGGGAGTTCGTCGGCCTGGTCACCGGGCACGGCACCGCCGCCATCTCCGCGATCCTCGGCACGCTGGCCGCGGGCTGTGCCTACGTCCCGCTGGATCCGACGTTCCCGCGGGACCGGCTCGGCCACCAGGTCGCCGCCGCCCGGGTGTCGGCCGTGCTGGCCGACGCCGAGCACCTCGAACTGGCGGAAGCGCTGTGCCGCACCGGGGCCGCCCGGGTGGTCGGGTCCGAAGGGGACACCGCGCCGCTGCCGGTGCCCGACCCGGACCCGGGCGCGCCGACCTACGTGCTGTTCACCTCCGGCTCCACCGGCACGCCGAAGGCGGTCGCGCAGACCCACCGCAACCTGCTGCACGTGGTGGACAACCAGATCGCGACGCTCGGCATCACCGCCGCCGACCGGGTCAGCCTGCTGGCCTCCTTCGGCTTCGACGCGGCCATCCCCGACCTCTACCCGGCGCTGCTGACCGGCGCCGCCGTGGTGCCGGTCGACGTCCGCGCCCACGGCGTGGCCCACGCGGCCCGCGAGCTCGCGCGGCACGAGGCGACCGTCTACCACTCGACGCCGACGGTGTACCGCTACCTGCTCGACGCCCTCGACGGGGACCTGCCCTCGGTGCGGACCGTCCTGCTGGGCGGCGAGCAGGCCACCTACGCCGACGTCCGCCGCGGCCGGTTCGCACCCGGGTGCGTGTTCGTCAACGGCTACGGCGCCACCGAGGTGACCTTCGCCGCCCAGTACCGCCTGACCGCCGCGGACGTCCGCGAAGACGCCACCGGGCCGCTGCCGATCGGGACCGCGCTGCCCGGCTACACGCTCACCGTGCTCGAGGGCGGCGAGCTCGAAGTCAGCGGCGAGTACCTGGTCGACGGCTACTTCGACCAGCCGAGCCCGGCGTTCGGCACCACCGGCGCCGGTGTCCGCAGCTACCGCACCGGCGACCTCGGCCGGGTCCTCCCCGACGGGAACGTGGTCTGCCTCGGCCGGCTGGACCGGCAGGTCAAGGTCCGGGGGTTCCGGATCGAGCTGACCGAGGTCGAGGCGCGGCTCGGCGAACAACCCGGGGTGGCCGAAGCGCGGGCCATCGTCCGCGACGGGGAGCTGCTCGCCTACGTCGTGCCGGCGGCCGGTACCCGTCCGGACGGGACGGCGCTGCGGTCGGCACTGGCCGGGGTGCTGCCCGCGCACGCGGTGCCCGGCGCCGTGACCGTGGTCGCGGCCTTCCCGCTCACCGTCAGCGGCAAGCTCGACGAGGAAGCGCTTCCGCATCCCCGGCCGTCCGCGGGCCCGGAACCGGCCGGGCCGGCGACCGCGGCGCAGCGCCGGGTGCACGCGATCTGGTGCGCGGTGCTCGGCCACGACCGGATCGGCACCGAGGACGCCTTTTTCGACGTCGGCGGCCACTCCCTGCTGCTGGGCCGGGTCCAGCAGCGGCTGGCCGCGGAGTTCGGGACCGACGTCCCGCTGCTGAGCCTGCTGGAGCACCCGACGGTCGCGGCGCAGGCCGCCTACCTCGAGCCGTCCACTTCGGACGCCGAGCCGGAAGCGGAAGCGCGGGGCGAAGACGAACCCGGCAGCGACCTGATCGCGGTCGTCGGGCTCGCCTGCCGGTTCCCCGGCGCGCCGGACGCGCAGGCGTTCTGGTGGAACCTCTGCGCGGGCGCCGACGCGATCCACGACCACACCGACGACGAGCTGGCCGCGCTCGGCATCGGCCCGGGCCTGCGGGCCGACCCCGCACACGTGCGCGCCGGGGGACGGCTCGACGGGGTCGAGGACTTCGACGCCGGGTTCTTCGGGTTCACCGCCGAGGAAGCCGCGCTGACCGACCCGCAGCACCGGCTCTTCCTGGAGACGGCGTGGCACGCGCTGGAAGACGCGGGCCGCGACCCGGCGCGGGAACACGGCCCGGTGGGCGTGTTCACCTCCACGGGCGTGAACCGGTACTTCCTGTTCCACCTGTTCGGGAACCCGGCCGTCACCGGCGACGTCGACCCCGACGACTGGGAAGGCAGGCTGGCCGGCCGCCAGCTGACCGACCACCTGCCCGGCCAGGTCGCCTACCGGCTCGGCCTGACCGGGCCCGCGGTGGCCGTCCAAAGTGCCTGCTCGAGCTCGCTCGCCGCGGTCGGCCTGGCCGCGCAGAGCCTCGCCGAATACCGCTGCGACCTGGCGATCGCCGGTGGCGTCAGCGTCACGTGGCCGCGCTACCGCGCCGGCGGCATGGTCTCGCCGGACGGCCGCTGCCGGTCGTTCGACGCGGCGGCCGACGGCGCCGGGTTCGGCTCGGGCGCCGGGGTCGTGGTGCTGCGGCGGCTGTCCGACGCCCTCGCCGACCACGACCACATCCACGCCGTGCTGCCCGGCTGGGCGATGACCAACGACGGCGGCGACCGCGCCGGGTACGCCGTGCCCAGCCCGGCCGGCCAGGCCGCTGCGGTCGCCGAGGCGCTGGCCGTGGCCGAGGTCGACCCGGCCGAGGTCCGCCTGCTCGAGGCGCACGGCAGCGGCACTCCGCTGGGCGACGCCATCGAGGTGGCCGCGCTCAACCGGGTGTACCGGGACGTCCCGGCGGGCACCTGCGCGCTCGGCTCGGTCAAGACCAACATCGGCCACCTCGACGCGGCCGCCGGCGTGGCCGGGCTGATCAAGGCGGTGCTTTCGGTGCGCCACGGCGTGATCCCGCCGAACCTGCACTTCACGGCACCGCACCCGGAGGTCGACCTGGCCGGCGGGCCCTGCTACGTGCCGGTCAAGGCCGCCGACTGGCCGGACGTGCCGCGGCGGGTGGCCGGGGTGAGCGCCTTCGGCATGGGCGGGACCAACGTCCACGTGATCGTCGAAGAAGCACCGGCGCCCGGGCCGCGGGTGAGCGCCGGCGGCCCGCACGTCCTGCCGGTGTCCGCGCGGACCCCGGAAGCCCTGCGCCAGGCGCTGGCGGCGGTGCGGGACCGGCTCGCGACCGACCCGCCGGACCTGGCCGACGTCGCCTACACCCTCGCCGTCGGCCGCCGGGAGTTCGGGGCCAGGGCCGCCGTGGTCGCGACGACCGCGGCCGAGGCCGTCGAAGCACTTGACGCGCTGCTGGCGGCCGGGACCGACCTGGCCGGGCCGCCCGGCGCGGCCCGGGAACTGGCCGCCCGCTGGGTCGGGGGCGCGAGCGTCGACTGGGTGGCCCGCCACGACGGCGCGCGCCCCGGCCGGGTGCCGTTGCCCGGCTACCCGTTCCAGCGCAGCAGGTTCTGGATCGACCCGCCGGCTCGGGGACACCACCCGTGAGCCGCACGCACGACCACACGGCCGCCACCGCGGCCGTGCCGAACTGGGGAGTTCACGTTGACCGACACGTTGCCCGGCACGGGCGCCGACGGCCTGGCACTGTCCGATGCGGACTCGACCGTCGCCGGGCTGATCCTGGCGCAGGCGGAGCGGACGCCGGACGCGCTCGCCGTGCGGCAGGGCACCACCCGGCTCACCTACGCTGAACTCGTTGCCGCGGCCTGGGGTGTGGCGGCGGCCCTGCGCGAACGCGGGACGGGCCCGGAATCCCGCGTCGGGGTGTGCGCCCACCGGACGCCCGCGCTGGTGACCACCGTCCTCGGGGTGCTGTTCTCCGGCGGCTGTTACGTCCCGCTCGAACCGGGCGGGCCACGGGCCCGGCTGTCCGGGATCGTCGAAGACGCCGGCGTCTCGCTGGTGATCGGGGACGCCGCGGTCGCGGAGTTCGGGCCGGCGCTGGGGATCGACGTCCCGCCGCCCGCCGCGCCCGGGGTCTGCCCGGCCACCCCGGACAGCACCGCGCACGTGCTCTACACCTCCGGGTCGACCGGGCGCCCGAAGGGCGTGCTCACCACCCACCGCAACATCGTCGCGTTCGCGACCGGGTTCGCCGGGCGGCTGGGTGTCGGCCCGGACACCCGCACGCTCGGCATCGCCTCGCCGGGGTTCGACGCGTTCACGATGGACGTCTTCGTGCCGCTGACGACCGGCGGCTCGGTCCAGCTGGCGAGCTCGGCCGACCGGGCGGACCCGGACCGGCTGCGCCGGTTCGTCGTCGAGCACGACGTGAACTGGGGGTTCATCACCCCGACGCTGCTGGCGCTGCTGGACCCCGCCGACGTGCCCGGCTGGCGGACCGTCGCCTGCGGTGGCGAGCCGGTGCCCGCCGAGCTGGCCGCCCGCTGGCTGCCCGGCCGCCGGTTCTTCAACGTCTACGGCCCGACCGAAACGACCGTCGTCGTGCTCACCGACGAGGTGACCGGCATCCCGGCCGACCCGCTGCCACTGGGCACGCCGACCCCGGGCCACCGCGCGGACGTCGTCGACGCCGACCTGCGGCCCGTCCCACCGGGCGAGGTGGGCGAGCTGGTCGTCGGCGGGCCCGGCGTGGCCGCGGGCTACCTGAACCGCCCGGAGCTGACCGCGCGCCGGTTCGTCGACGACCCGGCCGCGCCGGGGGAGCGGCGCTACCGCACCGGCGACCTGGCCCGGCTGCGCCCGGACGGCAGGCTGGAGTTCGCCGGCCGCGCCGACCGCCAGGTGAAGGTCCGCGGCCAGCGGATCGAGCTCGGCGAGGTCGAAGCCGCGCTCGGCGCGCACCCGGACGTCGACGCCGTCGCGGTGGAGGCGGTGCCGGGGCCCGGCGGGACCCGGCTGGTCGCGTTCCTCACCCCGGCGTCGGCACCGTCCGACGAGGACATCCACGCCCGCACGGCCGACCGGCTGACCGAGGCGATGCGCCCGGCCGCGATCCGGCGCCTGGCCGAGCTGCCCGTCAACCCCGTCACCGGCAAGATCGACCGGGCCGCCCTGCGCGCGCTCGCCGAGAGCGAGCCCGTGGCGGCGGACGCGCCCGCGTCGCCGCTCGAAGCGGTGTGGCGGAGGGTCCTCGGTCCCGGCGCCGGGACCGGCTTCCTGCTCTCCGGCGGCGACTCGATCTCCGCGATGCGGCTGGTCGCGGCCCTGCGCACGGAGTTCGCCGCCGACGTGTCCGTCGAGGACGTCTTCGCCGGGCGGACCCTGGACGGGCTCGCGCGCCGGGTGGCCGAGGCCGCCCCGCTCGTCGGGCCGGGCCTGACGACCGGGCACGCACCGGCGTTGTCCCCGCCGCAGCGGCGGCTGTGGTTCCTCGACCAGCTCGCCCCGGACGCGGCGCCGTACAACATCGCGATGGCGTTCCGGCTGGCCGGTCCTCTCGACGTCGTGCGGCTGCGAGCGGCACTGGCGGCGGTCGCCGAGCGGCACGACGTGCTGCGCTGGCGGATCCGCCCGGTCGACGGCGTCCCGCGGGCCGAGTGCCTGCCGCCGGGCGAGGTGCCCCTGCCGGTCGTCCCGGTGACCGCCGGCGCCGTGGCCGCCCGGCTGGCCGCCGACGCCGCGACGCCGGTGCGGCTCGACCGCGAACCGCCGTGGCGCGTGCGGCTCTACGAGCTGGGGGCCGACGAGCACGTCCTCGGGGTGACGCTGCACCACGCGGTGTTCGACGGCTGGTCGCAGGAGCTGCTCTGCGCCGACCTGGCCGCGGCCTACCGCGGCGAGGAGCTGCCACCGCTCACCGCGTCCTATGCGGACTACGCGGTCTGGCGCGCCGACCGCGACCGCCGCCGCGAAGCCGTCGACCTCGCCTGGTGGACGGCCCACCTGGCCGGTGCGCCGTCCACTGTGGACCTGCCGCGGGACCGGCCGCGCCCGGTCGTGCAGACCTACCGCGGCGCCAGTCACCACCAGGGCTTCCCCGGCGGCGTCGCCGAGGCCGTCGCGGACCTGGCCACGCGCACCGGGACCACCCGCGCCGGGGTGGTGCTGGCCGCGTTCGGGCAGCTGCTGCACCGGCTGACCGGCGGGGACGACCACCTGGTCGCCACCGTCGTCGCGGACCGGCAGCTGGCCGAAACCCAGGACGTCGCCGGGTTCTTCGTGGACATCGTCCCGGTGCGGCTGCGGGCCGGGGCGGCGGACTTCACCACGCTCGTGCGGAACAGCGGTGAGGAGCTCTTGGCCGCCACCGCGCACCCGGCGGCACCGATCGACCGGCTCGTGGACGCCCTCGGCGTGCCGCGCGACCCGGCGCGGGCGCCGCTCGTGCAGGTGATGGTCAACGTCCTGAACTTCACCGAACCCCGGCTGGACCTTCCCGGGGTGCGCGGGACGTGGCTGCCGGTCGAAAAGCCCGGCTCGCCGTTCGACTTGACGGTCTACGTCCTCGAGCACGGGATCGAGCTGCTCTACAACCCGGATCTCTTCGACGCGGGCCGGATGGCCGCGCTGGCCGAGGACTTCACGGCGCTGCTGGCGGCCCTCGTTGCGGAGCCGGACCGGCCGGTCGCGACGTGCGCACCCCGGCTCCCGCGGCCCGCCGTCCGGGCCGCCGCGCCGGGCGCCGCCGCCCGGCTCCCGGCCCGGGCCGATCCGGCCCCGGTCACCGATCCGGCCGCGCTGGCCGCGACCGAGGCGGTCATCGCCGGAGTCTGGCGGGAGGTGCTCGGCCGCGACGCCGTCGGCGTGACCGACAACTTCTTCGACCTCGGCGGGCATTCGCTCGCACTGGCCCGCGTCCACGCCGAGGTCACCGCCCGGCTCGGCCGGCGCATCCCGATCGTGGACCTCTTCACCCACCCCACCGTCCGCGCCCTCGCCACCCACCTGCAGGCGCCGGCCGCACCCGGTCCGGAGCTCGCCCGCGCCGCCGAGCGGGTCGCTGCCCGCCGGGGGCGCACCCCGTCCAGAAGACCCCGCCGCAGTGCCGGCACGACCGGCCAGGAACAGGAGCGACCGCTGTGACCCACGACCTCGAACCCGACCCCGGCACCGAGCCGATCGCGATCGTCGGGATGGCCGCGCGCGTGCCCGGCGCCGGCGACCTGCGCCAGTTCTGGCGCAACCTCGTCGACGGCGTCGAGTCCGTCAAGCCCGCCACCCGCGAGGAACTGCTCGCCCGCGGCGCGGATCCGGCCACTTTGGACGATCCCAGCTGGGTCAACGCCACCACGGTGGTCGACGGCTTCGACGAGTTCGACGCCGACCTGTTCGGCATGACCAGCCGCGAAGCCGAGATCACCGACCCGCAGCACCGCGTGTTCCTCGAAGCCTGCCACTCGGCGCTGACCGACGGCGGCTACGACCCGGCCCGCTACCCCGGGGCGATCGGCGTCTACGGCGGCACCGGGCGGACCGGCTACCTGATCGAGAACCTGCTGCGCAACGAGCGGGTGATGGCCTCGCAGCACGGCGGCATCGGGATGTCGACCGGCAACCAGCCGAGCTACCTGACGACGTCGGTGTCCTACAAGCTGAACCTGCGCGGCCCCAGCCTGGCCGTCCACACGGCGTGCTCGACGTCGCTGGTCGCGGTGCACCTGGCCTGTGAGGCCCTGCGCAACGGCGAATGCGACATGGCGCTGGCCGGCGGCGTCAACCTGGAGATGCCGCACGGCATCGGGTACATGGGCGTCGAGGGCTTCACCTCGCCGGACGGGCACGTCCGCGCGTTCGACGCCGGCGCCAACGGCACGGTGTGGAGCAGCGGCGTCGGCGTCGTCCTGGTCAAGCGGCTTTCGCAGGCCCTGGAGGACGGCGACCACATCCGGGCGGTCGTGCTCGGCAACGCGATCAACAACGACGGCGCCACGAAGGTCGGCTTCTCCGCGCCGAGCGTCGCGGGCCAGACCGAGGCCATCGCGCAGGCGGTCGGCATGGCCGGGGTGAACCCGCGCACGATCGGCTACGTCGAGGCGCACGGCACCGGAACCGCGCTGGGCGACCCGATCGAGATCACCTCGCTGTCCACTGTGTACGGACACGGCATCGCGGACACCGGCTGGTGCGCCATCGGCTCGGTGAAGTCGAACATCGGCCACCTGTCCCAGGCCGCCGGCGTCGTGGCGCTGATCAAGACCGTCCTCGCCATGGAGCACGGGCTGATCCCGCCGACCATCAACTACGAAGAACCCAACCCGGGCATCGACTTCCCGCGCAGCCCGTTCCACCCGGCGCGGACGGTGACCAAGTGGGAGGCGGCCGACACCCCGCGCCGGGCCGGCGTCAGCTCGTTCGGCGTCGGCGGCACCAACGCCCACCTGGTGCTTGAGGAGGCGCCGGCGCCGCAGCGGCGGCGCCGTCCGCACCCGGCGCACCTGCTGCGCGTGTCGGCGAAGACGCCGGAAACCCTGGCCACCGCGGTCGAGCGGCTCGCCGAGCGGCTGGCCGGGGACGTCGACCTCGACCTCGCCGACGTCGCGCACACCCTGGCCGCCGGGCGCACCGAGTACCCGCACCGCGCGGTGGTCGTCGCCCGCGACTCCGAGGACGCGGTCGACGGCCTGCGGGACCCGCGGCGCCTGCTGACCGCGCAGGCGGCCGAGCTCGCCGAGCTCAAGGTGGCGTTCCTGTTCTCCGGCCAGGGTTCCCAGTACGCCGGGATGGGCGCCGAGCTGTACCGCAACGAGCCCGTGTTCGCCGCCGCCGTCGACGAGTGCTGCGAACTGGCCGGCGTCCCGGGCCTGAAGGAGCTGATCCTCGACCGCGGCGGGGACGCGGAGTTGCGCGAGACCCGGTACACGCAGCCCGCGCTGTTCGTCGTCGAGTACGCGCTGGCCACGCTGTGGCGCAGCTGGGGCGTGCGGCCGGGCGCGATGATCGGCCACTCCGTCGGCGAGTACGTCGCCGCCACCGTCGCCGGGGTGTTCACCCTGGCCGACGCCCTGCGGCTGGTCGTCCGGCGCGGCGAGCTGATGCAGGCGATGCCCGCCGGGTCGATGCTCGCCGTCCAGCTCGACGAAGAGGCGGTGGCGAACCGGCTGCCCGAGGGGCTCGCGATCGCCGGTGTCAACGGCCCCGGCACCTGCGTCGTCGCCGGGCCGTCCGCCGCCGTCGCCGACTTCGCCGCGTTGCTCAGGTCCAGTGACGTGCAGTGCCGCGAGCTGGTGACCTCGCACGCCTTCCACTCGCCGATGATGGACCCGATCCTGGCGGAGTTCACCGACGCCGTCGCCGCGGTGCCGCTCTCGGCGCCGTCGCTGCCGTTCCTGTCGAACCTGACCGGCGGCTGGATCACCGATGCCCAGGCGACCGACCCGGGGTACTGGGCCGCGCACCTGCGCCAGGCGGTCCGCTTCGGCGACTGCGTGCGGACGCTGTTCGCCGGCGGTGACCGCTGGGCGCTCGTCGAATGCGGGCCGGGCCACCAGCTGGCCGGGCTCGCCCGCGGCCAGGTGCCGAAGGGCCTGCCCGCGCCGCAGCCGAGCCTGCCCGGCCGCACCGACCGCGAAGGCGACGTCGAAACGCTCTACGCCGCGGCCGGTCTGCTGTGGACACACGGGGTGTCCGTCGAGTCGATGGTCCCCGGGCACCGCGTGCCCCTCCCGGGCTACCCGTACGCGCGCAAGCGGTACTGGGTCGATCCCGATCCGGCCGGGACGGCCGCCGAGCCGGTGCGGCCGAGCGGGCCGCTGCCCCTCGACGAGTGGTTCGCCGTGCCGTCCTGGCGCCAGGCCGGGCCGGAGCTGCGGCGGGAGCCGTTCTCGTCCTGCCTCGCGTTCGTCGACGACGACGTGCTGCCGGGCCTGCTGCGGGACGCCGGGGTCACGGTCACCGAAGTCCGGCCGGGTGGCCGATTCGCCGCTGTCGAGGGTGGCTTCACCGTGCGGCCCGGCGTCCGCGAAGACTACGACGCCCTCGTCGCCGCGCTCGGCGACCGCCCGGAGCGGGTGGTGCACGCCTGGGCGCTCGGCGGGACCGAGACCGGGATGGCCGCGCAGGAGCGGGGGTTCTTCAGCGTCCTCAACCTGGTCCAGGCCTGGGGCGAGCCGATGCGGATCGACGTGCTGAGCGCCGGCACCGCCGACGTCACCGGAACCGACCTGACCCGGCCCGAACACGCCACCCTCGCGGGCATCGCCCGGGTGATCCCCCTCGAAGTCCCGGGTACGGTCGTGCGCCGGATCGACGTCGAGACCGGGTCCGCCGACGTCGTCGCCGAGCTGTTCGCACCGGCGGACGCGGCCGAGGTCGTGCTGCGCCGCGGCCGCCGCTGGCTCCCGGAGCACACGCAGCTCACGGTGCCCGAGACGGCGTCGCCGGTGCTGCGCGACGGCGGCCGGTACCTGATCACCGGGGGCACCGGCGGCATCGGCATCACGCTGGCCGAGGACTTCGCCCTGCGGGTGCGGGCCAAGCTCGTCCTCCTGACCCGGTCCGGCCTCCCGCCCCGCGAGGACTGGGCCGGGTACGCCGGCGACGACCGGACCGGCCGGGCGATCCGCGCGATCCGGCGGATGGAAGCGGCCGGGGCGGTGGTGCACGTCGTGGCCGCCGACGTCACCGACCCCGCGCGGCTGCGGGAGGTCCGGGAGCTGGCCGAGCGCGAGTTCGGCGGCCTCGACGGGATCGTGCACGCGGCCGGGCTCCCCGGCGGCGGCGTCGCCGAGGTCAAGGAGCGCGCGGCCGCGGAAGCGGTGCTGGCCCCGAAGATCGGCGGCACCCTGGCGCTGGCCGAGGCGTTCGGCGACCTGCCGATGGACTTCGTCGCGCTGTGCTCGTCGGTCACCGCCGTCTCCGGCGACTTCGGGCAGGTCGACTACTGCGCGGCCAACAACTTCCTCGACGCCTACGCCCGCGGTGACCACGGCTGGCGGGCCCGGGTCGTCTCGCACGACTGGGGCGGCTGGGACGAGGTCGGCATGGCCGCCGAAGTGGCAGCGCCGACGACGATCCGCAGCACCCGCACGAAGGCGGACGGCCCGGTCGAGCACCCGGTGCTCACCACCCGCACCGGCGAGAGCTGCCACGGCCTGGTCTCGGCGGCCGGGCACTGGCTGCTGGCCGAGCACCGGATCGCCGGCGTGCCGGTCGTCCCGGGCACCGGCCACCTGGAGACCGTGCGGGCCGCCGTCGAGGCCGCCCTGCCGCGGCCCGGCGACGGCCACGTCGTCGAGCTGCAGGACGTCGCCTTCCTGGAGCCGTTCTCGGTGCCGGAAGGCACGGTCGCGGAGTACCGGGTCGCCTTCGACGGCGACGGCTTCACGGTGACCAGCCGCGCGGCCGGGGTGACCAAGGTGCACGTCCGCGGCTCGGCGGGCTGGGTCGCGGCACCCCCGACGTCCACTGTGGACCTCGACGCGGTGCGGGCCAGGACCAGCGTGCTCGACGACGGCAACGCCTTCGGCACCGGCCGGACCAGCATGGTCACCTTCGGCCCGCGGTGGGCCGCGCTGCGCACCCACCACGTCGGCGCGCACGAGGAACTGGCTTCGCTGATCGCACCGGACGCGGCGGCCGGCGACAAGGGGTGGGGCCTGCACCCGGCGCTGCTCGACGTCGCCACCGCGTTCGGCCGCGGCCGGGGGAGCGGCACGTACCTGCCGATGAGCTACGGGCGGGTGGTCGTGCACGCCCCGCTCCCGGCGAGCTTCCACAGCCACCTGCGCTACCGCGACTCCGGCGGCGACCAGGTGATCGCCGCCGACCTGACGCTCTGCGACGACACCGGCCGCGTGCTGGTCGAGATCGAGGACTTCGTGCTGCGGCAGGTCGACGAGAACGCGGTCGGCGGCGGGCTGACTGTCGCGCGGAAGTCCACTGTGGACTCCACGGGGATCCGGCCGGTGGACGGCGCCGAGGCGTTCCTGCGGGCCCTGACGCCCGGCCTCGGCGGGCAGGTGGTGATCAGCACCCGCCCGGTGCGCGACCTGTTCGACCGCCGGGTGACCGCCGAAGCGCTCGAAGAAACCGAAGAGGCCGCGGAGCCGGTGTCGCCGCAGGCGCAGGACGGCTACGTCGCCCCGCGCACCGACCTCGAGGCGGAGATCGCCCGGCAGTGGGCCGAGGTGCTCGGCGTCGAGCGCGTCGGCGTCCACGACGACTTCTTCGCCCTCGGCGGCAACTCCCTGGTCGCCATCCAGCTGATCGCCCAGGTCCGCAAGACCACCGGCGCCCGGCTGGCCATGAAGACGCTGTTCGAATCCTCCACGGTGGCCGCGCTGGCCGAGCGGATCGGGGAACTGCGCGGCGGCGCCCCCGCGCCCGCCGCCGAACCCGCCCCGGCCGCGACCACCATCCCCAAGCTCGAGCGCTGAAGCAGGAGACATGACCGAAACGAAGGAATGGACGTTCCCGGCGTCGTTCGGGCAGGAGCGGATCTGGCTGTCCAACCAGCTCGACCCGGCGTCCCCGGTGTACAACCTCCCCTGCCAGGTGCGGCAGGACCTGCCGCTCACCGAAGCGCAGTGGCGGGCCGCGCTCGGCGTGGTCGTCGGGCGCCACGAAGCCCTGCGGACGGCGTTCCGGATGGACGGCGCCGACCTCCTCCAGGTGGTGCACAAGGACGTCCCGATCGACTTCGAACGGCACGACCTGCGGGAACACCCCGACCGGGAGGCTCGCGCGGTCGAGCTTTCGGAGGCGATCGCCCGCCGCCCGATCCCGCTGGACACCGCCCCCCCGTGGCGGGCGCAGCTGTGCCGGCTGGGTGACTCGGACTGGCTGCTGACCTTCGTCGTGCACCACACGGTGTTCGACGCCGGATCGGCGGTCGTCCTGGCCGCGGAGCTCGACGAAGCCTGCAACGCGGCCGCCGAGGGCCGGCTGCCGAAGCTGCCCGAGCTGGCCATCCAGTACCCCGACTACTCGGCCTGGCAGCGCGCCCAGCTGCCGGCGGTCCGCCCGCAGCTGGACTACTGGCGCGAGCGGCTGGCCGGGCTGCCGCCGGTGCACAGCCTGCCCACCGACCGGCCGCGGCCCGCGGAGTTCGGCTTCGGCGGCGACCAGGTCGACTTCGCCCTGCCGGACGGCCTTCTCGACCGTGTCGGCGAGGTGGGCCGCGAGCTGTCCGCGTCGCCGTTCATGGTGCTGCTGGCCGCCTACACCGCGCTGCTGTCGCGGCTGTCCGGCTCGGCCGACGTCGTGGTGGGCGTGCCGGTCGCCGGCCGGGACCTGCCGGAGCTGGCGCCGCTGATCGGGATGTTCGTCAACCAGCTCGCCATCCGCGTGGACTGCGACGGCGACCTGCCGTTCGCCGAGCTGGTGGGCCGGGTCCGCACCGCGGTGCTGGACGCCATCGAGCACGGCCGGGTGCCGTTCCAGCTGGTCGCCGACGAGGTCCGCCCGGAGCGTGACGGCAGTGTGCAAGCCGTCTACCAGCTCGGCTTCAACTTCATCCCCGACTCGGGCATCGAGCCGGTCCGCTACGCGACCGCCAAGGACGACGTGGCGATCGACCTGACCGCCACCGGCGGCCGGCTGCTCTACCGCACCGACCTGTTCGACCGGGCCACCGCGGAGTCCATGGTGGACCGGTTCCTCCGGGTGCTGACCGCCGCGGCCGCGGACCCGGCCGTCGCGGTGGCGGACCTGCCGCTGCTGTCGGACGCCGAGCGCGGCCAGGTCCTGGACGAGTGGAGCGGTTCGTCCGCCGAGGACGCACCGCTGGTCGTCGCCCGCTTCGAAGACCAGGTGCGGGCGACCCCGGACGCCGTCGCCGTCGACCTCGGCGGTGTCCGGCTGACCTACGCCGAGCTGAACGCGCGGGCCAACCGGGTCGCACACCGCCTCGGCGGCGGTGGCGTGGCCGGGATCTGCGCGCCGAACTCCGCCGACCTCGTCGTGGGCGTCCTCGGTGCGCTCAAGAGCGGCACCGCCTACGTCCCGCTCGACCCGGCGAACCCGCCCCAGCGGCAGGCGCTGATCCTGGCCGACGCCGGGGCGCGGGTGGTGCTCACCGCCGGGGACGTCGACCTCGACGGGGACACCCTCGCGCTCGACGCCCCGGCCGTCTGGGCGGACTCGCCCGAGGAGAACCTCGCGCAGCCGGGTCCGGACGACATCGCCTACGTCATCTACACGTCCGGCTCGACCGGGCGGCCGAAGGGCGTGCAGGTCGGACACCGCGCCCTGGCCACCTACCTGGCCTGGGCGCGCGAGGCCTACCCGAGCCTGGCGGGCCGTGCGCTGCTGCACACGTCGGCGTCCTTCGACCTGACCGTGACCACGCTGCTCGGCCCGCTCACCGCCGGCGGGTCCATCGTGGACTCCGGACGGCCCGACTTCGTCAAGGCGACGCCGACGCACCTCGCGGTGCTGCCCGAAGAGTCGTACCCGACCGGCGACCTGGTCGTCGGCGGCGAAGCGCTGATCGGCGAAGCCGTCCGGCCGTTCACCGGCATCGCCGTGACCAACGAATACGGCCCGACCGAGGCGACGGTCGGCTGCGTCGCCCACCGGCTCGACGGGCCGGTCGCCGGGCCCGTCCGGATCGGCCGCCCGATCCCCGGCACCCGCGCCTACGTGCTCGACGACCGGCTGCGGCCGGTCCCGCCCGGCGTGGCCGGCCAGCTGCACCTGGCCGGCGACCAGCTCGCGCACGGCTACCTCGGCCTGCCCGAGCTGACCGCGCAGCGCTTCCCCGACGGCCCCTTCGGGCGGATGTACGCCACCGGCGACCTCGCGCGCTGGCGCCGCGACGGCACCCTCGAATACCTCGGCCGGACCGACGACCAGGTCAAGCTGCGCGGCTTCCGGATCGAGCCGGGCGAGGTGGAAGCCGCGCTGAAGGAGCTGCCGGAGATCCGGGACGCGGCGGTCGCGGTCCGCGAAGGAACGCTGGTCGGGTACGTCGTCGGCACCGCCGACGGCGCGGCCGACGCCCTGCGGGCCACCCTGCCGGAGTACCTGGTGCCCACGGTGTTCGTCACCCTGGACGCGCTGCCGGTCGCGGCCAGCGGCAAGCTCGACCGGGCCGCCCTGCCGGACCCGCGGCTCGACGGTGGCCCGGCCGAATACGTGGCGCCGGGCACCGCGGCCGAGGAACTGGTCGCCGAGGTCCTCGGCGAGCTGCTGGGCGTGGAGAAGCTCGGCGTGCACGACGACTTCTTCGCCCACGGCGGCAACTCGCTGCTCGCCATCCGCGCGATGGTCCGGATCCGCAAGCAGGTCGGCGTCGACCTGCCGGTGCGCGGGCTGTTCTCGTTCACCACGGTGGCCGAGCTGGCCGCCGAGGTCGAGCGCCGCCTGGAAGCCGACCTCGACCAGCTCAGCGACGAAGAGGTCCAGGCCCAGCTGGCCGAAGGCGGGCCGGCGTGACGACGATCGACGAAACCGGCCGCGCGGCCGCGCGCCGCGCGCTGCTGGAACAGCGGCTGCGGCGGCGCGCCGAGCCGGCCGCGACCATCACCCGGCGCCCGGACGGCGACCCCGTTCCGCTGTCCTACCAGCAGGAACGCGTCTGGTTCATGGAGCAGTTCGCGCCCGGAACCACGTCCTACACCATCCCGGTGCCGATCCGGCTCACCGGCCGTCTCGACACCGCCGCGCTGCAGGCCGCGCTCGACGCCCTCCCGGCGCGGCACGAGGCGCTGCGGATGCGGTTCCCGGCCGGCGAGGACGGGCAGCCGTCCGTCCACGTCGAACCGGTCGTCACCGTTCCGCTGTCCATTGTGGACGCAGGCAGTGAAGCCGCGGCCCGGGCGGCGGTCGACGCCGCCGCGGCCGAGCCGTTCGACCTGGCCGGCGGGCCGCTGCTGCGCGCCACCCTCGCGCGGGTTTCCGACGACGAGCACCTCCTCGCGGTGTGCACGCACCACATCGTCGGCGACGGCTGGTCGGTCGACCTGCTGCTGCGCGACCTCGCCGCGCACTACCACGGCACGGCGGCCGGGCTGCCCGCGCTGGCCATCGGCTACGGCGACTTCGCGCACTGGCAGCGCCGGACGCTGACCGGCACCGAACTGGACCGGCAGCTCGACCACTGGCGGGCCGCGCTCGACGGCGTCGAACCCCTGGAGCTGCCCACCGACCACCCGCGGCCGGCGACCCAGACGTTCGACGGCGCCATCCACGAGTTCTTCGTCGAGCAGGACCTCGCCCGCGCGCTCGGCGCGCTGAGCCGCGAGCACGGCGTCACGCTGTTCATGACGCTGCTGGCCGCCTACCAGGTCCTGCTGGCCCGGTACTCCGGGCAGGACGACTTCGCCGTCGGGTCGTCGTCGGCCGGGCGCGGGCTGCCCGAGCTCGAAGGCGTGGTCGGCATGTTCATCAACATGCTGCCGCTGCGCGCCCAGCTGGCGGGCGATCCGACGTTCGCCGAGCTGCTGGCGCGGACCCGCCGGCACGTGCTCGACGCGTTCGAGCACGCCGACGTCCCGTTCGAGCGGCTGGTCAACGCCCTCGGCGTGCCGCGGGACGTCAGCCGCTCGCCGGTGTTCCAGGCGATGTTCGTGCTGCAGAACTACGAAATGGGCCGGATGGGCGCGGCCGGGAAGTCCGATGTGGACTTCCGGTGGCTGCCCATGGACCTGCCCTCGACCCGGTTCGACTTCGAGTTCCACGCGATCGAGGTCTCCTCCGGGCTGATCGGCAAGTTCGTGCACAACACGGCGCTGTTCGGCACGGAGACCGTCGCGGGCATGGCCGAGCGCCTGGTCACGCTGCTGCGGTCGGTCGTCGCGGACCCGGGGCGGCCGGTGTCCGAGCTGGATCTGCTCGGCGACCAGCGGGACCTGGTGCTGAACCGCTGGAACGACACCGCCGGCGAGATCCCGCCGGGCACGCTGCACTCGCTCGTCGAAGCCCAGGTCGCCCGGACACCGGACGCCCCCGCGCTGACCTTCCGCGGGGCGTCGCTGTCCTACCGCGAGCTGGACGAGCGGGCCAACCGGCTCGCCCACCGCCTGCGCGACCTCGGCGTCGGGCCGGGCACCCTGGTCGGCGTCTTCGCCCAGCGGTCGTTCGAACTCGTCGTCGCGCTGCTCGGCGTGCTCAAGGCCGGGGGCGCGTACGTGCCGCTCGACCCGGAGTACCCGGCCGACCGGCTCGCCTTCATGCTCGAAGACGCGGCCGCGCCGGTGGTGCTGACCCAGGCTGCCCTGCGCGAAACCCTGCCGCCGAGTGACGCCACGGTCGTGGTCCTCGACGACCTGACCGGGCCGGCCACGCCTCTGGAACCCTTGGCGGGCGCGGAGGATCCCGCGTACGTCATCTACACGTCCGGGTCGACCGGGCGGCCGAAGGGCGTGCCGAACGGCCACCGCGGCATCGTCAACCGCCTCGACTGGATGCAGCGTGAATACCGCCTCGACGGCTCGGACGCGGTGCTCCAGAAGACCCCGGCGAGCTTCGACGTCTCGGTGTGGGAGTTCTTCTGGCCGCTGATGACCGGCGCGCGGCTGGTGCTGGCCGAACCCGGCGGCCACAAGGACGCCGCCTACCTGCGGGAACTCCTGGAGACCGAAGGCATCACCACCGCGCACTTCGTGCCCTCGATGTTGAGCCTCTTCCTCGCGGAGCCGGGGGTGGAGCAGGTGACAGCGCTGCGGCGGGTCGTCTGCAGCGGCGAAGAGCTGCCCCTGGACACCGCGCGCGAGTTCGTCCGGCGGCTGCCGCACTGTGAGCTGCACAACCTCTACGGGCCGACCGAAGCCGCGATCGACGTCACCGCCTGGCACTGCACGCCCGAAGCGCTCGCCGAGGTCGCGTCCGTGCCGATCGGGGCACCGATCCGCAACCTGCGCATCTACGTCCTCGACCGGCGCGGCAACCCGTGCCCGGTAGGCGTGCCCGGCGAGCTCCACATCGCCGGTGTCGGCCTGGCGCTGGGCTACCACAACCGGCCGGAACTGACGGCCGAACGGTTCGTCCTGGATCCGTTCCACGGCGGCCGGATGTACCGTACCGGCGACCTCGCCTCCTGGCGTGCCGACGGCACGATCGCCTTCCTCGGCCGGCTCGACCACCAGGTCAAGCTGCGCGGCCTGCGCATCGAGCTGGGCGAGATCGAAGCCCGGCTGCGGGAACAGCCCGGGGTGGCCGACGCCGTCGTGCTCGTCCGGGAGGACACGCCGGGGGACAAGCGCCTGGTCGGCTACGTCGTCGGCGAGGCGGACGCGGGCACGCTGCGGACCGCGTTGAAGGAGACGCTGCCGGACTACATGGTCCCGCCGTCGTTCGTCGCCCTCGACGCCCTGCCGCTGACGCCGAACGGGAAGCTCGACCGCAAGGCGCTGCCCGCGCCGGTCGCGGCCCGCGACGCGAGCACGGCCCTGGTCGAACCGTCGACCCCCTTGGAAGTGCTGCTCGCCGAGATCTGGCGGGACGTGCTCAAGGTCGACGAACTCGGCGTCGACGACGACTTCTTCGACCTCGGCGGGCACTCGATGCTCGCCACCCAGGTCGTCGCGCGGATCGCCAAGGCCGGGCACCAGGCGGGCGTGATGGACCTGTTCCAGCACCGCACGATCCGCGAGCTCGCGGTGTTCCTCGACGGCGACCGCGACGACTCCGGGCACCTGCTGTACGAGCTGACCAAACCGGTCGCGAAGCCGACGCTCACCTACGTCTGCTTCCCCTACGGCGGCGGCAGCGCGATCGTCTACCAGCCCCTCGCCGACGCCCTCCCGGGCGGCTACTCGCTGTTCTCGGTGGCGATCCCCGGCCACGACGTCGGGCTGTCCGAAGAAGCCGTGCCGTTCGACGAACTCGTCGAGCGGCTGGCCGACGAGGTCCTCGAGCGCATCGACGGCCCCCTGGCCATCTACGGCCACTGCGGGGTCGGCAACGCCCTCGCGGTCGGCGTCGCCCGGCGTCTGGAGGAGCGGGGCCGCGAGCTGGAGGTCGTCCACATCGGGGCGATCTTCCCGTTCGCGCGGATCAAGGGCGCGGTCGGCACGCTGCGCACGCGGCTGGAAAAGCTGCGCAGCAACCGGTACTACGCGAACTGGCTCAAGGGCATGGGCGTCGACACCGACGACCTCGACCCGGCACAGGCCGACCGGATCATCAGCAACATGCGCGCCGACAGCCGCGCCGCCGAGGAGTACTTCAGCGGCCTGCTCGACGCCCGCGTGGCCAAGCTGCGCGCGCCGATCGTCTCGGTCGTCGGCTCGGAGGACCCGGTCACCGACTACTACGCCGAGCGCTACCGCGAATGGGAGTTCCTCACCGACCGGACCGCCCTGGTCGTGCTGGACCAGGCCGGGCACTTCTTCCTCCGCTACCGCGCGGAGGAACTGGCGGAGATCCTCACCCGCGTGCACCCGGCGCTCGACGACCCCGGCGACCTGCACGTCTCGGCGCGCGGGGAGGACGCCGACTGGGCCGTGCACGACACGCATCGGTCCACAGTGGACGAGAAGCCCGCGGTGAAGCCGAGCATGGCCCGGTTCGTCACGGTCACCGTCGGCCAGCTGGTCTCCTCGACCGGCTCGGCGCTGACGTCGTTCGCGGTGCCGATCTGGCTCTACACGAAGACCGGCTCGGTCACCGACCTCGGCCTGCTCTGGGCACTGGCCCTGCTCTGCGGGGTGCTGGTGCTGCCGGTGGCGGGCGCGCTGGTCGACCGCGGCGACCGCCGTCGCATCATGATCGCGGCCAGCGCGATCGCCGGGGTCATCCAGCTCGTACTGGCCTTGCTGCTGACCGCCGGGAACCTGCAGCTGTGGTTCCTGTACGTGCTGATCCCGCTCGGGTCGGTCGCCGGGTCGATCCAGCGGATCGCCTACCAGTCGTCGGTGGCGCAGCTGGTGCCCAAGCAGTACCTCGGGCACGCGATGGGGCTGGCCCAGCTGTCCAACGGCTTCGCGCAGCTGCTCATGCCGGTGATCGCGGCCGGGCTCCTGGCCGCGATCCAGCTGTCCGGGATCCTGGTGCTCGACATGGCCAGCTACGTCTTCGCCGTCGTCAGCCTGCTGTTCGTCCGGTTCCCCGACCTGCTCGGCTGGCGCCCGCGCGAGCCGCTGCTGACCGCGATCGCGGGCGGGCTCAAGTACTCGTGGAACCACCGCGGGTTCCGCACCATGCTGCTGTACTTCGCGCTGGCCAACGTCTTCCTGGCCCCCGCGCTGGTGCTCGTCTCCCCGCTGGTGCTGTCCTTCGGCACGGTCACCGACGTCGCCCAGGTGGCGCTGGCCGAAGCGGTCGGCGCGGTGGCCGGCGGCATCGGCATGGCGCTGTGGGGCGGCCCGCGCAAGCGGCGGATGGTCGGCGTCCTGTTCGGCAACGTCGGCATCGCGCTCGGCAGCCTGGTGATGGGCCTGCGGCCGTCGCTGGTCGTCGTCGCGGCCGGGGTGTTCCTGCTCGCCGCCGCGATGGCGGTGTCCCAGGGCATCTACGCGACGCTCGTGCAGGTCAAGGTGCCGCAGCGCTACCACGGCCGGGTGTTCGCGATCAACCAGACGATCACCTGGTCCACCCTGCCGATCGGGTTCGCGGTGCTGGCGCCGCTGGCCGTCGGCTGGTTCTCGCCGCTGCTCGCCCCCGGCGGGGCGCTGTCCGGGTCGGTCGGCGCGGTCCTCGGCACCGGCGAAGGCCGCGGCGTCGGGCTCGCCTACGTCGTCTACGCGCTGGTCCTGCTGCTGGTCAACGCCGGCGGGTTCAGCATCCGGCTGCTGCGCCGGTTCGACACCGAAGTGCCCGATTCGCTGCCGGACGACCTCGTCGGCGCGCAGGAACGGGAGCGCAAGCTCGCCGGGAAGGAGGCCGCGTGAACACCGTGGTCCTGATCAGGGAGGCCCGCGGGCACTGGGTCGGCGAGGTCGCCGCCGCGGTGCACGCGGCCGGCCACCGCGCGGTACTCCTGGCCCCGCCCGTGGACGAGGCCGAGCGCGCGTCACTGGCCGCGCTGGTGGACGAAGTGGTCGCGGTCGACGACGTCTACGACGCTCCGGCGGTCGCGGCGAAGATCCGTTCGGAATACGGGACACCGGCCGCCGTGCTGACCGGGTCGGACGGGGCCATCGCGAGCACCGCCCGGGTCGCCGAGCTGCTCGGCGTCGCGCGGTGCCCGGCGTCGGTGTTCGCCCGGTGCGCGAACAAGTTCGCGGTCCGGGAGGTGCTGGGCGGGACCCCGTTCGCGTTGATCTCCTCGGCGGCGGAAGCCGCGGAGGTGGCGGCGCGGGTCGGCCTGCCGGCGATCGTCAAGCCGGTCAACGGGGCCGGGAGCAACCTGGTGCGCACCGTGTCCACCGTGGAGGAACTGGCGGCGGCGTACGAGCTGCTGGCCGCGCGGCTGCCCGAGTCCGCGGACCCGCGCTACCACCGCCAGCTGGGGACCCTCGACCCGGCCGGGACCTTCCTCGTCGAAGGCTTCCTCGACGGGCCCGAGTACGCGGTGGACGTGCTCGTCCGCGACGGCGTCGTCGAGCCGATCGAGGTCCTCGACAAGCCGCTCATCGACGAGCGCAAGTTCGAGCTGGCCCTGTCCTGCCCTCCGGCCGGGCTCACCGAAGAGCGCCTCGCGCTGATCACCTCCGCGGCCGCGGACGCGGTTCTGGCGCTGGGCCTGGACAACACGGTCGCGCACGTCGAGGTGATCGACGACGTGCGGCGCGGCCCGACCATCGTGGAGGTCAACGCGGGCCGCCCGGCGGGCTCGATCATGCCGCTGCTGGCCAAGCTGCGCACCGGCATCGACGTGTTCGCCGAGCTGACCGCGCTGGCACTGGGCGCACCGCCGCCCGCGCGGGAACCGGCGAAACTGCAGATCCCCCTCGCGATGCTGATCCTCTACGCGGCCGGCTCCGGCACCCTGACCGGGATCGGCGGCCTCGACGAGGTCGCCGCGCTGCCGGAGGTGATCGACGTCGTCACGACGGTTTCACCCGGTCAGGTGCTCACCGACGAGCAGGAGACGTACGCGGTGAACCTCGTCGTCGCCGGGTTCGCCGACCACGAGGACCTCGCCGCCCTGCACGCCGAAGCGAGCAAGCTGATCCGCCTGGAGGTCGCGTGAACACCGCGTTCATCGTCCGGGAGACGCACGGGCACTGGATCGGGGACTTCGCGGCCGCCGTCCGGGCGTCCGGGTGGCGGGCCGAACTCGTCACCGAGCCCCTGGACGACGCCGAGCGGGCCGCGCTGGACCCGCTCGTGGACGGGTTCGTCTTCGTCGACGACGTCCGGGACGTCCTCGCCGTCACCGGCGCGCTCCGGGACCGGGCGCCCGCGGCGGTGCTGACCGGGGCGGAGGGGATCATCGCGAGCACCGCCCAGGTGGCCGAGCTGCTCGGCGTCGCACGCTGCCCGGCGTCGGTGTTCACGCTGGCGCACAACAAGTTCGCCGTCCGGCAGGCCCTCGCCGAAGCGGGGCTGCCGGGGCCTCGGTGCGCGTTGTTCGCCGACCCGGCCGAGGCCGCGGCGATCGCCGGGCGGGTCGGGCTGCCGGCGATCGTCAAGCCGGTCAACGGCGCCGCCAGCACCCTGGTCCGCACGGTGTCCACCGTGGATGAACTGGCCGCGGCTTACCGGGTGCTGGCCACCCGGCTGCCGGAGAACGCGGACGCGCGCTACCACCGTCCGCTGCCCGGCGGCCTCGACCCGCTGCGCGTGTTCCTCGTCGAGGGCCTGCTCGACGGGCCGGAGTACGCGGTGGACGTGCTGGTCCGCGCCGGGGTCGCGGAGACCGTCACCGTGGTCGGCAAGCCGTTGATCGACGAGCGGAAGTTCGAGCTCGGCATGGTCTGCCCGCCGTTCGGGCTCCCCGCCGGGCGCGCGGCGGCGATCCGGGCGGCCGCGGCCGACGCGGTGCTCGCGCTGGGGCTCGACCAGGCGGTCGCGCACGTCGAGGTGATCGACGACGCCGAGCTCGGGCCGGTGGTCGTCGAGGTCAACGCCGGCCGCCCCGCCGGGGGCGCGCAGCCCGCGCTGCTGAAGCTCGCCACTGGCATCGACGTCACCGCCGAAGCTGTCTCGCTGGCCCTCGGCACCCCTCCGCCCGTCCGGGGCACCGGGCTGCCGGTGCCGGTCGGGTACCTGGTCGTCTACGCCGAAGGCGCGGGGCGGCTGGTGCGCGTCGAAGGCACCGGCGAGGTCGCGGACCTGCCCGAAGTGCTCGACGTCGTCACGATCGTTTCGCCCGGCCAGGTGCTCACCGACGACCAGGAGATCTACGCCGTGAACGTCCTCGTCGCGGGCTTCGCCGACCTGGACGACCTGGCCGCGCTGCACGCTGAGGCCACCAAGCTGATCCACTTCGAACTGGAGGAAGCATGACCGCCGTACTCGCGGAGCTGCAAGGCAACGAGCACACGAAGATCGCCGTCTTCGCCACCGCGGACTTCGCGGCAGTCGAGGCACAGTTGCCGCAGCTGCAGGCGCACCTGCGTGACCACGGCGCGATCCTGCTGCGCGGCCTGCCCGCCGACCTCGACCTGTTCAACAAGGTCACCGAGACGATCGGCGGCGCGCTGCTCACCTACACCGAGCGCTCGACGCCGCGCTCGGCCGTGGCGGGCAACATCTACACCTCGACCGAGTACCCGCCCGCCGAGTCGATCCCGATGCACAACGAGAACTCCTACTCGGCGAGCTGGCCGGCCCGGCTGTTCTTCCTGTGCGACACCGCCGCGGAAACCGGTGGCGCGACCCCGATCGCGGACAGCCGGGCGGTGTACCGGCTGCTGCCGGAAGACCTGCGCGAGCGGTTCGCGGACGGCGTCACCTACACCCGTGCGTTCCGCGAAGGGCTCGGGCTGACCTGGCAGGAGGCGTTCCAGACCGAGGACCGCGCGGCCGTCGAGGAGTACTGCGCGAGCCACGGCCAGACGCACCAATGGACCGAAGAGGGGCTGCGCACGCGGCACGTCCGGCCGTCCTTCGCGACGGAACCGCACACCGGGGACACCGTGTGGTTCAACCAGGCCAACCTCTTCCACGTCTCCAGCCTCGGCGAAGAGGTCAGCGAGGCGCTGCTGGAGCTGTACCCCGAGGAGGACCTGCCGCGCAACGCCTACTTCGCCGACGGCAGCCCGATCCCGGTCGCGGACCTCCAGAAGATTCGCGAGGTCTACGACGAAGTCAGCTACGCGTTCCCCTGGCAGCCCGGCGACATCATGGTGATCAACAACATGCTGATGGCCCACGGCCGCGAGCCGTTCACCGGCAAGCGGCGCATCCTGGTGGCGATGACGGGATGACCGCACCGGTGGTGGTGCTGCTCGCCCACCCGCGGCCCGGCAGCTTCAACCACGCGCTGGCCGCGCGAGTGGTCGAGGCGCTGGAGCGGGCCGGGGTGCCGGTGCGGTTCCACGACCTGTACGCCGAGGGCTTCGACCCGGTCCTGACCGCGGAGGAGGCCTACACCAGCGGGGACCGGGCGGAGGAGTTCCTCGCCGCCGAACCGGACCCGCTGGTGCGGCGTCACCGCAGCGAGCTGCGCGAGGCGGGCGGGCTCGTCGCGATCCACCCGAACTGGTGGGGCAAGCCGCCGGCGATCCTCGGCGGCTGGCTCGACCGGATCCTCGTCCCCGGCGTCGCCTAC
Organism: Amycolatopsis sp. NPDC004747; assembly: GCF_053601335.1. Taxonomy (NCBI): domain Bacteria; kingdom Bacillati; phylum Actinomycetota; class Actinomycetes; order Pseudonocardiales; family Pseudonocardiaceae; genus Amycolatopsis; species Amycolatopsis sp. NPDC004747. The sequence continues at coordinate 29,731 of NZ_JBSGBQ010000023.1, read as the reverse complement.
CGCCTCGACGACGCCGGCGGCGCGCCCGAGCCGCTGCTGTCCCTGCGGCGGCTGCTGGTGGTCAACACCTCCGACACGACCGAGGAGCGGGAGCGGACGCTGTTCGGCGACCCGCTGGACGCGATCTGGCGGCGCTGCCTCGCGCCCTACCTGGGCGAGCCGGAGGTGCGCCGCCTGGTGCTGCGGGTGGTGGCCGACGCCGACGCGGCCCAGCGGGCCGCGTGGCTCGACGACGTCTCCGCGGTGGTGGAGCGGCTCTTCGGCTAGCTCGCCTTCAGCGCGTCGAAGACCAGCTTCGCCGCCTGCGCGATCAGGCGGTCGTCGTGCTCGGCGTCCTTGTCCTGGCGGCTGGACATGACCGCCAGCACGATCGGCGCCCGCCCGGGCGGCCAGACGACGGCGATGTCGTTGCGCGTGGCGTAGCTGCCCGTCCCGGTCTTGTCGGCGACGGCCCAGCCCGCCGGTGCCCCCGCCCGGATCAGGGCGGCGCCGGTCGTGTTGGCGCGCATCAGGTCCGTGAGCACCGTCGCCTTCTCCGGCGGCAGCGCGGGGCCGATGGCGAAGGCGCGCAGGCTGCCGGCCATCGCGCGCGGGGTGCTCGTGTCCCGCACGTCGCCAGGCGCGAGGTCGTTGAGGCCGGGTTCGATCCGGTCGACGTGGGTGGTCGTGTCGCCGGCCTCGCGCAGTGCGGCGGCGAGCCCGGCGGGGCCGCCGAGCTCGCGGAACAGCAGGTTCGCGGTGGTGTTGTCGCTGTAGCGCAGCGCCGCGTCGATCGCGTCGCGCAGCGAAATGCCGGTGGCGACGTGCTTTTCGGTGACGGGGGAGTTCGGCTGCAGGTCGGCGCGGGCGTAGCTCAGGTTCTTCGCGAGCCCGTCGAGGCCGGTCTTCTTCAGGACGGCGGCGGCGGAGAACGCCTTGTGCGTCGAGGCGTAGCCGAAGCGCTCGTCGGCGCGGTGGGCGATCTCGCGGCCGGAGCCGGTGTCGAGGGCGTACACGCCGAGGCGGGCGTCGAAGCTGCGTTCCAGCGGCGCGAAGTCCGGTTGCGGCGTCGTGGCCGGTGTCGCTGTCGCGGCCGGCGCCGGGGCCGGCTTCGGTGCTTCCGCGGTGCAGGCGGCCAGCGGGACGAGGAGCAGCGCGGCGAGCGCGGCCCGCCGGGCTCGGGGGAACGGCACGGGACTTCCTTCCGGTTTCTCGATCGTCCTCCGCAGTCTCACGGCGTTCGCTCATGCTGTCCAAGACGGAAGTAAGCGGTTTGATGCCGAATTGGCATAAGATCAGGTCGTGGACCTGGTCGGTGGCTGCAAGGCGTTCGTGAGCGTGAGCGAGACGGGCAGCTTCACGGCCGGTGCGGCGCTCGCCCGGATCCCGCAGCCGGTGGCCAGCCGGCGCATCGCCGCGCTCGAACGGCACTTCGGGGAGCGGCTGTTCGACCGCTCGACCCGCCGGGCGAAGCTCACGCCGTTCGGCCGGGACGTGCTGCCCTCGGCGCGCCGGCTCGTGCAGCTGGCCGAGGCGATGGAACACGACGCGAAGCGCGCCCGGCTGCGGCCGGTGCGGGTGGCCGTGCCGGCGACCTGCGGGGTGCGGGAGCTCGCCGGGCTCGCGGCGGAAGCCCGGGCGCTGGAGGTCCACCTCGAGTTCCGCCCGGCGGGGCCGGGTGAGCGGGCCGAGCTCGTCCGCACCGGCGAGGTGCGGGCCGCGCTCACCGCCGTCCCGGCCGAGGAAGCCGTGTGGTCGGTGCCGCTGGGCGTCGCCGGCTTGGCGCCGTTGCCGGGCCGGGTGGTGCACCTGGAGACACTGCGGGCGGGCCGTTCGCCGGGCGCGCGGCGGCGCGTCTGGATCCAGCCGGAGGACGACGTGCCCCACGTCCGCGACCGGGTGCTGCGGGTGCGGGACGCGGTGGGCCTGCCACCGGCCCAGGTGGCGGTGGCGGACTCGCTGACGTCGGCGGCCGCGGAGGTGTTCGCCTCCGCCGACCTGCTGCTGTGTTCGGTCGTCCAGGCCGAAGAGCTGGGGTTGTCCTGGCGCCCGATCGGCGAGCTCGACCTGGCCCGCGGCTTCGCCGTCACCGCGGCACTGGCCGAGGACGCGGACCGGCTGCGGACGACGTGGCACGCCTCCGTCGGCCGGTGCCTCGGAGCCGGCCGATGACCGCTTCGCTGCTCCGCGACTTGCGCACGGCGCTGGCCGACGGCGGCCTGCGCGGCTCGTTCCTGGTCCGCGACCTGCGCTCGGGGGCCGAAATCGGCCTCGAGGAGGACCGCGAGTACCCGATCGCCTCGTTGGTCAAGGTGCCCTTGGCGGCGGCGACCCTGGAGCGCATCCGCCGCGGCGAGCTCGACGCGGCAACCCCGCTGGAGGTGTCACCCGGCGGCGTCACGACCCCGGGCCCGACCGGCCTGACCCGCTTCCGCCACCCGGCGCGCGTCGCGATCGGCGACCTGGTGTACCTGAGCACGTCGTTGAGCGACGGAACGGCCGCGGACGTCCTGTTCGGACTGACCCCGCCTCCGGAGGTCACCCGGCTGCTGGGGGAGTGGGACCTGCCCGGGATCGCGGTGCGCCACCTCATGCGCGACCTGGTCGAGACCCCGGCCGAGCGGTTCGAAGCGGGCGAGGCGGACCTGGCCCAGGCACTGGCGATCGGCGCGTCGACGGCCGGCCGGGGCCACCGCCTCCGCCAGCTCGACACGACCCGCGCGAACTCGGCATCGGCGCGGGCGTTGCTCTCGCTGCTGCAGGCGCTCTGGACCCCGTCGAAGATCGCCCCCTCGGTGGCCGGCGGCGTGCGCGAGCTGATGGCGAACAACATGATCCGCCACCGCTTGACCCCCGACTTCGCTTCCGACGCGGCGCGATGGTCCTCGAAGACGGGAACGTTGCTGAACCTCCGCCACGAGATGGGCGTGGTCGAGCACGCGGACGGCGGGGTGTTCGCGGTGGTGGCCCTGACGGAGTCGACGGTCCCGGCCGCGATCCAGCCGGAGGCGGAGATCCTGATGGCCCGGGTGGCCCGGGCCCTGCGCGACCACCTCCGCGGAGGGTGAGAAACGGCTGGGGGAGGAAGTTTGCGCCTCGGGGGAGCCAACGCATCTCGGCTCGAGCCCCCACGAAGCATCGCCTGCCCCGCCACGAGGCATCACCTGCCTCGCCACTAAGCGTCGCCTGCCTCGCGACGAGGCGTCGCCTGCATCGCCACAAAGCGTCGCCCGCCTCGCCACGGAAGCGTCGCCCGCCCCGCACAGCCTCACCTCAGCGGCGCCGACAAGCCCCCAACAGCCCCCTCACCCTTCCCCGGCCGCCCGCGGAAAGCCCACCTCAGGCCGGCGTCTTCACCCCGAACTCCACCTCGGCAGTCTCCAAAGTCCCCGCCGTCCGCCCCGGCGCGGTCTGGTACTTCCAGTACAGATTCGTGTGCGCGATGACCTGTCCCGGCGGCGGGGCACCATAGGCCGACAGGTCCTCCGTCGTGTGCGCGTCCGCCACCAGCGCCACGTCGTACCCCCGCGCGAGCGCCCCGTGCAGAGTCGACCGGATGCACGCGTCCGTCTGCGCCCCCGCCACCACCAGGGAGCCGATCCCGCGAGCCGCCAGCACCTCTTCGAGGTCGGTGTCCTCGAAGGAGTCGCCGTACTCCTTGTGCACCAGCGGTTCGCCTTCCGCGCGCACCAGTTCCGGTACGTACTCCCACGTCCGGCTGCCCCGCGGCAGCTCGTCGCTGGTGTGCTGCACCCACACCACCTCGGTGCCGGCGGCGCGGGCGCGCTCCACCAGCGTGACGAGGTTGGCCAGGACGGATTCGCGCTCGTGGGCCGTTTCCATCACGCCGTTCTGCACGTCGACGACGAGCAGGGCGGTGTTCGGACGGCCGGTCAATGTGGTCATGGCGCCACCTTAACCACCGGCACCGACAATTTCGGGGAGTCAGGGCGCCCCGCCGATGTGCTTGGCGGACACCGCCTCCCACACCGCGTCGAAGTTCTCGTACCGGTCGCTGTCCGGCAGGCCGCCGAGCGAGCCCAGCACCGAGTCGCCACCACCGGCCGCGGCGGCCCGGCGAAGGAGTTCCTCGCGGCCGCACGGGTATTCGGTCTCGGACAGGTGCTGTTCCAGGCTGGTCCGGTCCGGAGCGGGCATCACACACCTCCTGATCGTCACCCGCATACCCGGCGAGCCCGGGACGGAAACTCAGCCGACGACGATCGTGTGCTCCGAGCGCGGTGCCAAGGAGCCGATCACCGGGTGCCCCGGCAGCTCCCCGGCCACCAGCAGGCCGCCGGACGTCTGCGCGTCGGCCAGCAGCAGGGCCTCGTCCTCCGAGATCCGGGACAGGTCCGCGTGCGGGCGCACCCAGTCGAGGTTGCGCCGGCTGCCACCGCTGACGTACCCCTCCCGCAGCGCCTCCCGTGCGCCGTCGAGGTACGGCACCGCCGCCGGGTCCAGCCGGGCCGTGACGCCGCTCGCCCGGGCCAGCTTGTGCAGGTGCCCCAGCAGCCCGAACCCCGTCACGTCGGTCGCGCACACCACCCCGGCGGCCAGCGCGGCCCGGGACGCCGGCGCGTTCAACGTCGTCATCGCCTCGATCGCCTGCGGAAACCGGTCGCCGGTGGCCTTGTGCCGCGAGTTGAGCACGCCGATGCCGAGCGGCTTGGTCAAGGTCAGCGGGACGCCCGCGCGGCCCGCGTCGTTGCGCAGCAGCCGCGAAGGATCCGCGACGCCGGTCACCGCGAGCCCGTACTTGGGTTCCGGGTCGTCGATGCTGTGCCCGCCGGCCAGGTGACAGCCCGCCTCGGCGCAGACGTCGAGGCCGCCGCGCAGCACTTCGGCGGCCAGCTCGAACGGCAGCGTCTCCCGCGGCCAGCCGAGCAGGTTGACCGCCACCACCGGCGTGCCGCCCATGGCGTAGACGTCGGACAGCGCGTTGGCCGCGGCGATCCGGCCCCAGTCGTAGGCGTCGTCGACGACCGGGGTGAAGAAGTCCGTGGTGGCGATCAGCGCGGTGCCGCCGGAGATCCGGACCGCGGCCGCGTCGTCGCCGGTGTCGAGGCCCACGAGCAGCTCGCCGGGTGGCGAAACGGGCGAAGCGCCGGTGAGGCCGGCCACCGCCGCCTCCAGTTCGCCGGGCGGGATCTTGCACGCGCAGCCGCCGCCGTGCGCGTACTGCGTCAGTCGGTAACCCACCGGTTCATCGTGCCCGCCGGGCGCGGACTTGGCAGGATGGCTGCCATGGTGCAGGGAGGCGTATCCGGCCTGGTGACCGGCGCGGTCTTCAAAACCGTCGAACGGCAGGTTCTGCCGCTGGCGGGTTCGATTCCCGTCCGCCTCCGCCATGCCTGACCCCCGCCGGGCGATCCCGCGGACCGACGCGGTCCTGGCCGAGCCCCGGATCGCCAAGGCCGCCGGGACGCTCGGCCGGGACCTGGTGAAATCGGCGGTGAACGACGTCCAGCGGGCCGCGCGGGCGGGCGAGATCGCCCCGGGCGACGTCGTCGAAGCCGTGCTCGCGCGGCTGCCGGTGAGCGCGTCCTCAATGCGGCCGGTGGTCAACGCGACCGGTGTCGTCGTGCACACCAACCTCGGCCGGGCCCCGCTTTCGGCCGCCGCGCTCGACGCCCTCGCCGCGGCCGGCGGCGCCACCGACGTCGAGTTCGACCTCGCGACCGGCGAGCGGGCCCGCCGCGGCCGCGGCGCCCTCGCGGCCCTGCACGCGGCCGTCCCGGACGCCGGTGCGGTGCACGTGGTCAACAACAACGCGGCCGCCCTGCTGCTCTGCGCCCTCGCACTGGCGCCCGGCCGGGAGATCGTGGTCAGCCGGGGCGAGCTGGTCGAGATCGGCGACGGCTTCCGCATCCCCGACCTGCTCGAATCGGCAGGCGCGCGGCTACGGGAAGTCGGCACGACGAACCGGACGTCGGCTCGCGACTACGCCGCGGCGATCGGCCCGGACACCGGCTTCGTGCTCAAGATCCACCCGTCGAACTACCGGGTCACCGGGTTCACCGCGGAAGCGGCGCTCGGCGAGCTGGCCGGGCTCGGCGTGCCGCTGGTGGCCGACATCGGCTCGGGCCTGCTGGCCCCGCACCCGCTGCTGCCGGCCGAGCCGGATGCCGCGAGCGCGCTGCGGGCGGGCGCCACGATCGTCACCGCCAGCGGGGACAAGCTGCTCGGCGGCCCGCAGGCCGGCCTGCTGCTCGGCGACGCCGACGTCGTCGAACGGCTGCGGCGGCACCCGGCCGCCCGGGCCCTGCGCGTCGACAAGCTCACCCTCGCCGCCCTCGAAGCGACGCTGCGCGGGCCGCGGCCCCCGGTGCTCGCCGGGCTCGAAGCGTCCGTCGCGAGCCTGCGGGAGCGCGCCGAGGCGCTGGTCGCCGCACTCGGGGACATCGATGCCGAGGTGGTCGCGTCGGTGGCGGCGGTCGGCGGCGGAGGCGCGCCGGGCGTCGAACTGCCCAGTGCCGCGGTGAGCCTGCCCGCCCGGTACGCGGCCGCGCTGCGCACCGGCGAACCCGCCGTGGCCGGCCGGGTCGTCAAGGACCGCTGCCTGCTGGACCTGCGGACAGTGCGGCCGGAAGAGGACGCGAAGCTGCGGGAAGCCGTCCGCCGATGCGGGTGATCGTCACCGCCGGGCACGTCGACCACGGCAAGTCCACGCTGGTCCGGCGGCTGACCGGGATGGAGCCGGACCGGTGGGCCGAGGAACGCCGCCGCGGCCTCACCATCGACCTCGGCTTCGCCTGGACCCGGATCGGCGACGAGGACGTCGCGTTCGTGGACGTGCCGGGCCACGAGCGGTTCGTGCCGAACATGCTCGCCGGCGCCGGCCCGGCCCCGGCGGTGCTGTTCGTGGTCGCCGCGGACGAGGGCTGGATGCCGCAGTCGGCCGAGCACCTCGCGGCGCTGGACGCGTTCGGCGCCCGCCGCGGCCTGCTGGTCGTCACCAAGGCCGACCGCGCCGACCCGGCCGAAGCGACGGCCCTCGCCCTGGGCGAGATCGCGGGTACCTCGCTGGGCGAGGTCCCGAGTGTCGCCGTCAGCGGCACCACGGGTGCGGGCCTCGACCGCCTGCGCGCGGCGATCGGGGAACTCACCGGCGGGCTGCCGCCACCCGACCCGGACGCCGACGTCCGGCTGTGGATCGACCGCGCGTTCACGGTTTCCGGAGCCGGGACGGTCGTCACGGGCACCCTGGCCGCGGGCACGATCGCCGCGGGCGACGAGCTGCTGCTGGGCCCGGCGCGGGTGAAGGTCCGCGCCCTGCAGGCCCTCGGCGAACCCCGCGACCGGGTGAGCGCCGTGGCCAGGGTCGCGGTGAACCTGCGCGGCACCGCCCGCGCCGACGTCCGCCGCGGCGACGTCCTGCTCACCCCGGGCCGGTGGCGCACCACGGCCGGGTTCGACGTCCGGCTGCGGGGTGCGACGGCCGCGGACCTGCACCGCGAACTGGTGCTGCACCTGGGCACGGCGGCCGTGCCGGTGCGCGTCCGTCCACTGGGGACCGACACCGCCCGGCTCACCACGGCCACCGCGTTGCCGCTGCGCACCGGAGACCGCGGCCTGCTGCGCGACCCCGGCGAGCACCGGATCGCCGCCGGGTTCGACGTCCTCGACGTCGACCCGCCCGCGTTGTCCCGCCGCGGCGCGGCACGGGCCCGCGGCCGCGAGCTCACCGGCCCCGATCCGGCCCGGACATACCTGCGCCGCAAGGGTTTCGTGCGTGCGGAGGACTTCGTCGCGATGGGCCTCCCGGAAACGGGGGAGCGGCTGGGCGGGTGGTGCGCGGACGAGGAGCGGTTCGCGGAGCTGCGCGCGCAGGCGGCCTCGGTGGTGGCGGCGTGGGACCGCACGGCCGCGGGCGTGCCGGTGGAGGCGCTGCGGCAGCGGCTCGGGCTGCCTGCTCCGGAACTGGTCGTCCCGGTGCTGCGGGGCACCGGCTTCGAGGTGGCGGGCGGGCTGGTCCGCCGCCCCGGCGCGGGCCTGGCCCCGGCCGTCGAAAAGGCCGTGGAGACGGTGCTGAAGAGCCTCGCCGAGCACCCGTTCCGCGCACCGGAGGCGGACGAGCTGCGCGCGCTGGGCCTCGGCCGCCGCGAACTGGCGGCGGCGGTCCGCCTGGGCCGGTTGACCGCGGTCGCGGAAGGGGTCGTGCTCGGCCCCGACGCCGACGAGCGAGCGGCGGAGCAGCTGCGGGGGATCCCTCAGCCGTTCACGGTTTCGGAGGCGCGCAAGGCCCTCGACAGCACCCGCCGGGTGATGATCCCGCTGCTCGAACGCCTGGACGCGGCCGGCCGGACCGCACCCCTCGGCGACGGCACCCGCCGCACGACGGGCTGAGCCTCACTCGACCAGCGACTGCGTCCCGATCACCGCCAGCAGGGCCAGCCGCTCGGCCGCCTCGGTGCCCGGCTCCGCGGTGTACACCATCATCCGCAGGTCGCTGCCCGCGACGGCGAGGACGTCGCAGTCCAGGGTCAGTGCACCGACGTCCGGGTGGTCGATCGTCTTGCGGGCCGACTCGTGCCTGCCCACGGTCCCCGATTCCCACAGCTCGGCGAACCGGGCGCTCTGCCGGCGGAGGTCGGCGATCAGCGTGCGCAGGCCGGCGTCGCCGGGGTAGGTGCCTGCGGTGCGGCGCAGGTCGGCGACCAGGGCCGCCTGCAGCGCGTCCCGGGACTCCGGCGTGTCGCGCACCCGGGCGTTCGGGCTCAGGAAATTGCGCCGGACGCCGTTGAGGTCGGTCGCCCCCATGAGCGCCGTGTACAGCGGGTTGGCCAGCAGCTGGTTCCAGGCCGCGTCGAACACCGCGACCGGGGTGCCGGCGAGCCGGTCCAGCATGCGGTGGACGCCGGGGGTGATGTGCCGCGGGACCGTGCCGGGGCCCGGCGGGGCGAGGCCGGCCAGCCGGAACAGGTGCGCGCGCTCGTCCCCGGTCAGGCGCAGGGCCCGCGCCAGCGCTTCGACGACCTGGGCCGACGGGCTGGTCGCGCGGCCCTGTTCGAGCCGGATGACGTAGTCGGCGGAGATGCCCGCCAGCTGGGCCAGCTCTTCGCGGCGCAGCCCGGCGGCGCGGCGGCGGCGGCCCGCGGGCAGGCCGGCGGCCTGGGGCGTGACGCGGTCGCGCCAGTGGCGCAGGGCCGTGCCGAGTCCGGTGTTCGCCATCCTCCGATTGTGCAAGCCGGCCGGCCGCTTGTCCTGGTACTGCCCGTCCCAGGAAAACCGGGCCACTTCCTGCCCCGGCGCCGCGGGCCGATCGTGGAGGCGACGGAAAGGAACGCATCCCGTGAACCAGCTCGCCCTCGTCACCGGCGCCACCTCCGGCATCGGCCGGGCCTTCGCCGAACGCCTCGCCGCCGACGGCCACGACCTCATCGTCACCGGCCGCCGCGAGGACCGCCTCGCCGAGTTCGCCGCCGCCCACCCGGACGTCAACGTCCGCACGGTGGCCACCGACCTGTCCACCGACGACGGCATCGGCACCGTCGCCGCGCTCTGCGCCGCCGAGCCGCTGACCGTGCTGGTCAACAACGCCGGCGTCGCCCACTACATGCCGCTGGCGCAGTTGCCCGCGGCGAAAGCGCACGAACTCGTGCACGTCAAGGTGGCCGCACCCACCATGCTGACCCGCGCGGCGGTGGCGGGCATGCAGGAACGCGGTGGCGGGAAGATCGTCAACGTGGCCGGGATGATCGCCTTCAGCGGTCCCGCCGACGCCTCCGTGATGCCCCGCCGGGCCGTCTACGCCGGCTCGCTGGCCTATCTGGTCGCGCTGTCCCAGACCCTGCACGCCGAGCTCGAGGGCACCGGCGTGCAGGTGCAGGTCCTGTGCCCGGGTGTCGTCGCGACCGAGTTCCACGAGCGGCAGGGCCTCGACCTGAGCGCGGTGCCCCGGATGTCCGCCGAGGACGTCGTGACGGCGTCCTTGCGCGGCTTCGACCTCGGTGAAGTCGTCACGGCCCCGGGCGTCGAGGACGCCGGCCTGCTCGAGGCCGTCTTCCGGGCCGATGTGGCCGCCTTCGGCGGGCAGCGGCCCGAACTCGCCTCTCGCTACCGCTGAATCCCGCCGAAGAACCCGCCCAGCGCGGCGGCGAGGTCCTCGGGGTTCTCCTCGGCCACGTGGTGCCCGGACTCGATGGCGTGCCCGCGCAGGTCCGTCGTCCACGGCTGCCAGACCGCCAGGACGTCGCCGTAGAGGTCCTCCATGTCGTCTTCGCTCGACCAGAGCACCAGGGTGGGACACGCGATCCGCCGCCCGGCGGCGCGGTCGGCGTCGTCATGTTCGCGGTCGATGCCCAGGCCCGCGCGGTAGTCCTCGAGCATCGCGGTCACCGTGGCCGGGTCGTGGATCGCGCGGTGGAAGTCGGCGAAGTTCTCCGCCCCGAGCCGTTCGGGCGTGTTCTTCGTCCTGACCTCGTACCAGGCGTCGGGATCCGCGGTGATCACCCGTTCGGGTTTTTCCGGCTGGGCGAAGAAGAACCAGTGGTACCACTCGCGCGCGAACCGGGCGTCGCAGCGGGCGAGGGCCTCGCCGATCGGGACGGCGTCGAGGATCGCCGCGCCGCGGACCACCGACGGGTGATCGAGCGCCAGCCGGGTCGCCACGTAGGCACCGCGGTCGTGGCCCGCCACGAAGAACCGCTCGTGCCCCAGGTGCCGCATCAGCGCGACGAAGTCCGCGGCCATGGCGCGTTTGCTGTAGGGGGTGTGGCCGGCGTCGGTGGGTGGTTTGGCCGACTCGCCGTAGCCCCGGGTGTCCGCGCACACGACGGTGAACCGGTCGGCGAGCCGCGGGGCGACGCGGTGCCACGTGGTGTGCGTCCGCGGATGCCCGTGCACGAGCAGGACCGGCGGCCCGGAGCCGCCGTGGCGCACTCGCAGCGTCACTTCACCGACGTCGATCCGGTCCAGCGTGAACCCTTCGAACACCTACCGCCCCCAGACGCGCGCCCGCTGCCGCACCTCGGCGTCCGGGGTGCGGCAGCGGGAAAACGGGCTACTTCTTGTCCGTGACGCCCTTCACGGCGTCCTTGATCTTCTCGCCCGCCTGCTTGAGCGAGCCCTTGGCCTGCTCGGACTTGCCCTCGGCCTGCCACTGCTCGTTGTCGGTGGCGTCGCCGACGGCCTCCTTGGCCCGGCCCTTGAGCTCTTCGCCCTTGTTTTCCAGCTTGTCGTTCATCGGGGTGCACCTTCCGTCGCGGCGACATTTCCGGATCGGCCAGTCGCCAAAAGGGCCTTGCCGTCCGGTTACCCACTGGTTCGCGACCTACACATCGGCCGGCAGGTGGCCGCCCGTCCGCTCGATCCGCTGGATCGCCGGCTCGGCGAGGACGCCGTGCACGATCACCGACACCGCGACGGCGAGGGCGCCGACCCGCCACAGAACGTCCTGCTGCGGCACGGGAAGCCGGTTGAGCGTGTAGGCCAGGTAGTAGAGCGTGCCGATGCCGCGGACGCCGAAGAACGCGATCGCCGCGGTCGCGGGCCGTCCCGGCGACGACGCGCCGAGCAGGGAGAGCCAGCCCACGACCGGGCGGACCACCAGCACGGCGACGACGGCGATCACCACTTCGAGGGGCTGCAGGCCGCGCAGCAGGCCGTCGCCGACGGCCAGGCCCAGCCCGAGCAGGGCGAGCGGGACGAACAGCCGTTCCAGCTGGCGGCCGAAGGCGTGCAGGACGCCGTGGTACTCGTGCTCGCGCTCCTGCGTGCGCACCGCGGCCGCCGCGACGAACACGGCGACGAACCCGTTGCCGTGCACCGCTTCCGACAGCGCGTAGGGCACGAACGCCAGCGCGAGCAGGACCAGCCCGTCGGCGTACTCGGCGAGGCGCAGCCGGTCCGACGTCGTCCGGAAGATCGCCCAGCCGAGCAGCCGCCCGGTGACCAGGCCGGCCACGACGCCGACGGCCAAGGGCAGCAGCAGGTCCACCAGCACCCAGGAGACGTCCAGCCGGGGCTGCCCGCTCGCCAGCGCCAGGCCGAGGACCACGAACGGCATGGTGAGGCCGTCGTTGAGCCCGGCCTCGGTGGTCAGCGTGAAGCGGATTTCGTTGTTCCGCGCCAGTTCCGGCTCGACGTCCGGGTGCGGCACGCCGATGTCGCCCGCCAGCACCGGGTCGGTCGGCGCCAGCGCCGCGGCCAGCAGCAGCGCGACGCCGGGGGCGAGCGCGAGCCACCAGTACCCGAGCACGGCGATCGCGAGGATCGACACCGGCATGGTGACGGCGAGCAGCCGCCACGTCGAGCCCCACCGGCGCAGGCCGAACGGGCGGTCCACCGACAGCCCCGCCCCGGCGAGCGCGACGAGGATCCCCAGCTGGGCGAAGGATTCCACGCCGTGCAGGTGGGCCGCCGGGTCGCTCCAGCCGTCGCCGTAGGGTGCGGGCAGCGGGAGCACCCCGAGCACGATCCCGGCGACGAGCATCACCAGCGGCACCGAGAACGGCCGGTCGGCGACCAGCTTGGGCACGATCGCCGCGGCGAGCGCGAGCAGGCCGGCCACCCCGAACAACACCGTCAACGACGCCAAGGAACTCCTCCTGTCCGCCCGGCACCGCGGCCGGTCGTGCATCCGGGGCGCACGCGACCGGCCGGTACCCCGGAGCCGGGGTAGCGTGACGGGGAGAGGCGCGCCGCGGCCCGGATTCCCGGCGTGCGGGCGGCGAAACCGAGGAGGCCGCGGTGACGGCGACGAACGGGGCGGGCGCGCCGTGCCGGTTCTGCGGCAGGCGGCGCGACCCCCGGGTGCCCGGGCGCAACGGGCCGATCTGCGTGGACTGCGTCCGCGCCGGCCTGCGCGTGGTGCGTGACGGCGCGGACCGGGAGAGCGGCGCGGGCGACGTGCTGGCGGCGGTGACGTCCCCGCTGGCCGCGGTCTGCGACTTCTGCGGCCGCCGGGAGCGCCGGACGTTCCTCGGGCTCCGGCGGCCGCTGCTGCGCGTGGACTGCGCCGCGCGGGACGCGGTGATCTGCGTCGACTGCCTGGACCACGCCGGCGACGTGCTGAACGTCGCCCTCCGCGGCTGAGGCGCGTTTCCGCACCCCGGCCCGCGGGTAGCCGGGCGCCATGACGTCCACCCGGGAACACCGCACGCAACCGGAGACCGCCTCGGTCGCCGAGACCCTGCGGGTCGCGCTCGAGGTCGCCCTGCCCACGCTGGCCGGCGGGGTCATCAAGCGCCGTCCCGCGGTGCTGGCGCCGGCCGGGAAGCTGCAGTCCGACCGCCCGGCGATCCGCCTGCTGCGCCGGTTGCGCGACCGCCACCACGGTCACCCGCTGAAGCTGCGCGTCCCCGGCCGTTCGGTGAAACTGGCGCTGTCCGGCGCGGACGTCAAGCGCGTGCTGGCCGGCGCGCCGACGCCGTTCAGTCCGTCCACAGTGGAGAAACGGGCCGCGCTGGGGCACTTCCAGCCGCACGGCGTGCTGATCTCGGACGCCGCGGACCGGCCGGCCCGCCGCCGGTTCACCGAAGCCGTGCTGCAGCCCGGCCGTCCGCTGCACGAGCTGGCCGGGCCGTTCGCGAAAGCCGTCGAGGAGGAAACCGCCGTCCTGCTGGACTCGGTGACCCGCGAACTCGACTGGGACACCTTCACCATGGCCTGGTGGCGCCTGGTCCGGCGGGTCGTGCTCGGCTCCGGCGCCCGTGACGACACGACGCTCACCGACCAGCTCGCCCGCCTGCGGCTCGACGCGAACTGGGCCTACCTGCACCCGAAGCGCCGTCAGCTGCGCGAGCAGTTCCGGCGGCGCCTGACCGGGCACCTCGACCGCGCCGAGCCCGGCAGCCTGGCGGCGGCGATCGCGGCCGCCGGCCCGGAGGGGAAGGACACCGCGCCCGACCAGGTGGCGCACTGGCTGTTCGCGTTCGACGCGGCGGGCATGGCGACGTTCCGGACGCTGGCCCTGCTGGCGGGCCACCCGGCGGCCGCCGACCGCGCCCGCGAAGACCTCGAGGACACCGGCCCGGCCCGGCTGAGCTACCTGCGCGCGTGCGTGCTGGACGCGGTCCGGCTGTGGCCGACCACGCCGATGCTCCTGCGGGAGACCACCGAGGAGACGTCCTGGGGCCCGGCCGGCACGACCGTGCTGATCTTCACCCCGTTCTTCCACCGCGACCCGGACCTGCCGTACGCGGACCGCTTCGAGCCCGACCTCTGGCTCGACGGCCGCGCGGCGGAGAACCCGGCCCTGGTGCCGTTCAGCGCGGGCCCGGCGATCTGCCCGGGCCGCGACCTGGTCCGGTTCTGCGCGAGCACGATGCTGGCGAACCTGCTGCGCGAGCACCGGTTCGAGCAGACGGCCGGCCCGGTGCTGTCCCCGGACCGGCCGCTGCCCGCCACCCTCGACCACTTCCACCTGCGGGTGCGGCTCCTCCCGGTTACACCGGAGCCGTGAAGACGTACGTGCCCGCAGGCAGGAAGTACGTCCCCGGCGCGGACGGCACCGCTTCGGGCGGCGCCACCACCCCCGAGGGCTGCGACGTCGGCACCACGACCGTCGCCGAGGACCCGGCCGGGATCGTCACCCGCAGCGTCAACCGCCCGTTCGCGGCGGACCAGTCGCTGACCGCGCCGCCGTAGGGCGTTTCGTAGGCCGACTTCGCCGAGGTCAGGCCCCCGCCCGGCCGGGGCGCGATCCGCAGCGACGCGTACCCCGGGGACGCCGGGGCCAGCCCGCCCACCGAGCGGTAGAGGAAGTCGCCCACCGAGCCGAGCCCGTAGTGGTTGAACGAGTTCATCCCCGGGTCGTTGAACGAGCCGTCCGGCTTGATGCCGTCCCAGCGCTCCCAGACCGTCGTCGCACCGTGGCCGATCATGTAGCCCCAGCCGGGGAAGCCCGGCTGCAGCAGCACCTGGTAGGCGACGTCGGTGTGCCCGTGCGCGGCCAGCACCGGCAGCAGGTTCTCCACGCCGAGGAAGCCGACGCTCAGGTGCCCGCCCGCCGCCGCGACCCGGGCCGCCAGCTTGTCGGCCGCCGGCTGGACCAGCGAGGACGGCAGCAGCCCGAACGCCAGCGCCAGGACGTACCCGGTCTGCGAGCCCGAGCCGATCGTGCCGTCGGCCGCGGCGAACCGCCGGGTGAACGCGGCCGCGACCTGGTCGGCCAGCGTCCCGTACTGCGCCGCCTCGGCACTGTGGCCGGTGGCCGCCGCCATCCGCGACACCAGCCGGGACGACCACGCGAAGAACGCCGTCGAGATGAGGTCCTGCCCGGTGTTGTCGTCGACGTTGAGCCAGTCCCCGTAGGTCTGGTGGTCGCGGATCAGGTCGGCACCCGACGTCGAGCGCAGGTATTCGACCCACTTGACCATCGCGGCGAAGTGTTCCCGGATCACGCCGGTGTCGCCGTAGCGCTGCCACAGCGTGTACGGCACGATCACGCCCGCGTCGCCCCAGCCCGCCGTGCCCGAGCCGCCCAGCACGCCCGGCGCGACGTCGGTGAACGAGCCGTCGTCGTGCTGGGCGTCGACCAGGTCGTCGCTGAACTTGCCGAGGAAGTTCGCGACGTCGAGGTTGAACGTCGACGTCCCGGCGAAGATCCCGATGTCGCCGGTCCAGCCGAGCCGCTCGTCGCGCTGCGGGCAGTCGCTCGGCACCGACAGCATGTTCGAGCGCTCACCCCACAGGATGTTGTGCTGCAGCTGGTTCACCAGCGCGTTCGACGTCGTGAACGTCCCGGTCTGCGCGGCCGAGGTCCACATCGCGCGCCCGGTGAGCGTCGCCGCGGTCGGCGCGGAGGGCAGGCCGGTCAGCTCGACGTACCGGTAGCCGTGCACGGTGAACCGCGGTTCGTAGGTCTCCGCGGCGCCGGTGCCGGCGAGGGTGAACCGGTCGGTGGCCTGGGCCGCGCGGAGGTTGGCGGTGTAGAGCGTGCCGTCGGGGTTGAGCACCTCGGCGTGCCGCATGGTGACGGTGGTGCCGGCCGGGCCGGTCACGGTCAACCGGTTCCGGCCGCCGAAGTTCTGGCCGAAGTCGGCCACCCACACGCCCGGTTTCGGCTGGGTCCACGAGACCGGCGTGAACTCCTGCTGCACCGCGACCCCGTTGTCCACTTGGGACACCAGGTTCGGCGGCGCGCCGGAGCGCACCCGGGGTGCCGCCCAGCCGCGGTCGTCGAAGCCGGGCCGGTCCCAGCCGTCCGCCGCGAGCCGCGCGTCGTAGGTTTCGCCCTGGTACAGGTCGTCGGCGCGGATCGGGCCGTCGCCTGCCCTCCAGGTGCCGTCGGTCGCGATCGTGCTGCTCGTGCCGTCGGTGAAGGTCAGCTTCAGCTGCGCGGAGTACCACGGCTCGGTGCCGTACTTCTGGCTGCCGGCGATGCCGACGCTGCCGGAGTACCAGCCGTTGCCGACCAGCGCGCCGAGGACGTTCTCCCCGGCGCGGATCTGCGCGGTGACGTCGGAAACCCGGTACTGCAGGCGTTTCGCGTAGTCCGTCCAGCCCGGCGCGAGCACCTCGGAACCGACCTTGACGCCGTTGAGGTGGGTCTCCTGCAGCCCGAGCGCGGTCGTCAGCAGCCGCGCGCTCGCGACCGGCTTGGCGACGGTGAAGCTCTTGCGCAGCAGGGGAGCGGGGGCGCCGGCGACGACGTTCGCACCCCACGGCCCGGTGCCGTAGGTGGCCAGCGCCTTCGCCGCGGGCCAGGCGCTGTCGTCGAAGCCGGGCTGCGGCCAGCCGTCCGGGCCGCTCCGGCTCGCCTTCCACGACCCGTCGGTGACCAGCGCGGGTCCACCTTGGACGGTCAGCTTCGCGATCGCCCCGGCCGGGCTCTGGGTGGTGTTCTCGGTGCTGACCGCGACGGTGTTCGACCCGGCCTTCAGCAGGCTGCCGACCTCGACGACGGCGGCCGTCTTCCACGAGTCGGCGACGCGCGGCGAGTCGCTGACGCGGGTGCCGTTGACCCAGACGGTCGCGGTGTCGTCGCCGGTGACCACCAGGGTGGCCTTCGCCGGGGCGGCGGCCAGGTCCAGTGTCCTGCGGAAGAACCGGGTCGACGGCGGGACACCGCCGGCCGGATCGCCTTCGGGGTACCAGATCCAGCTCGCCCCGGCGAGGTCCGGGCCGGTCGTGGCCCGGCCGAGGAAGGCGCCAGCCCACTCGGCCGACGGCGTCCGCAGCGCGGTTTCGAAGCGCTGCACCGGGCTCCAGCCGCCGGCGCGGCCCTGGCCGTCCCAGACGCGGACGCGCCAGGTGTAGGCGGTGAGCGAGGCCGGCGGCGGCCCGCCGTAGGCGACGTCGGCCTGCTGGGCCGAGGCGACGCGGCCGCTGTCCCAGACGTCCTTGCCGCCGGCGGAGACGACGAGCTGGTAGGCCGACTGCCGCTGCTGCGCGGCCGCGGACGTCAGCTTCCAGCCGAACCGCAGCTGCGCCGGGTCGACGCCGAGCGGGTTCACCCGGTTCGCGACCGTGGCGCTCGCGACCGCCAGCGGGGACGCCTCCGACGGACCGGGAACGGTGACCCCGGTGCCCCAGGGCGCGGCGCCGTACGCGCCGAGGTCCGCGGCCGCGCGCCAGCCCGCGTCCGCGAAGCCGGGCTGTTCCCAGCCTTCCGGAGCGGTCGTGGCGCTCTTCCAGGCGGGTCCGGTGGCCAGGTCGGTGGTGCCGCCCGTCGTGGTCACCCGCACCCGGCCGAGCAGGCCCGCCGGGCCGCCGGCGTTGCGGACGGCGACGGCCAGGGTGTTGGCGCCGGGGACGAGCGCGGGGGCGAGGTCCACCGGCAGCGCCCGGCGCCACGAGTCCGCGGTGCGGGCCGAGGAGGCGAGCGGGCTGCCGTTGAGCCAGACGTCGGCGGTGTCGTCGCCGGTCAGGACGAGCCGGGCGTCGGTGACCGCGCCGGCGGGGACGGCGAACGTGGTGCGGAAGTACCGGGTCCCGGCCGGCGCGGCGACGCGGGCGTCGCCTTCCGGGTACCAGATCCAGTGCGCGCCGGCGAGCGTGGGCGGCGGCGCGGCACCGGCCGGGGGCGCCGCGGCGGCCGCCATGGCCAGGATCGCGGCGAGCGTGGTCGTGGCGGCGCGCCAGAGCTTCGAGGGCAGCATGCAGGCTCCCTTGCGGCGGGGACGGGCGCCGGATTTAGAACGTTTCAACCCGGCGTGCCTGGTGACTGTAATGAGAAGCTCACGTGGGAGCAATACGCCAGTGGTATGCCCCGGACTGGCCGGGGCACCACCTAAATCGTTTCAGGACGCCGCTTCCGCCGCTCCCGCTGCACCCGGACGACCACGGCGAGCGCCGCGACGCCCAGCAGGACCAGCACGACCGGCAGCGCCGTCGGCCACCACGGCCAGGCGTCGCCTTCGAAGACGATCCCGTCGGTGGGCAGCTCCAGCACCTTCGCCGTCCAACGCGCGGTCGCCACGTCGGTGCGGTGGGAAAGGCCGCTCACCGCGGTGTCATAGGGAAAGCCCGGGCGGTCGTGGACGTACTCGGGGGCCGGTCCGCCGGGTGGTGGCGTGACCCCGCGCGTCGCGCCGGGGACGAGCAGCCGGTCGAGGTCCGGTGCGGCGGCGAGCGCCGCGCGGGGCAGGAACGTGAGCCCGTGCCGGGACCGGATCGGGCCGCCGCCGGCGCTCACGGCGAGGGTGCGCGAGGACAGCGACTGGCCTTCGGTGTCGAACACCGACGCCAGCTCGACCTCGCCGACGCCGTCGGCGAGCAGCACGCCGATCTCGTCGGGGTGCCAGCGGAACCCGGCGTTGACGATCGCGGCCGCGTCCGGCATCCCGTCCGGCGGGTGCACCGGCACGGCGGTGCCGTAGCGGCGCCAGCCGATCGACGCGGCGGCGCCGGCCGCCACCTGGCGCCCGGCGAGCCGCTCGACCCAGTGCAGCGTGCCGTCGATGCCGGAGAGGATCCCGGCGGTGGTGACGACGGTGCCGTCGTCGACGAACCGTTCCCCGCGCACCCACCGCACCGCCGGGTACTCGGCGGCCCACGCGTCGACCTTCAGCCAGTGCGCGGTGGCCGGCCGCCCGTCCAGCAGACCGGCGGAGGCGAGCACCGCGCCGCCGTTGCAGACGCTCAGCAGCTTCGAGCCGTGGGCGGCCTGGGCCCGCAGCCAGGTGGTGACGGGTTCGGCGCTGGGCTCGCCGACGTCCGGGAACGCCGGCACGACGACCAGGTCCGGCGCCCGCGAACCGAGCCGGGCGGCGAGGCCGGTGAAGTCGAAGTCCGGCACCAGGTCCAGGCCGCCGGTCAGCGGCTTCGGGTCGCGGTGCGGCGCGACCGTGTAGACGTTGAACCGGCCGGTCGCGGCCAGGATCTCGTAGGGGGCGAGTGCGTCGGAGACGACGGCACCGCGATCGCCGACGACGACCACGGCGGTCGGCTTGGCCGGGTCATGGGGGACCGGGGCCGCGGCGGGGACGGGCCGCGGCGGGCCGGCGGCGTAGAGGGCGCCGATCGCGCCGAGCGAGGCGACGGTGGCGCCCACGGCGGGGACCACCAGCACGGCGGCCACCGCGGCGAGGAGGAAGGCGATGCGCTTCAGCACGATCAGTGCCAGTACTCGGCGCGGCGCCACACCATGGCGGCGAGCATCAGCGGGAACATGACCACGTGCCCGGCGACCATCAGCGTGGTGCCGGAGATCGCGCCCAGCCAGTACGGCACGAGCAGCGCCGCGAACGGCAGGTACATCGCCGCGGCCATCTCGGCGATCCGCGGCCACGAGTGCCGGCGCAGAGCCATGGCCAGGACCATCGCGACGGTCATGTTCGTGGCCATCACCAGTGCGCCGGCGTCGGGGCGGTCGAGCCAGGCGGACGGCCACAGCGGGCCGAGCGCCACCATGCCGACCAGCATGGCGACGACCATCTCGACGTAGTGGCCGGTGAACCGGGCGAGCTTGCGGCCGGTGGTCCGGGTGGTTCCGGTGGTGGTCATGGTTTCCCTCCAGGTCTTTCCTGGAAGGAGCATCGCGGCCGGCGGCCGTGCGGCCAGGTGCCGGAAGTCATGACCGGGGGTCATGGTCTACAGCAGGCCGAGATCCCTCGCGCGCAGGGCGGCCTGGGTCCGGTCGCGGGCGCCGAGCTTGCCCAGGACGTTCGTGACGTGGTTCTTCACCGTGCCCTCGGCGAGGAACAGCGCCGCCGCGATCTCCCGGTTGCTGCGGCCGTCGGCGAGCAGGCGCAGCACGTCGAGTTCGCGCTCCGACAGCGGCACCACCAGCGGCTGCGGCCGCGGCTCCGGTGCGTCCGGCAGCTGCGCGAACCGGGCGACGACCTTCGCCGCCACCGAGGGCTGCAGCACGGATTCCCCGCGCGCCGCGGCCAGCACCGCCTCCACCAGCCGCGCCGACGAGACGTCCTTCAGCAGGTACCCGACGGCGCCCGCGCGCAGGGCGGCGAAGACGTCCTCGTCGTCGTCGAAGGTGGTCAGCGCGATCACCCGGACGCTCGCGTGCTCGACCCGCAGCCGCCGGGTCGCGGCCACGCCGTCGAGGACCGGCATGCGCAGGTCCATCAGCACGACGTCGGGGGCCAGCGAAGCGGCTTCACGCAGGGCTTCGGCACCGTTGCCGGCTTCGCCGACGACGTCGATGCCGTCGTGGGTGGCGAGGAGCGTGGCGAGGGCTTCGCGGAACAGGGCCTGGTCGTCGACGAGCAGGACGCGGACCGGCGTCATCCGGGGATCTCCATGGTCAGGGCGCTGCCGCCGCCGGGGGTTGAAGTGAAGGCGAGTTCGCCGCCGAGGTGCTCGGCCCGTTCCCGCAGGCCGACCAGGCCGAAGCCGGTCGACGCGGCGCCGTCGCGGCCGCGGCCGTCGTCGCGGACCTCGACCCGGACGGCGGTGGCGGTGTAGCCGAGCACCACGTCCGCCGTGGCGGCGCTCGCGTGCTTGCGGACGTTCGTCAGGCCCTCCTGCGCGGCCCGGTAGAGGGCTTCGCGCCGCTCGTCCGGCAGCGGGCGTTCGGTGCCGGTCACCGTGAGCCGGGTCGGGACACCGGTCGCCGACGTCTCTTCGGCGAGCGCCTTCAGCGCCTCCGGCAGCGGCGGCACCACCCGCGGTTCGCGCAGCGCCCGCACCGAGCGGCGGACCTCGGCCAGCGCGGTTTCGGCCTGCTCCTGGGCCTTGGCCAGCACTTCGTCGGCCTTGCCGGGGTCGGTCGGCAGCACCGCCCGCGCGGCCTTCACCTGCATCTGCACGACGGTGAGCGAGTGCCCGAGGCCGTCGTGGATGTCGCGGGCGACGCGGTTGCGCTCCTGCGCCGTGGCGAGCCGCTCCGCCTGGGCGGCGTGGTCGCGGAGTTTCGCGTACGCCTCGGCGAGTTCGCTTCGCGAGCGCTGTTCGCGCAGCGAAAGCTCGGTGATGATCGCGGCGAACAGCACCGACATGAAGGTGCCGATGCCTTCCCGCAGGCCCTCGCCCAGCGACATCCCGAGGTGCACGAGCGGGACCACGGCGATGACGAGCGCGATCGCCGGCCGCGGCAGGCGCAGCAGCACGCACTGGCTGACCAGCACGACCAGGAACAGCGTCGTCCCGACGCCCGCGTCGATCGTGAAGAGCACGAAGGCCAGCGGCAGCTGGACCGCGACGTAGGCCGCGCCCCACGCCAGGTGCCCGCGGGCCCGCACCCAGCCGAAGGCCGCGGTGGCGAGCACGGCGAAGACGGCGCCGAGCACGAGGGCGAGCCGGGGTTCCCCGGAGCCGAGGACCCCGAGCGCGATCGAAAGGAGGGCGCCGCAGGTCAGCACCCCGAGGGCCCGGTTCATGCGGTCACTGTGGAGGCTGCGGGCGGCCGCGGTCAACCACGAAGGCGTTCACACGGCCGTTCGACACCCCGGCGCTTACGCTGGACCCGACGGCCAAGCCGATTCGGGGGTTTGACATCGATGTCAGTGCTCTGGGGCGTGTCCTTCGACGCCACTCCGCTGTCCGGGGTCGTGGTGGAGTTCCTCAAGACGGCACACCGCTTCGCGGCTCGCGGGCACCGCGTCCACCTGGACCTCGGGTACGACATCAAGGCGGACAAGGGCGCGTTCTTCCGGCCCTACCGCGACGAGGCCCGGCTGCTGCCGGACTGGGTCACGCTCGACCGCGTCGACGGCGTCGAGCGGATCCGGGGCTACGACCGCGCGTTCGTCGAGCGGGTCCTGACCGAAGTCGTGCAGGGCGGCGACTTCGCGCTGCGCCCGGAGATCGACCGCGTCGCCGGCGAGCTGGCGGACCGGATCGTGGCCACCTGGGAGCGGCTCGGCGTCACCGTGGTGATGGTGGAAAACGGGACCCTGCCGGAAAACCTCGCCTACACCGAAGCGCTGTACCGGGCGATCGACCGCTACGGCACCCGCCACCGGCTCGGCCGGTTCGTGTTCTGGCGCGACCACGACCTGATGTGGCAGAGCGAACCCGGGATCGCCAAGTACGGCACGTTCCCGTACCCCGGCGTCCCCGCGCCGCGCAACTCCCCGCACCTCCACTACTTCGCCCTGCACGAACAGGCGAAGGCGCGGACCCTCGACTGGGTGCCGGGGCTGGCGAACATCGACGTCCTGCCCAATTCCTTCGCCATCGCCCCGGCGCGGATCGACGAGCGCAACGCGGCTTTCCGGCGGGACCACGGCATCCCCGAGGACGTCCCGCTGCTGGCCCGGATCACCCGGATCATCCCGCAGAAGCGCATCGACCGGGACCTCCACCTGCTCGCGCTGCTGCCGGAGGCCTGGCTGTTCGTCGCCGGCGACACCGGGGAGACGCCGACCGAGCACGCCCGGCTCACCGGCCTCGCGGACCGCCTCGGCGTGCGCGAGCGGGTCGTCTTCGGCGGCTGGCTGACCCCGTACGACACGCCGGTCCCCGGCCGGTACTCGGTCCGCGACCTGCTCGCGCACGCGACCGTCGTCTCCTTCCTGACCTCCTACGACTACGAGAGCTACGGCAACCCGGTCAGCGAGGCGATCGCCTCCGGAACGCCGTACATCACCAGCGGGTACGAGCTCTACGACGTCGTCTACGGCGGCTTCCGCGCCCCGGTGCTCGACATCCGGGCCCGCGACCTGCCGGACGCGGCCTTCGCGCGCGAAGTCGCCGAGCTGATCACCGACGAAGGGAAACGGGCGGAAGTGGTGCGGGTGAACTCGGAACTCGGGCAGGCGCGGTTCGGCGCACGGGTGGTCGACGACCTGGTCGACCGGCTGTACCCGCCGCCGATGGGGGCGGCGACGCGGATGAGCGTCGTGCTGCCGGTCTACAACGAAGCCGCCAACCTCCCGGAGGTGCTGCGGACCCTGCACGACCAGCGTGACGGCGACGGGCCGCTGGACAAGAGCCGGTACGAGGTCGTGCTCGTCGACAACAACTCCACCGACGACACCGTGGCCATCGCACACGCCTTCGCGGCCGCGCACCCGGACCTGGCCCTGCACGTCATCCACGAGCCCGAGCAGGGTGTCTCGTGCGCGCGGCGAGCCGGGATGGACTTCGCCGCGGCCCGCAGCCGGAACCGGCCCGACAGCGACCCGGCGGAGCGGTTCCACCTCGTCTCCGCCGACGCGGACTGCCGGGTGGACGCGCATTGGCTGAGCGAGCTGCTGGACGCGATGGAGACGTCCAAGGCCGCCATCGGCGTCTGCGACTACTACTACAACGCCGAGCACTTCACCGGGCGGCCGCGGCTGTGGGAGGCGATCCAGAAGACGCTGCGGTGCCGCGCGGTGACGTTCTCGCTCTTCGGCGGCTTCCCCGACGGCAAGGGCTTCGCCGTCGAGCGCGACGCCTACGAGCGCGCGGGTGGCATCGAGATCTTCTACCAGCTGCAGGACGGGAAGTTCGTCAACCACCTCTCCGACGACTGGGACTTCGGGATCAAGGTCGCCAACGGCGGCGACCCGATCACCTACGTGCCGCGCTCGCGCGTCGAAATCAACCCGCGGCGGGTCGACCACGCCATCGACGAGGTCATCGCCGGCCGGGCCTACGGCTCGGACGGCATCATCGTCATGCGCGACATCCGGCCGTCGGCGCCGCCGGTGCCCACCGACCTCACCGAAGCCGAGGCGCGGCAGGCGTGGGAGTTCTCGATCAAGGACTTCACCCCGAAGAACACCATCCTGCCGGTGCTGCTGACCCCGGCGCTGCTGGAGGACGACGCCGTGATCGCGTTCTTCGGGCCGGACCTCGCCGCGCGGCTGGCCCGGCGGATCACCGAAATCCGGCACGAGATGCGCGTCGTCGACTTCACCCCGATCCACGCCTACAAGACGCCGTCCTACCGGCTGTACTTCGAGTTCGCCGACGAGCTGTTCGCGTGCCTGCGGCGGCACGTCGGCGAAGACATCGGGTACCCGCCGCCGCTGCCGCCGTGCCTGGCGGAAGTCCCGGCCGAGCGGTTCGCGGAGTTCGTCCGCTACTACTGCGAGGACCGCGAATCGGGCGAGGCCCACAACTACTTCGGCAACGGAGGGGTGTTCTGATGACCCTGGGCTACGAAGCGGCGGTCGGCTCGCTGCACGCGATCGATCCCGCATGGCCGCGTCCCGCGGTGCTCGACGTCCTCGAAGCGCCCGAGAACCGGCACCTGCTGGACTTCGTGCAGGAGGACCCGTTCGGGGCGCACGTGTTCCCCGGCAACCTGCCCGGTTCGCCGCCGGAGTTCCTCGCCGACCTGGACGCGCAGCTCGCGTCGGCCGGCCCGATCCACCTGTGGTCCTACATCCCGACCTGCGCCTACCGCTGCCGGTTCTGCCAGTACCCGGTGGTGCTGGTGAAGGGGAAGATGGAGAAGGCGGCCGACTGGGTCGACCTCAACATCGCCGAAGCGCGGCTGTGGCTCGACGCCGTGCCCCACCTCGCCGGCGCCGAGGTGGGGGAGTTCAACGTCTTCGGCGGCACCCCGTCACTGCTGCCGGAGCCCGAAATCCGGCGGCTGCTGGAGTTCTACCGCGAGAACTTCGGGTTCACCGCCGGCACGACGATCCGCTTCGAGGGCGACCCCAGCACGTTCACCCCGGCCAAGCTCGACCTGCTGCGGGAACTGGGCTGCACCAAGCTCTCCAGCGGCGTCCAGTCGTTCGACGACCACGTGCTGCGGCTGTGCGGGCGCGAGCACACCGCGCGGATGTGCGTCGACTTCGTCCGCAATGCGAAGGCGGCCGGCTTCGAGTGGGTCAGCATCGACCTGATGTACGGCCTGCTGGACCAGACCCTCGACAGCGTCCGGCGCGACCTCGACGTCGTGCTGGAGAACGAGGTCACGGCGGTGGTGTGCACGAAGCTGCACCTGGCGTCCTACAGCGACACCCGCACCGGCGTCACCGGCGAAAAGCCGGCGGCCTGGCAGCTGCCGTCCTACCGGGACAAGCTCGTGCGCGACGGCCACCGCTGGCCCACGCTCGGCGAGCAGTACCAGATGCGGGAGCTGCTCACCGAAGGCCTGCGGGCGGCCGGGTACACCGAGCACCCGACGATGTACTTCGCGCGCGACGGGCTCGGGCCGGAGAAGTGGAAGTCCATCATGGTCGACCAGGACCGGCAGGAGGCCGAGGTCGCGATCGGCCTGGGCGGCAGTTCGAGCTGCCGCGCGTCCGAGGCGATCACCGACGTGAACTCCCGCCGCTACACCGAAACCGTGCTCGCCGGCCGGATCCCGCTGGGCTCGGCGACCAGGTTCACGCCCGAGGCACAGGAAGCGCGCGCGGTGAAGATGGCGCTGACGACCTTGCAGCCGGTGCGCGATTCCCTGCACCGCGAACGGTTTCCCGGCAGCTCGCTGTTCGCGGAACCGTGGCTGGGGAAGTTCCGGTCCCTGGCTTCGCGCGGCCTGGTCCGGCTGCGGCCGGGCGTCGTCGAACTGACCCCGGCCGGGGAGGTGCTCGTCGAGGCGATCATCACCACCGAACTCTGAAGATCACTGCATCGGGTGACAGACCCCTCGCGGGGAACGAGCGCGGCAGGCAGCATGGAGTCCGGACCTGCGCCCACCGTGATCGGAGCCCGGATGAACCGAACCGTGACGGCACAACGGCTCGCCGGCGCGGCCGCGCTGGCCGCGTTCGCGGCGGTGGTGGTCGCGCCGCCCGCCCGAGCCGGCTACGCGCTGGCGGAGGAGAACTACGCGGGCACGCAGATCGCCCGGTACGAAGGCGTCCAGGGAACCCCGCGGGCCGAAGCCGACGGGCAGACGCTGGGGCACGACGTCAGCGGGCACCAGGGTCCGGTCGACTGGGCCGCGGCGGCCGGCGCCGGGGCCAAGTTCAGCTACGTCAAGGCGACCGAGGGCACCGGGTTCGTCAACCCGCAGTTCGGGCAGCAGTACGACGGCGCGCACGCGGCGGGCATCATCCGCGGCGCGTACCACTTCGCCCGCCCGGACGTCTCGGGCGGGGCCGAGCAGGCGGAGTACTTCATCGCCAACGGCGGCGGCTGGCGCGCGGACGGCACCACCCTGCCCGGCGCGCTGGACGTCGAGTACAACCCGTACGGCGAAGTCTGCTACGGCAAGAGCCCGGCGGACATGACGGCGTGGATCGCCGACTTCACCCGCACGTACCTGGCGAGGGTCAAGCGCAGCGCGCTGATCTACACGAGCACGGCGTGGTGGAAGCGCTGCACCGGCAACACCGGCCGCTTCGGGAACACCGACCCGCTCTGGCTGGCGCGGTACGGCCCCGACGTCGGCGAGCTGCCCGCGGGGTGGGCGAAGCACAGCATCTGGCAGTTCGCCAGGGGCGGCGGCCTGCCGGGGGACCAGAACTACTACAACGGCCCGCTCGGCCGGGTTCAGGCGCTGGCGAAGGGGTGAGGCCACCGCCGGCGCAGGTCCGGCCACGGCGGCCGGTGCACCATCGCGATCCCGGCGAAGGTGGCCGCGACCAGCCCGACACCGATCCCCAGCAGGGCGACGCGCGTGGCGTCCACGGCCGGCTCCCACCGGGCCCGGCCCTCGCGGACGGCGAACACGCCGACCGGCCGGTGCACCGGGATCACCGTCGTACCGTCCGGGGTTTCGTACGGATCGCCGAAGAGGCGGGGTTCGGTCATGCCCGCCATCGAATCGGAATCCGCCGCCGCTGACAAGATCGGACAGAACCCTGTCGTTTCCGTGACCGGCTGCTTACGATCGGCGGAGGGGGGTCGACGTTCGTCCTTTGTGGACCCGGGAGGCGCCGTGCGCAAGGTCGTCCTGCTCGCCGCGATTTCGGTGGCGGCCGCCGCCGTGGTCTCCGCGCCCGGCGCCGCCGGTGCCGGGCGCTCGTGGTTCACGTCGTGGGCGCAGTCGCAGGACGGCCGGGCCGACGCGCCGGTCACCGACCGGACGCTGCGGATGATCACCCACCTCAGCCGGGGCGGCGACGCCGTGCGCGTCCGGTTCCAGAACACCTTCGGCTCCGGGCCACTGACCATCGGGCACGCCACCGCCGGCCCCAGCGCGGGCGACGCGGCGGTCTCCTTCACCCGTGAGCTGACCTTCGCCGGCGAGCCCGCGGTGACGGTTCCCGCCGGCGGCGAGGTCTGGAGCGACGAGACCAGGCTCGCGACCGGCCCGGACGCCGACCTCGCGGTGACCATGGCGGTCGAGGGCACGGCCGTGCCCGGCCGGCACGGCGCGGCGTTGCGCGACAACTACCTCACCCCGCCGGGCTCGGGCGACCACACCGCCGACACCTCGGGGGCGGCCTTCACGTCGACGGTCGGGTCGACCTACGTCGTCAGCGCCGTCGACGTGCACAACGCGGCCTTGCACGGCGTCGTGGTCCCGTTCGGCAGCTCGGTCGTCGACGGCATCGGCAGCACCAACTGCGGCCCCGGCTGCACCCGGCCCGGCGCGAACCGCCGGTGGACCGACGACCTGGCCCGGCGGATCGTGGCGGCGTCCGCGCCGCTCGCCGTCGCCAACGCCGGGGTCTCGGGCACGACGAGCGCGCGGACGTGCCCCGGGATGCCGCCGTCGGTCGCGGGCCTGGACGCGGCGAGCCGGCTGGACCGGGACGTCCTGGCGCTGCACGGCGTCACGGCGGTCATCTACTACTACGGCACCAACGACCTGGCGTACGGCTGCGACGCGGCCGCGATCCTCGACAGCTACCGGGCGGTGTTCGCGCGCCTGCGGGCGGCCGGCATCGCGGTGTACGTCACGCCGAGCACGCCCCGGCCGGGGTACGGCGACCAGGCGAACCTGGCCCGGCACGAGATCGCGCTGTTCGTCCGGCGCGGGAACACCTGCGGCGGCGCGTGTTCGGGGGTCGTGGACTTCGACACGGTGCTGGCGGACCCGCTGAAGCCGAACAGCATCCTGCCGGCGTACGACAACGGCGACGGCATCCACGCGAACGAGGCCGGCCAGCAGGCGCTCGCGGACTTCGTCGCGGTCCCGATGCTCACCCGTTCCGGGCCGGTTCTTCACGCGATGGGGTGATCGGGCGAGTCGGAGCGGCGGGCTTGTGCGTGCCGGTCAGCAGAGTACGTCCGGTGATGAACGAGTCGATGGACGACGCCGGGTGCTGCCTGCTGTCGGTGGCCTGGAACGTCGCTCCGCTGGCCGAAGGCCCATCGGCCTCCCGGCGCGCCGACCTGCGGCGCACGGTGGTGTCGGTGTGCCGGGCGGCGGGCCACGGCGCCCGCGACTGGGCCGCGCGGCACGGGCCGGGAACGGCGGCGGAGTACCGGCCGTTCCTGCAGCTGGCCGACGTCGCCTACGAGATCGCGACGCTGCTGCTGCTGGTGGAGGACTTCCTGGTGCCGGACCTGGAGCGCGAACACCGCCGCTGGGCGGAGATCGAGGAGCTGACGTCCCGCTTGACGGAGCTGTCCGAGTGGACGGCGGCGTTCCTCTTGTCAGGCGCTCCCTTACGTCTGTAAGGTCGCGCCTGACAAGGAGGTCTTCGATGACTGCCGTGGTGTTCGCGCGCTGTTCGTTCTGCTCCAAGGCCAACACGGAGGTGGACACGCTGGTCGCCGGTCCGGGGGTGTTCATCTGCGACGGCTGCGTCGGGTTGTGCGTGTCGGTGATCGAGGGCAAGCCGGCGGACGCGCCGCTGATCGCCCCGTGGGAGCACGACCTGCCGCTGGCGCAGGTGCTGGCCAACCTCACCCCGGTGTCGGCGGCGAGCGCCCAGGTCCAGGAGAACCTGGCGGCCTGGGTGGGCAAGGCCCGCGCGCTGGGCGGCACCTGGTCCCAGATCGGCGAGGCGCTGGGGATGACCCGCCAGTCGGCGTGGGAGCGGTTCGCCTAGTCCCCGGCGCGGCGGTCCGCGGGGCGTCGGGAAGCGCTTTCGGTTTCAGTGCAGCAGGTCCTGATCGTCCACTGTGGACCATTGCGGCCCGTGACGGCATCCGGGTGACATCGGCGTGGGCACGCGCGACGGCCCCTGCGATTCACATTCGATTCAGACGGCGGGGTTCGGTTGCCGGATCGATCTCCCGGTGTCACGGTCGAGGCCCGTGACGACGTGAGGAGCGCGGTGCCGATGAGTTCACTCACCACGCCGACCAAGGGGTCGAGCCCGGTCGAGAAGGCGCTGGGCGATGCGGCGAACAATGCCGACCAGCGGTATCACCTGGCCAAGGGTCTGCGGCACCAGATGAACAAGGTGTTCCCGACGCACTGGTCGTTCCTGCTGGGCGAGATCGCGCTCTACAGCTTCATCATCCTGCTGCTGACGGGTGTGTATCTGACGCTGTTCTTCGACCCCTCGATGCAGGAGGTCGTCTACCACGGCAGCTTCAAGAACATGCAGGGCCTGGAGATGTCGCAGGCGTTCCGCACGACGCTGGACATCTCCTTCGACGTCCGCGGTGGGCT